>DATAVV010000362.1:0-24488 GCA_036267555.1 Streptosporangiaceae bacterium | reverse complement strand
GAGACCTCGGTGACCGTGCCGGGCATCAAGTACGTGATCGACCCGGGCACCGCGCGCATCTCCCGCTACAGCTACCGGACCAAGGTGCAGCGGCTGCCCATCGAGCGGATCTCCCGGGCCTCGGCCGACCAGCGCAAGGGCCGGTGCGGGCGGACGTCCGACGGGATCTGCATCCGGCTGTACACCGAGGAGGACTTCGCGTCGCGGCCGGAGTTCACCGACCCGGAGATCCTGCGCACCAACCTGGCCTCGGTCATCCTGCAGACCACCGCGCTCGACCTCGGCGAGGTCGCGGACTTCCCGTTCGTGAACCCGCCCGACTCCCGCAACATCGCCGACGGGATCCGCCTGCTGGAAGAACTGGGCGCGATCGCCTCCCGGGACGCGGGCCGGGAGACACGCGGGGGCGGGGAGGCGGGCGCGGGCCACGGCCGGACCCGCCTGACCGGGACCGGCCGGAAGCTGTCCCGGCTGCCGACCGACCCGCGGCTCGGCCGGATGATCCTGGAGGCCGAGCGCGGCGGGTGCCTGCGCGAAGTGCTGATCATCACGGCCGCGCTGTCCATCCAGGACCCGAGGGAGCGGCCGGCCGACGCCCGCCAGGCCGCCGACGCCATGCACGCGCGGTTCGCCGAGCCGGGGTCGGACTTCCTGGCCTTCCTCACGCTGTGGGACTACGTGCACGACCGGCAGCGCGAGCTGTCGGGCTCGGCGTTCCGCCGCCTGTGCCACCGCGAGTACCTGCACTACCTGCGGGTGCGCGAGTGGCAGGACGTGCACGGCCAGTTGCGGGAGGCGGCGCGCGACGTCGGCCTGCACCCCGACCGGAAGGGCAGATCGGGCGGGGCGGGCCGCGAGCCCGAGCCGGGCTCGCGTTTTCCGGCGGAGGTCGCGAACCGGATCCACATCGCGCTGCTGGCCGGGCTGCTGTCGCACGTCGGGATGCGGGACGCCGACGACAAGACCGGGCCGAAGCGCCGCGGGCCGGCCGAGTTCGCCGGGGCCCGCGGGGCCCGGTTCGCGATCTTCCCCGACTCGGTGCTGGCCCGCAGGCCCCCGCAGTGGGTGGTCGCCGCCGAACTGGTCGAGACGTCCCGGCTCTGGGCCAGGGTCACGGCGCGCATCGATCCCGAGTGGGCCGAGCCGCTCGCCCCGGACCTGGTCAAGCGCACCTACAGCGAGCCGCACTGGGACGCCAGGCGCGGCGCGGCCATGGCGCTGGAGAAGGTGACCCTGTACGGCCTGCCGATCGTGACCGCGCGCGCGGTGAACTACGCGCGCGTCGACCCGGCGGCCGCGAGGGACATGTTCATCACCGGCGCCCTGGTGGAGGGCGACTGGCAGACTCATCACGCGTTCTTCCGCCGCAACCAGGAACTCCTCGACGAGGCCAGGGAACTGGAGGAGAAGGCCAGGCGGCGCGGGATCGTGGCCGACGACACCGTCCTGTTCGACTTCTACGACCAGCGGATACCTCAGGACGTGACGTCCGCCCGGCACTTCGACACCTGGTGGAAGACGGCGCGCGCGCAAACGCCCGACCTGCTGACGTTCACCCCGGCCGACCTCACCGGCCCGGCGGCCGACGACGTCAGTCCCGGC
This sequence comes from Streptosporangiaceae bacterium, assembly GCA_036267555.1. Taxonomy (GTDB): domain Bacteria; phylum Actinomycetota; class Actinomycetes; order Streptosporangiales; family Streptosporangiaceae; genus JASHPR01. The sequence continues at coordinate 22,886 of DATAVV010000362.1, read as the reverse complement.
GACTACCCGGCCGCGTGGGGCGGCGGGCTCCCGCTGTCGTACGAGTTCGCGCCCGGCGAGCCTGACGACGGGGTGACCGTGGACATCCCGCTGGCCACGCTGGGCCGGGTGAGCGGGGACGAGCTGAGCTGGCAGGTGCCGGGCCGGCGCGAGGAACTGGTGACCGAGCTGATCCGGTCCCTGCCCAAGCACCTGCGCCGGCACTTCGTGCCCGCGCCGGACGTCGCCCGCGCGGTCACGGCCCGGCTGGGCGAGCCGGAAGGAAACCTGATCGACGCGCTGGCCGCCGAGTTGAGCCGGGCCGGCGGCGTGACCGTCGGCCGTGACGCGTTCGACGAGTCCCGGCTGCCCGCCCACCTGAGGATGACGTTCCGGGTGACCGACGGCGACCGCGAACTGGCCAGCGGCAAGGACCTGGACGCGCTGCGGCGGCAACTGCGGCCCCGGCTGCAGGCCAAGCTCACCGAGGCGGCGGCCGGCATCACCCGCGCCGGGCTGCGGGACTGGACGATCGGCACGCTGCCGCGGGTGCTGCACCGCGATCAGGTGACGGCCTACCCGGCGCTGGAGGACACCGGCGACGCGGCCGACGTCCGGCTGTTCGCGACCGAGGCCGAGGCCGCGCAGGCCATGGCGCGCGGCACCCGGCGGCTGATCCTGCTGCGGGTGCCGTCCGGCCTGCGCTCGATCGCCGACCGGCTGCCGACCGCGCGGAAGCTGGCCATGAGCCGCAACCCGTACCCCAGCATCGGCGCGCTGCTCGACGACTGCGTGGCCTGCGCGGCCGACCAGGTGATCGCGGACGCCGGCGGGCCGGCCTGGGACGCGGATGGTTTCGCCGCGCTGGCCGCGCAGGGCCGGCCGGCCCTGCCGCTGGCCACGGCGCGGGCGGTGGACGCGGCCGGGCAGGTCCTCGAGACCGCCCACGAGGCCGAGATCCGGCTGCGGGCCACGGCGAGCCCGCCGCTGGCCGCGGCGTTTGACGACGCACGGGCCCAGTTCGCCGCGTTGATCTACCCCGGGTTCGTCAGCGAGACCGGGCTGGGCCGGCTGCCCGACCTGGTACGTTACCTGCGCGCGATCACCCGGCGGCTGGACACGATGGCCGAGGACCCGCGGCGTGACGCGGACCGGATGGCGACCGTGCACCGGGTCACCGCGGCCCACGAGCAGGCCGTCGGGCAGCTACCGCCCGCCCGCCGCCGCGGCGCCGACGTGCGGGCCGTGCGCTGGATGATCGAGGAACTGCGGGTCAGCCTGTTCGCGCAGATCCTCGGCACGCCCGCTCCGGTGTCGGAGAAGCGGATCAACACCGCCCTGGACCGCCTGGCCGGCCGCTGACGCCGGCTAGCGGGCGCGCCGGGCCTGGTCCTCGATGCCGGGCATGACCCAGGGCTCGCGGGTCTTGGGGTAGAAGCCGAGCCCGGGCTGGTCGGGCGGGGTGCCGGTGATCGTCAGCCTGAACTCGCGCAGGTACTCGACCTCACGCTCGGCCGTCAGCCGGAACGGCCGGTCGTGCCCGGGGTAGATGACGTCCGCCAGCCTGACCGCGCGGTCGATGCTGGCCTGGGCCTCGCCGGCGCTCCAGAACACCAGTGGCGGCTGCCGGCTCAGCGCGACGCTCGCGTAGTGCAGGGCGTCGCCGGTGATCAGGGACAGGCCCTGCTCGTTCTGCACGGTGATGCCGATGCTGCCGGCCGAGTGGCCGGGCAGGTCCACGACCCCCACGCCCGGGATCAACTCGTCCCCGTCGGCGACCTCGCGGGTCCGCACCCGCTGCAGGATGTCCACCGTCCAGGCCGGCGTGGCCCAGTCGTTCGCGTGCGGGCGCTCGCAGTACCGCCGCTCGTCCGGGTGCAGGTACACCGGCGCGTGCGCGAACAGGTCAATGTTCTGCACATGGTCCCAGTGCGCGTGGGTCAGCACGACCATGTCGATGTCGCCCGGGGTCAGGCCCCGGCTGGCCAGCGCCTCCAGCAGGAACGTCCGCCGGCCCACGTGCGCCGGGTCGACCAGGATCCGGGCCGGCCGCCCGTCGGCGCCGGCCCCCTCGATGAGCACGACCTCGCACATGGCGGCCAGTCCGGCGCTGGTGTTGATCGCGAAGCCGTCCAGGACGACGTCGATGCGGGGAGCGGGTGCCTGCATGCTGGACCCCTTTCGGCGCCGGGTACGCCCATACTCTAGGCCGGCGGGCCGAAGGGCGGGATGTCGCACGTGGGGACGGTGCCGGGGGCGGTGACCGGGGTGACGGTCACGTCGTCGGCGGTGTTGCCCAGGGGGCCGGCCGGCACGATGTTGGTGTTGTCGGTGCCGACGCTGAGGTACTGGGTCGGGCTCTGTCCTTCGGCGGGCCCCTCGCTGCCGTGGTTGCCGTCCTGGGTGGTGTTGTCCAGGTCGACGTTCTCCAGGTCGAGTTGCAGCGGGTGGTCGGCGTCGTAGCCCTCGAAGATCGAGTAGGCGCCGGACTCGGAGTTGGTGGCGACCACGCCGTTCAGGACGATGTCGTCCTGGGTCGGGATGCTGGTCCCGCCGGAGGCGTAGTGCGGGTTGAAGATCAGCAGGTGCTTGATGTTGGTCATGCAGATGTCGCGGTACGTCACCCGCTTGGTGATCCCGCCGTTGACCGCGTCGGTCTTGACCTGGATGCCGGTGTCGGAGCCGGACAGGTTGCCCAGGCTGTCCAGGCCGTTGAGCGTCGAGTTCTCGAACAGCACGTTGGACACCCCGCCCGCGGTCTGGCTGCCGACCGACAGCCCGTGGGAGCCGTAGCAGTGCACGTCATTGACCGTGATGTTGCGGGAGGGCGTGCCCGCGTTGGCCTTCACCGCCACGCAGTCGTCGCCGTTCTGGATCATGTCGCCGGAGAGCGTGACGTCGCTCTCGCTGACCGGGTCGACGCCGTCGGTGTTGCGCGCGGTGGCTGGCGTGCTGATCTCGACGCCCCAGACCGTGAGCCCGAAGCCGTTGCTGAGTTCGACGTGGTACATGGGTGAGTTTTCCAGTTCGACACCGAAGACCGTGATCCGGTTGACCCCGTCCCCCTCGACCAGGATGGGGTTGTTCTGCTCGCCGCCGGAGTCGGCGGCCGCGGCCACGTCCCACCAGGTCTGGGTGGAGCCGACCAGTGTGCCGTTCCCGCGCCCGTCGACGGCGCCCAGGCTCCCGTCCGGCCCGCGCGTGCCCATCAGGCCCGCGCCGGACCCGCCGAACGTGATGAACGGATAGCACCCGCCGCCCGCCGCGCTCACCGTGCCGCAGGTGTTGGCCGGGTACTGGCCCGGGATCTGGTAGTCCGCCGGGTTCAGCGAGGCGTAGAGCGTCACCCCGTCGTCGACCAGCAGCACCTCGTGCCGCCCGATCGTCAGCGGCCCGCTCAGGAACGCATCGCTGGCCGCACCGCCGGACGTGTCACCCGCCAGCACGACGGCACGGCCGGTGCCCGTACAACGGTCCAGGGCGGCCTGGATGCGCGCGGTGTCGGGCGGGGTGGTCTCGTCGGCGCTGCTGAACGTGCCGGTCGTCGTGGCCAGCGCGGCCCGCAGCACGACGCAGGGCCGGGGGAGCCGCGGCGGCCGGACATGGCGCGGGTCACCCGTAGCCATCGGCATCGCGCCCGACGACCCAGTGCCCGAGGAGACCCGACCGCTCGCCGTCGACGTCGCGGCGGGCCGCGCGCTTGCGGCGGCGGCGGGCGGCGTGATCAGGGCGGCCGGCACGCCAACCAGGGCCATGGCGGACGCGCAGATCGCGCCGGTGAGCATGGTCGTCCATGAGGTTCTGATGTTCATCGGCGTCTCCGCGGTTATGGCCGTTGCACCGTTGCCGAGCCAGCCCGCCCCGGACGCGGGGCGCCGGGGGGACGCGGGCTGTCGTGTATCGTATCTCGTATATGACCCGCCGGACAGCCCCGCCGCCCGCCGCCGGGCTATGCGGTCAAGAAGGCACCGGCACTAGCGGGACAACTGCGGGCGCAGAGAATGGCGCCGGGCCGCGTCGGCCTTGCTCCGCCGCGGCTTGGCGGCGTGCGGGACCGGGGCGCTTGGTGCGCTGCGAGCGCAGCTGAATTCCGAGCAGGAACAAGGACACGAAACCGCTCCCGGCCCCGCCGAGCACCAGCAGACCCGCCAGCGCCCCCGCCAGCGACGGCCCCGGCCCCGGCCCGGCCAGCGGGCTCACGAAGACGGAGGCGACCAAGGCCAGGCCCGCGACAATGGCGGTGGCCATGATTGCGCGGTCCCTCGCAGTGACCCTCGCGGCGGCCGGGGCGCTGGGCCTGGCCGGTGCTGGCCTCAGCGGGGGCGGCGCCGGGGCCAGCCCGGGCGGGATATCGGCGGTAATCACGGCCAGCTCGGCGTAGGTGCGCGCAGCGAACGTCTGGCCGACTCTCTCGTCGAGCTCAGCCTTGGTCACCAGGCCGTAGACGTAGGCGGCCTTGAGCGTGCCGATCACGCGCTCGCGGTCGGCGTGGGAAGCCCGCAGGCGGCCACGGCCATCGCCCGCTGCCATCTCGTGCTCTGGCCCGCTCATCGAAGCTGCCTCCCGCGATCACGACGAACGACTTGCGGCGGTCGGCGCGCACGACGCCAGCGAACGCGCAAACACCGCGCCTGCTGACCATCGTAGGCTGCGGTCGGCTCTGTCGGCGTCGGCTCGGCTGACGCGGGCTCAGCCAGCGCGGCGGGGACCGGCGGCGGGTTCGACCGTGAGCAGGCGGGGGATGCGCAGGCGGCGGGCGGAGAACGCGGCGACGATCGCGCGGCGCACGTCGGTCAGCAGCGGCGCGCGCAGCAGGGCGCATGCCGGGCGGCCCGGTCCGTCGACCAGCATGCGCGCCCCGAGGGCGCCCGCGTCGAGCGCGGCCGACACCGCGATCTGCTGTACCTCGTCGGCGGCCAGCGCGGCGTGCGCCGCGGTCAGCATCGGGCCCAGCGCCTCGAACGCGCCCGCCTCCAGGGCCGCCGCGGCCTCCCGGGCCGGCGCGTGCTCCGCGATCGGAGGCTGCGGAAGGTCCCGGACGCGGGTGTCGATGACCATGAGCCGCAGGCCGGCCGCGGACAGGTCGAACGGCAGCCCGCGGTCGCCGAGCAGCGCGCGGCCCGGCCGATGGCGAACGGGCCCCGCGGCGCCCTCGCGGTCCCCGGCTGCGGCCGTGTCTTCGAGAACAAGGTCTTCGAGAACAAGGTCTTCGAGAACAAGGCCCTCGAGGGCCAGGCCGATCGCGGTCTGGGTGGCCGCGGCGGCGCCGAGGCCCGAGCCGTCCGGCAGGTCGGTGTTGACGAGCAGCGTCGCGCCGGCCCGGGCCCCGCGCAGCGCGGTCCCGGCCCAGGACGGCCCCGCGCCGGCCGCCGCCTCGGCCAGGGTCAGCGTCACCCGCTCGTCCGGGCGGCTCATCCGGATCGCCTCGATCAGGCTGTCGCCGCGGGGCCCAGCGGCGACGGCCGCCCCCCACCGGGCCGCGACCGTCAGCCGCAGCGGCCCGTCGGCCAGCAGCGTGACGGTTCCCGGGGCGTGCCAGACGCCATGGGGCGCATACCCGAACAGCTCACGGTAGGTGTAGGCCACCAGCCGCAGCTCGGGTGCCGCGCCGGGGTGGTCGGCGAGGTCAGTTTCCATCCCCGGCATCCTCCTTGCGGGCCAGCACCCGGTAGGCGTTGCCGCGGTCCCAGTGCCGGGCCAGGGCCCGCCCGAACGTGCGGTCGAGCAGCAGCCCGGCGACGATCACCGGCACCCCGGCCACCCAGACCAGGCCCAGCCAGGCCCGGGACGCCGCGGTCGGCGGCCGGGGCGACCACGGCTTGGCGCGGTCGGGCGCGAGGCCGGCGAAGAACAGGTATGCGGCCGCGACCGCGTCGTTGGCCTGATGAGCCGGCCCGCGCTCGACGGCCACCGGCCGCAGGCCGCGTTCCTCCAGGGCGGCGAGCAGGTTCCCGATCGGCATCATGTGCTGGTGCTGGGGCTGGAACCACGGCATCCAGTACCGGCCGAAGACCGGGGCGAGCCGCCACTGCGGATCGGGCAGTTCGATGAGCAGATGACCGCCGGCCGGCAGGGCCCCGGCGGCGGCGTCCAGTTCGGCGAGCGGCTCGCGGGTGTGCTCCAGGTAGTGATGCATGCTGATCACGTCGTAGCGGCCCGCGAGTTCGGGGGCTAGCTCGGGGAACATGCCCCGGTGCCCGGTGGCGATCCAGCCGCGGCGTTCGGCCTCCTCGATCTCGGCGCCCTGGTCCAGGCCGTCGAAGACGGTGTCGGGCCAGACCTCGCGGGCCGTGAGGCAGAAATGGGCGTGCCCGGTGCCGACGTCGAGCCATGCCTTGGGCGAGGTGAACGGCTCGGGCATCCTGGCCCGTGCCCGGTAGGAATCCTCCGCGGTCAGGAAGATCGCCTCGGCGCTGTCCGCGCCGAGCCCGTCGTAGGCGTCCCGGTAGTAGAAACCGAGCCCCTCCGGCGTCAGCCGCGGGTTCTGGAACGTGTGGCCGCAGCCGCCGCACCGTTCCAGGGTGAACGTCCCCGGCTTGCGCATGACCAGGTCGGGGACGCGCAACAGCACCGCGAGCCGGTCCGAGCGGCACCAGGGGCAGTCGCCGCGGCGCGGTTCGAAAAACCGCGTGGTCCCGTCGGCCAGGGCAGCCCGGTAGTAGGCGGCGGCCTCGGCCTTCTCGGCGTCGCGCTGCTCGTCGGCGGCCGACCGCCACCGGCCGGCCGCGGTCCGCACCAGGACGTAGGGGTCGTAACCGAGTCGCAGCAGGGCGGCGGCGTGCAGGCCGCGCGGCCGCAGGGCGGTGCCGGCGAAGATCAGGTACGGCTGCAGGCAGTACCCGAGCGCGGCGGCGAGGCCCCACTCCCAGTCGCCGACCAGCGCGACGACCGTCAGCGCGAACGGGACGACGTCGAGCGCCAGGTGCAGCGGCACGATCACGCCGCTCGCCCGCAGCCGGGCCGCCCGCCGCCGCAGGTCATCGGCGCCCGCGCGGAGCCGCGGCGCGACCACGATCGCCGCGCCGCGGTCGGCGTAGGGCCTGATCCGCCGGGCCAGCCCGATCACGTCGGCGGGCTGCGCGCCGCCGGGGTTGCCGGGCACGCCAGCCCCGGAGCGCTCGAGCAGCGCGGGCGCCACGAGCAGCGCGGCACCCGCGCTGTGGCCGACGGCGAGCCGGTGTTCCCGGTACGCGCGCGGGTCGACCTCGCGGGCCAGGTCACGGGCGGCGGTGACGGGCAGGTCGGCGGGCACCAGGTCCACCACGTCGAGTCCCTCGGCCCGCGCGTACGCCTCGGCCTCTCTCGCGATTCCCTCGTCCAGCACCGGGTTTTGCGGCACAGCGCCGGCCGAGACGATCCAGGCCGCGTTGGCGCCGGCCGGGGGCGTCGTGGCCGGGGCGGGCAGCGCCGACGGCACCCGGGCGCGCAGCCGCAGCCCGTTGACGGCGAGGCCCAGGACGAGCAGCGGGACCAGGATGACGTCGATCATGCCAGTTTCTCCAGCCGGTCAGCGGCGGTCACGGCGCCTCCGGCCGCGGCGAAAGAGCGGGCGATCCGCCGGGCCGCGGCCGCGTAGCCGGGGTCGTCGAGCACGGCGCGCAGCGCGTCGCCGAACTCGGCAGCGGCGATCCGCCCGAACCGGACCCGCACTCCGGCCCCGGCGTCGGCGACCTGCTGGGCGATGAGCGGCTGGTCGTCCCGGATCGGCGCGACCACCAGCGGCAGGCCGTACGCCAGCGTCTCGCACACGGTGTTGTGCCCGCCGTGCGAGACCACGGCGGACAGGTAGGGGAGCAGGGCAAGCTGCGGGACGTGACCGGCCACCAGGACGCGGCGCCCGGCCTGCGCCCGGCCCGGGGCGACGATGATCACCTGAAGCTCCCCGCCCAGGCCGGCCACGGCGTCCAGCGCCGTGTCGAAGAACCGCTGCCCGGCGGGGCCGTTCAGGGTGCCGAGGGAGACCAGCACGCGGCGCCGGCCGGGGTCGAGCCAGTCCCACGGGAACGACCCGCGGTCGGGTCGCGCGGTGAGCGCCGGGCCGGTGAACGCGTAGTGGCCGGGAAACCCGCTCACGTCGCCGAGCAGGGCCGACGTCGTGAAGACCAGCACAAGCTGGTCGGAGAAGCGCAGGTCGGCCGGGTCCGTGACGCCGTGGGCCCGCTGAAAGCCGGCGATCTGCTCGTCGACCCACTGTTCGACCTTGGGCATGGCCGCGAGCGGGCGCAGCAGTTCCGCGGGCGTGGTCGCCGAGGTCGCCCAGTCAACACCCGCCTGTCGCGCGGCCAGGGCGCCGGCGAGCGCCTGCTGGTCCGCCACCACCACGTCCGGGGCGAACCGCGCGACCGCCGCGGCCACGCCGGGCAGCATCGCGTGACCGAGCGGGATCACGAACTCTTCCCAGAAGAACTTCAGCGCGGCGGCGCCGCGCAGCGCCAGCCAGCGTTCCCGTTCGCCGCGCAGCCGCGCCTCGAAGGCGTCGTCGAGGACCGCGAAGACCTCGGCCCCGTCCGGCAGCAGTGGCTCCAGCGTGGCCGGGTGCCCGGCCCAGGCGACGGCGTGACCGCGCGCCGCGAGTTCGCCCGCCACCGCGACCGTCGGGTTGACGTGCCCGGTCAGCGGGGGGACGACGAACAGGAACCGGCTCATCGCACGGGCTCCCGCAGGGGCAGCCAGCCCGTCAGGATGTCCCGCAGCGTCCCGGTCGCCTCCCGCAGCACGGTGTGGGCGACGCCGGGAAGGATCTCGATCCGGCCGTCGGGCACGTGGCGCAGGTCGTCGGCGGCGCCGACAAGCTCGGAGCATTCCCCGTACACCCCGAGCACCGGGCAGGCGATCGCGGCCAGTTCCGCCGCGTCCAGCGGCCGCTCGGACGCCAGGTCGTCGATCAGGCTGGTGCTGTTCAGCAGCGCGTCCGCGTGCGTGGCGAGCCGGGCGACCTTGCGCTGGCCCGCGGCCCTCAGCCGGTCCGGTACCCGGTCGTACTCGAGGCCGAGGGCGGCGACGGTGAGCGTGTTGGCCATGTCCTCGATCCAGCGCGCGGCCCCGGGCCCGGTGCAGTGCGCCTCGATCAGGCCCAGCCCGCCCACCCGCTCCGGCGCGGCGACCGCCGTCCGCGCGGCGATCAGGCCGCCGTAGCTGTTCCCGACCAGGTACACGGGTTCGGTCACGCCGAGCGCGTCAAGCAGGGCACACAAGTCCGCCGCGCCGTCGTGGGTCGAGTACCGGCCGGGCGAGCGCTCGGAGCGCCCGTGGCCGCGCAGGTCGTACAGGATCGCGCGGGCGCCGGCCGCCACGACCGGCCCGGCCAGCGTGTAGTAGAAGCTGGACAGGTTGTCCACGACCAGCCCGTGCACGAACACCACCGTCGGGGCGCTGACCGTCGGCGCGGACGGGTCGAGGCGCTGGACGTGGAAGCGGATGCCGCCCGCGGTGATCTCTGCCACAGCGGTCAGCCTGGGTCGGCCGGGACCCCGGCCAGTTCCGCGGCTTCGACGTAGCCGGCTAGCGTCCCGACGGTCATGCTCATGATGTCGTTGATGTCCATCTCGCCGATGAACGAGACGAGGTTCACCCGCTCGCCGTAACGCTGCTGCAGCTTCTCGGCCAGAGCCACGAACTCGATGCTTTCCAGGGCGAGGTCGTCGCTGAACGTCGTGTCCGATGTGATCTCGGTGTCCAGCAGGAAATCCTCGCCGACCACCTCGGTGAGCATGCGCACGATCTCGTCGATAACCTCGCTCATCGCTGTCCTTTCGCTGTCTGGGCCGCGGATGTTGGGAGCACGGTGCCGACGGGCTGCGAGGCCCCGCCGGGGCGCGTGACGAGCAGCGTGCCGTCGTCGGCCGTGGCCACCGTGAACGCGGTCGGCCCGGCACCGGCGATGGCCACCGCGCAGCCCGGGGCGGTCGGCACCGGGCCGGCCGGGCACAGCGCGACCGAAACGCGGGGCGCACGGAACGGGCCGCGGACCAGCGGCTCGCGGCTGGCCCCGTCGGCCTCGCCGGGCAGTCCGTCCACGGCGACCTCCACGGGAAAGACCGGACCAGCGCCCCGGTCCCACAGCCACTGCCGCACGGCGTCCTTGACCGCCATGCACGCCAGCAGCCAGCGCCGCTGCTGCAGGGGGTAGAACCGCTCGTACCGCGCGCGCTCGGCGGCATTGAGGTAATGACGCATCAGCAGATCCCGCGAGGCGGCGTCCGGCCACGCTTCCCGCAGCACATGCCAGCCCTCCGCGGTCCGCCGCGACAGGACCTCGTGCCCGGGACGGAGCTTCAGCCGCCAGCTGGCCTCGTCGGTGGCGAAGCGGCGAGTCGTCCAGTCCTCGATGCGGCACCACACCGCCCCGTCCCCGGTCTGCAACTCCGCGTCGCCCCGCATCTGCGTCGCGGTCACCTCTCGGATCCGGACCTCGCAGCCGAGGCGACTTCCGGCCGGCGGCTGCGGGCCGTACCGGCGGACCGCGCCGATGCCCGTCGGCAGGACGTTCTGATCCGCGGTGTGGCTGACCTGGATCCAATGACCGATGAGCTGGCCGGCGCTGTCCAGCAGCGCACCCAGCGCGGGCAGGCTCACCAGCGTGCCGCTGAGGCCGTCGGCGGCCATCGACGTGATCTGCTCCACCCCGGCGAAACGAGGGCCGTGGAACATCCAGCCGTCGCTGTACAGTTCGCGCGCGGTGACCGGGACGGGACGCTCGTCGCGCAGCGGCGCCGCCGCTGGAGGTGGCGGCACCGGGTAAGTGTCGGCCACGAGCACGTCGCCGTCCGCGTAGCCCTCGATCCTGACCTTCACCCGGCCCGGGCCGTCGGCGACCGCGCGGACCCGGGCTGTTGTGGCGGGCGCGAGTGTCAGCCAGCGCATGGCCCTGACCTTCTCGAAACCGGTCACAACCCGTCCCGGAACCAGCCCCAGCGCGGCCTCGGCCATCACCTCGAGCAGTGCGGTCATTGGCACGACCGGGAACCGGTCGGAGTCGTCCGGCCATTCCGCGGGCTGGGGGATGATGCTGTGGTCGGCCAGGTCCGGCATGGTCAGCAAGGAGAACTCGCGGGTGGTGAGCGCCTCGCCCGGCGGGCCCGGTCTCGCCGCGGCACCCGGTGCTGGTGCTTGCGGCGGCCGGCTCAGGGCCTCGGCCACGGCCCCGGCCACGGCCGCGGTGTCGGCCATCAGCGCGCTGAACTCGGCCAGCACGGCCGCGTCGGCCGAGCCCGGCAGTGTGGCCGGGGGCGTGCCGACCGCCAGCGCCGGGCTGGCTAGCGCGGTGTTGGCTAGCGCGGTGTTGGCGAGCACGCTGTCCGGGAGCCGGACCGGCGAGAAACCCAGCCGCAGCCGCAGGCCCGTCGGGGAGGCGCTCGTGACAGCGGTGCCCGTGACGCCCGTGCCCGTTACGCCCGTACCCGTGACGACTGTGCCCGCGACGGCCGTTCCCAGCCGGTCGATGCGCACCGGCAGGCCGTGCGCCCACAGGGCCGCCGCGACCCGGCGGAGCTGAGCGAGCCCGTCGCGCTGCGGGACGGTCGCGGCCACGGTCAGGAAGTCGAGGTCGCGCAGCGTGTCCTCGGTGAAGCCGGTCAGGCTGCCCGGTCCGGCCTGCACGAACGCCCGCACCCCGGTCTCGTGCAGCCGCCGGGTGAGCTCCCGGAACCGCACCGGCTCCACCAGGTGCCGCAGCACCAGGTCACGCACTTCGTCCGGGTCGGCCGGGTACGGCGCTACCGACGTCGCGGACCAGACCGGCACCCGCGGCGGGCGCACTTCCAGCCGCTGCACTGTCTCCCGCGCCGCCGCCACGTACGGCGCGTACATGGGGGAGTGGAAGCCGGTGCGGAACGGCAGCGTCTGGGCCAGGATCCCGGCCGCGCGGGCCCGGCCCACCAGGTCGTCGACCGGGGCGGCCGGCCCGCACACCACCGACTGGCGCGGGCAGTTGTCGTGGGTGACGAACATGTCGCCGCGCCCGCCGATGAGCTCGCGGGCCCGGTCGGCGGACGCGCCGAGGGCGGCGTAGACGAGATCGGGTAGCTCGGCCATGCCTGGCCGCACCGACGCGATGAACGCGTCGATCTCCGGGTAGATCCCGGCCACGATCATGGCCGTCCACTCGCCGAGGCTGTGCCCGGTCAGCGCGCCGGGCGCGACGCCGAGCTCGCCCAGCGCCGCGGCGAACAGGCGTCCCACCGCGATCACGTCCAGGGCGTACTCGAACACCTCGCCGTCCGGGCGGGCGCCGGCGTCCCCGCCGCGCAGCCGGGGCGCGGGCAGGCCGAAGTGCTCCGCGACGCCCGCGGTGCGCGGGGTGAACTCGGGCTCGAGGCCGGGGAACAGGAGCGCGACCTGCGCGGGGCCGGTCAGCAGCGGTCGCGGCGTGAACCAGATGTCGCTGCGCCCGCGCCACGGCGTGCCCCGGGCGGCGATCTTGCGGGCCAGGGCGAGCCGGCGCGCGTCCGGGCCGACGATGGCCAGCCGGCACGGGCCAGGTCCCGGCGGCCGCCCCGCCCGCTCGCGCAACTCGGCGTCGGGGGCGCCCAGTTGCTCCGCTAGCTCGCGGGGTGAGCCGGCCGCCAGACGCAGGACCGGCTCGCCCGCGGCGCCCGCCGCCGATGCTCCCGCTCCCGCCGCCGATACTGCCGGCCTCGCGGTCGGCGTTCCCGCGCCCGCGGTCCGCCGGGACCGCGCCGGCGATCCGGCCGCCGGGGCCTCCAGGACCACGTGCGCGTTGATGCCGCCGAAGCCGAACGCGCTCACCGCGGCGCGCCGGGGCAGGTCATCGGCCCAGGGCTGGGCCCGGGCGACCGGCTCGAACCGGCTGTCGTCCAGCGCCGGGTGCGGCTCGGTGATGTTCAGCGTGGGCGGCAGCACCCCGTGGTGCACCGCCAGCGCGGCCTTGATCAGGCCGGCGACGCCCGCCGCCGGCATCGCGTGCCCGATCATCGACTTCACGGTGCCGAGACCGGCCGGGGCGCCGCGTGACGGCCCGAACACCCGGGCCAGGGTCTCCAGCTCCACCCGGTCGCCCACGGGTGTGGCCGTGCCGTGCGCCTCGAGCAGCCCCAGTGCGTCCGGCGCGGCCGGGTCCAGGCCCGCCGCGGACCAGGCCCGCCGCATCGCCAGCTCCTGGCCTTCGGCGAGCGGGTTCATCATGCTGGTGGCGCGGCCGTCGCTGGCCACCCCGACCCCGCGGATCACCGCGTAGACCCGGTCACCCGCGGCGACGGCGTCGGCCAGCCGCTTGAGCAGCACCGCGCCGGCGCCCTCGGACAGCAGCGTGCCGTCGGCACCGCGGTCGAAAGGCCTGATCCGCTCGCCGGTGCTGAGCGCCTTGAGCTGGGTGAACACGCTCCACAGCGTCGGGTGGTGGCAGGTGTGCACGCCGCCCGCGAGCACCGCGTCGCAGCGTCCCGACGCCAGCTCCCTGACCGCGTGGTCCACCGCCACCAGCGACGACGCGCAGGCGGCATCCACCGTGTACGCGGGCCCGCGCAGGTCGAAGCGGTTCGCGAGGCGAGAGGCGGCGAAGTTCGGCACCAGCCCGATCGAGAACTCGGCCCGGTCCGGGCCAAGCTTTTCCTGGAACGCGGCGCGAACCGCATCGAGTCGCTCCGCGCCCAGGCCGGGCACGAGGTCGGCCAGCACGGCGGTGAGCTGGTGGGCGGTGCGCACCCGCTGGTCCAGGCGCGCCACCCCGGGCGTCAGGTAGCCGCCGCGCCCGACGATCACGCCGACCCGCCGGGTGTCGCCGAGCGGCCGGCTGTCGGCGATCGCTTCGGCGGCGGCCCGCAGCATCAGCAACTGGTCGGGCTCGATCCCGGGCACGGCCGCGGGCATGATGCCGAACGGGGCCGGGTCGAAGTCCGCGAGGTCGTCGATGAAGCCGCCGCGGCGGCAGTAGAACCGGTCCTCCCCGCTCTCGCCCGGGCGGTAGTAGACCTCCGGGTCCCAGCGATCCGGCGGGACCTCGGTGATCGCATCGACCCCGGACCGGATGTTGTGCCAGAACGCGGCGGCGTCGCGGGCGCCGGGGAACACCGCCCCCATGCCGACGATCGCGACCTCACTCACCGGCGAGCCCGTCGCCGGAGTAGACGACCTGAGCCGGGCCCGATCCCGCGGCCAGCTCCGCGAGCAGGCAGGCGACGCCCGCGTCCGGGTCGATCAGCGAGACACCGCGGCGCGCGTACTCGCGCGCCAGCTCGGGTGAGATCATCCCTCCGCCCGTCCCTGAGCCGCTGCCCGCCCACGGACCCCAGTCGACGCTGACCACGCGGCCGGGCAGTCGGCCCGCCCACTGGTGCGCCAGCGTGTCCAGCGCGTCGTTGGCCGCGGCGTAGTCGACCTGGCCCCGGTTCCCGAACACCCCGGACACGCTGCCGAACAGGGCCAGAAACGCCAAACCGGGCCGCAGCCCGGCCCGCAGCGCGCGAGCCCCGTCGACCTTCGTGGCGAAGACGCGGGCGAACGACTCCGGGGTCTTGTCCGGCACGAGCCGGTCCTCGGCCAGGCCGGCGCCGTGGATGACGCCGTCGAGCCGGCCGTGCCGGGCGTAGACGTCGTCGAGCACGGCCCCGACGGCGTCCGCGTCGCGCACGTCCGCGGCGTGATAGCGCACCGAGGCCGCGACGGCCCGCAATTCGTCGAGCGTGGCCCGGACCTCGCTGCCGCGCCGCAGCCGGCCGGCCTCCGCCTCGATCTCCCTCGGGCTGTCCATGCCGCGCTCGATCAGCAGCCGCCGCAGCGCCGCCGGGTCCGCCCCGGCGATCTCCGGGTCCTGGCGGCCCGGCGCCGTGCGCCCGATCAGCTCGACGTGGCAGCCGGTGGCGCGGGCCAGCGCCAGGGCGACGGTCGCGGTGATCCCGCGCGCGCCGCCGGTGAGCAGCACGACGCTGTCGTGGTCCAGTCCGGGCCCGGCCTCCTCGCCGGCCCTGTCGTCGGCCCTGTCGCCGGCCGGGCGGTCGGTGCGGCGTACCCGCAGGCCCATGCGCCGCCCGGCCCGGTAGCCGACCACAGCGGGCCCGGCGCGGCTGGCCAGCTCGGCCAGCAGTTGCCCGGCGGTGGCACGCGGGCTTTCCTTAGGGTCGACGTCGACCGCGCGGATCAGCGCCCGCGGGTACTCGGCGGCGATCGTCCGGATCATGCCGCGCAGCCCCACGTCGCTGCCGTCGCCGGGAACGTCGAGGCGCTCGTGGCCGAATGTCCCGCCGCCCGCGGTGGCGACCACAAGTGTCTCGACCGAGCCGGTCAGGGCGTCCCGGACCAGGGCGAACCCTTCGGGCAGCACCGCCGGGACGCCGGACCGCAGCGCGCCGAGGTGCACGAGCGCACGGGCGCCCGCGAGCTGGGCCGGGCTTGGCGTGGTCACGGTGACGGCCTCGGCGCCGGCCTGCTGCAGCAGGTCGGCCAGTTCCAGCGCGATGCCGAGGCCGTCGTCGACGATCAGCACCGGGCCCCGCGGCGCGGGCCCGCCGGTCACCGCGCCGATCTCGACGGCGTCCACCAGGTAGCGGCGGGGCGCGCCGACGCGGGGGAGGCCCTGCGCCGGCTCGGCTCGCGCGTCGTGCTCGGTGCCGTCGTGCTCGGTGGCGTCGTGCTCGGTGGTGACGGGCCCGGCGGGGCTGGCCTCGGCCGGGGCGACCGTACCGGACGTGCTGGCGGAGGCGGCCGGACTGGCTGGGGCGTCGACGTGGCCGGCCAGCCAGTCGGCGATCCCGTCGATGGTCTTGATCTGGGCCAGTTCGCTCACGACCGACTCGTCGATGCCCGCGCCGGTGACCGGGAGGCGGAGCCGGTCGGCCAGCGCCCCGATGATCTCCGTCCGCTTGATCGAGTCGATCGACAGGTCCGCTTCCAGGTCGAGGTCAGCGCCGAGCATGTCGCGGGGGTAGCCGGTGCGGGCGCTCACGATGTCCACGACCGCCTCGCCGATCCCGGCCCGGTCGCTGGGCACCGGCTCGTCCTGTGGCCCCGCTCCGGCGGGCGCCGCTGCCGCGACCGCTGCCGCGACCTCTGCCGAGACCTCCGCCGAGACCTCCGCCGCGACCTCCGCCGGGGCCGGTCCCCGAGGCGCGGCGGGAACGGGTCCGGCCTGCGGCGGCGGCGTCGCGCCCAGATACCCGAGGACCACGTCCCGCTGGGCCGCCACCAGCTCACGGCTGGACCGCAGGAACTCGGTGACGACCTGATCCCGGTCACCGGCCGGCGAGGCGCCCTGGCCGGCGGGCAGCGCCGCAGCGGCGAGGGCGGGCTGGACCCCGGCGGGCAGCGGCTGGCCGTCGGCCGTGCGCACCAGGTGCCCGTCCACGGTCCACTGAACCGGGCGGGGCGTCCCGGCGACGGGCTCGGCGCGCCCGGCGAACAGCATCGCGGGATCGACCGGCACCCCGGCGCGGATCAGTTCGGCCAGCGCGGTCAGCAGCCGGTGCAGGCCGTTCTCGCCGGGGACGTCACAGGCCACGGCGGCGTGCGGCCGGTCGCCCAGGATCCGGCCGACCAGGCCGGTCAGGACCCGCCCCGGCCCGGCCTCGACGAACGTGCGCGCCCCGGCCTCGTACATGGCCTCGACCTGGTCGGCGAACCGGACCGGCGCGGCGACCTGGCCGGCCAGGGTCTCCCGCACCGCTTCGGGTGCGGCGGGATAGGGAGCGGCGGTGGCGTTCGCGAAGACCGGGAACCGGGGCGGTCGGACAGCCCGCCCGGACAGCCCGGCGGCGAGCTTGCCGGCGGCCGGGGCGACCAGGGGGCTGTGGAAGGCGCACGCCACCGGGAGGCGCCTGGCCGTGAGGCCGCGCTCGGTCAGCGCGGCGATCGCGGCCTCGACCGCGGGCGTGGGCCCGGAGATCACCACCTGATCGTGGGCATTGAGGTTGGCCAGCACCACGCCCGCGCCGGGGGAGCGGAGGGCGGGTGGCAAATCGGCGTTGTCCAGCGCGGCGTTGTCCAGCGCGGCGGCGACCTCGGCCGCGGGCGCGCTCACCGCCGCCATCGCGCCGGGGTCGTCGCCGGCGGCCTCGAGGATGGCCCGGGCGCGGATCTCGCTGAGCTCGATCAGGTCGGTCTCGGCGTAGGCGCCGGCCACGCACAGCGCGACCAGTTCGCCGTAGCTGTGCCCGCCGGCCAGGTCGGGGTGCACGCCGAGCGCGCCGAGCAGCGCGTGCATGGCCAGGTCCGCGAGGCCGAGCGCGGGCTGGGCCACGCGGGTGTCGGTGATCGCGGCCAGCCGGCGCTCGCGGTCGGCCGGGGTGAAGGCGGCGGGCGGGAACATCGCGTCGGCGTACCGCCGGTCGGCCATCCGGAGCAGCCGCTGCAGCCTCGGGAACGCGGTGAACAGGTCGCGGAGCATGCCGGGCCGCTGACTGCCCTGCCCGGGGAACAGGAAGGCGACCCGGCCCCCCGCCGCCGGTTCCGGCAGCGCTTCAGGCAGCGGGTCACGCAGCCTGGCCGCCAGGTCGTCCAGGCTGGTCGCGACCAGTGCGGACCGGACCGGCCCGGTCCCGGCCGCCGCCGTGGCGGCGAGGTCGGCCAGCCGCCAGGGGCGGCCCGCGGCGTCGTTCGCGTCGCTCAGCCGCTTCAGCCGCCCGGCCGCGGCCGCCGCGTCACCCCGCAGCACGATCAGCTCGGCGGGCCATTCGAGCAGGCCGTGCGCGGGCTCGTCGGCACCGTCGTAGCCGGCCAGGACGGCGTGGAAGTTCGTGCCGCCGAACCCGAACGCGCTGACGCCCGCGTACCTTGCGGGCGGGCCGGCCAGCCACGGCCGCGGCTCCCCGCCCGCGGTGAAACTGAACGGGCTGGGCCCGGGTTCCCAGTAGGGGTTGGGGTCGCGCAGGTGCACGGTGCCCGGGCGGACGCCGGTGTGCAGGGCGCACGCCGCCTTGACCAGGCCGGCCAGCCCGGCGGCGCACTTGGTGTGCCCGATCTGTGACTTCACCGAGCCGACCGAGCAGCTCGCGGGCTCGGCGCCCGCCTCGGTGAACACGGTGGTGAGCGTGGCCAGTTCGGCCCGGTCGCCGACCACCGTGCCGGTGCCGTGCGCCTCGATCAGGCCGACGGCGGCCGGGGAGACGCCCGCCATCGCGTAGGCGCGGTCGAGAGCCCGCCGCTGTCCTTCCGGGCGCGGCGCGGTCAGCCCCAGGGAGCGGCCGTCGCTGGACCCGGCCACGGCCTTGATCACGGCGTAGACGCGGTCGCCGTCGCGCTCGGCGTCGGCCAGGCGCTTGAGCACCAGGCAGGCCGCTCCCTCGCCGAGCGCGATCCCGTCGGCGCCAGCGTCGAACGGCGCGCACCGCCCAGTCGGCGACAGGGCGTGGACGGAGGCGAACATCTGGTAGTCATGGATGCTGTTGTGGGTGTCCGCGCCGCCGCACAGCACCATGTCGCTGGTGCCGGCGGCCAGTTCCTTACAGGCCAGGTCGAGCGCGGCCAGGCTGGAGGCGCAGGCGGCGTCGACGGTGTAGTTCACGCCGCCGAGGTCCAGCCGGTTGGCGATCCGGCCCGCGATCACGTTGCTCAGCACCCCGGGAAAGGAGTCCTCGGTCAGCCGGGGGAGGCGCTCGTCGAGGGGCCCGGTGAGCTGCCCGCCCTGGGACGGGAGCGTGCAGCGCAGCGCGTAGGCCGCCGAAAGATCGCTGCCCGCCTCCGCGCCGAAGATCACCGAGGTGCGCCCGTTGTCGAACGGCCGCCGCGCGTACCCGGCGTCGGCGACCGCGCGCGCGGCGACCTCCAGCGCGAGCAGTTGCACCGGCTCGATGCTCGCGAGCGAGGCGGGCGGGATGCCGTAGCCCAGGGCGTCGAAGGGCACCGGCGGCAGGAACCCGCCCCGCGCCGAAGGGACGCCGGGGAACGACTCCGGCCGCCAGCGGTCCGCGGGCACGTCGCGCACGGCATCGGTGCCGGCCAGGACGTTGGCCCAGTACGCACCCAGACCGTCCGCGCCCGGGAAGATGCAGGCCATCCCGATGATGGCCACGTCCAGCGGGCGCGCGGGTGCCACGCTGGCCTCGGGGCCGCCCAGGCCGGCCGCGCGCAGGCGTTCCAAACGCTGCATCAGGAAGGCGCTGGCACCCGAGGTGACCTGCCCGTGCAGGTCGGCCACGGTGGTCGGCTCCGACCGCAGCGTGGCCACCTGGCCGAGCATGAACATGCCGTCGCTGTGCTGCACCGCCTCGTCGACGGCGCTCAGCGTCTCCCCGTCCCGGCGCAGCCCCTTGGCGGCCACCCGCAGCCGGCCGAGGTTGAGCTGCTCGAGGTGGGCCCAGGCCTCCTGCGGGGAGGCCCCGTCGGCGGCGAGCCGCTGCCGGGCCTGTTCGAACGCGGCCACGTAGGGGGTGTCGGCGCACCGCACCACGTGGCCGGGGGAGGTCTCCAGCAGGGCCGTGGCCGCGCAGTCCCGCGCGGCCTGCTGGTATCCGCTCAGGATCGCCCCGCGGCTCACGATCTCGCGGGTAAACAGGTAGGCGCTGCCCATCAGCACGCCGACCTCGGCGCCGCGGTCGGCTAACGGCGCCGCCATCGCCGCCACCATGGCGGCGGACCGCTCGTCGTGTATCCCGCCCGCGAACCAGGCCCGGACCCCGGTCAGGTCGGGCCATTCGAGCAGCCGCGAGACCTGCGCCTCCCACAGCGAGAAGCTGCCCCGGGGCCCGATGTGACCGCCGCACTCGGCCCCTTCGAACACGAACCGGCGGGCACCGTCGGTGAGGAACCGCTCCAGCAGGCCCGGCGAGGGCACGTGCAGGAAGGTCTCGATCCCCGCCTCCTCCAGCGCCGCGGCCTGGGCCGGCCGGCCCCCCGCGATCAGGACGTAGGGCGGCCGCGCCGCGACGATCGCGGCCAGTTGCGCCTCGCGCACCTGCGCCGGGGCGAAGCCCAGGATCCCCACGCCCCACGGCCGGTCACCGAGCAGGCTCGCGGTCTGCGCGAGAAGCAGGCGGGTCTCGTCGCCGGGCATCAGCGCCAGCGCCAGGAACGGGAGCCCGCCCGCCTCCGCGACCGCCGCGGCGAACGGCGGCTGGTCGCTCACCCGCGTCATCGGCCCCTGCACCGGGACCGTGTCCGCCGGGAGGCCGAGCCGGGCGGCCCGCTCGATCTGGCTGGTGATCGCCGCGCCGATGGCCTGTACGACCCCGCCCGCGGTGCGCAGCCGGGCGGCCAGCGGCGCCGCGAACGCGCCGTCCTGGCCCACCGGCAGGAGCTGTTCCCGAAGGTCACGCGCGCCGAACCGGCCCTCGGCTGGCTCGATCACGGGCAGGTCGGGGCGCGTGTACACGCGATAGCCGTCGACGACGGTGGTCTCGCTGCCGTCCATCGCCGAGATCGCGGCCGCGACCGGTGCTGGCAGCCCGGCCTCCGCGACCAGCGCCAGTTGCGCGTCGATCACGACGCCCCGCGCGCCGCCGGCCACCGCGGCCGCTGCGGTGTGCGGCCCGATGCCGCCCATGGCCCACACCGGGGCGTCAAACTCGGCCAGCAGGTGCTGCAGCAGCACGAACGTGCTCAGGTCACCGATCCGGCCGCCGGCCTCGGATCCGCGGGCCACCAGGCCGTGAGCGCCGCGGCCCAGGGCCTCGCGGGCCTCGGGCACGGACGTCACCTCGGCCAGGACCCGGCGGCCTGGCGGCCAGGCCGAGGCGGGGACGGCGGGGTCCACGACGACGGTGTCGACCTCGTCGGGCAGGTCGGCGGCGGGCAGCGGGGCATCCGGGGCGAGTCGCACCCCGAAGGGTCGGCCCCAGCGGCGCAGCACCCGGTTCAGCGCGGCGCGTGCGGCGCTGCCATCGGGCCCGAGATCGAGGACGCCGAGTCCGCCGGCTCTCTCGATGGCCACGACGAGATCGGCGTTGGGTTCGCGGAACGGCGTAATGCCCACGACAAGGTCGCGAGCGAGTGCAGTGTCGAGCGCGGTATGCGGCATGTCCACTTGTTTCGTTCGGAGCGGGGGTCGGGCGAAACAGGTAGATAACGGGTACGTAGTTGTCAGGCCGCGCGACGCGGCGCGGTTGGTACTCGCCGGTAATGATGCCTCATGCTTGCTACCCACGAGTAAAAAGCCAACAAATTCAACGCTAAGTCACATTCGCGTGGCGATCGTCCAGGCCGGTCCGGCGAGGGGGGCGCTGCTCGCGCCGGATCCATGCGGTGGCCCTCTGTCCTGGGCTGGCTTTCATGATCTGGGCTGATCGCGCGCGATATGCGCACTCCGTGAACCCAGATCATGGTCGGTCTAGCCTCTACTGCTCGCGCCGGGGCCGCGCGGCCCTGGTAACGGTCCGGACCAGGTGCGCCGGGACTCGCGCCCGCGGCGCTGCTCGTCCAGGCGGTCCGGGCGCAGGCCGAAGAAGATGCCGAACATCGCGGCCAGGTCGATGATCGCGATCACCCCGCCGATGTACGGGCCCGGGCCACCCAGCCAGGCCAGATAGCCGCAGAACGAGAGCACCACGATCAGCGCGCCCAGCGCCCGGGGCCGCCCGCTGGCGGCTAGCCGCTCCGGGACCTCGTACGGGGCCCGGTCGACGTAGTTGGCGGTGGCGGCCTTCTCCTGGGCGATCTTGAGCCACAGGTCGTAGAGTTCGGGCGCCTGATCACGCAGGGTGATCGCGTGTTCGACCGACAGCGCGTCGGTGTCGCCCGGCGGGTGCGGGAACGGCGTGGTCGGCGGCTCGGACGGCCGTCCGGTCTCGAAGGTGCGGTCGTTGCCGGCCACTCCGGTAAGGCCACGCCGTTCTTATCGTGGGCGTGATTCCTGTCGCGGGCGTGCGTGACCACCTCGCGGTGTGCGGCCATGATCGTGTCCATCGCGGCCCGCAGCGGATCGGGCCGCGACCCCCGGGGCGGCGGCGCCGGCAGGTTCGGGCGGACGATCCTGACCATCGCCGCGCCGGTCACGTCGAAGATCGTCAAGAGGCCCATCCTGAGGGCAAGCACCCGGCGAGCAGACCCGACCGTCGGCATAAGCGATCTTTGCCCGCCCCCGCCGAGCCCAAAACGGCCTCAGCCGCCCGCACTGCCCCGGGAATGTCCTTGCGCGGGGAGCGGGGAAGGTCGGAGCTGGCCGCTGCTATCAAACACATGAGAGAAATAATATGTTCTAAACAGCACGGATGGAGCTGAGCAGCACGGATGAGCTAAGCAGCACAGGTGACCGGATGAACGGCAGCCCGGCAGACTCAGGGGCACAGGACCTCGATGCGCCGCTGGTGCCGGTGACGCCGTGCCTGCCGGTGTCGCCGTGCCTGCCGGTGTCGCCGTGCCTGCCGGTGACGCCGCGGCTAACCCGGACGGCGGCGCCCGGGCCGGTCAAGGCGACGGCAGCTGCCAGGCGAGCCTGGCCGACGCGCTGGTGGCGGTGGCCGGGGCGTACCTGTCCAAGAAGATCGCCGCGGCAGGCAACCGGACATCTGCCAGGTGATCGTGCACGTCGGCCCCGAAGCCCTGACCAGCGGGCCAGCGGCTGGCGGCCCAGCGGCCGGCGGCCCAGCAGCCGGGCACGGCGTCCGCGCGGAGAACGGCCCGGACGGCTCCCCGGCGCAGCACCGCGTCTCCGCGGAAACGCGGGCCGGTGAGCCCCCCGGAGGCACCCTGCTCGAGCCGCTCGCGGCGCACCGACATCCACCACATCGCCGCCTGGGCCAAGGGCGGCAAGACCCGCCTGCGCGACCTGATCCTCCTCTGCGAAGCCCGCCACGTCATCGTCCACGCCCCCGGCCACCTGACTACCCCGGGCCAAGACGCCACCTTCGCCTTCACCCGCCCCGGCGGCCAGCCCATGCCCAACGGTCCCGCGCTGCCCGGCAGCGACGGCGACCTGGCCCGCTGCCACGACGCCGACATCACCACCGACACCATCATCCCGGCCGGGCTCGGCGACAAACTCGACCTCGACCTGGCCATCTGGGCCTGCCTCGCCAACACCCGCC
>DATAVV010000361.1:0-8497 GCA_036267555.1 Streptosporangiaceae bacterium | reverse complement strand
ATCGACCAGGCCGCCGCGTCCACGACGGCGCCGCCCGGCGGCAGCGCCGCCCGGCGGCAGCTGGCCGGCCTGGTCGTGCCCGTGGCCACGGTCGCGATCGTCGTAATCGGGCTGCGCGCCCGGGCGCCGGGCGGCCTCGGCTCGCCGCTCGCGGTGGCCGACGTCCTGGTGTGCGTCGGCGCGGGGTCCGGGGCCATCCTGGCCCGCGCCTCCCAGCCGGTCGCGCTGTGGCAGGTCGCGTGCGGGGCGCTGGCCGCGTCGGTCGCGCTGTCCGCGGCCCGGTTCGGGGACGAGGCCGGGGGCGGCCGGCAGCAGGTCGCGCGGGCCGTGGCCACGGTCGCCGTGGCCGCGGTCCTCGCGATCTCCGTGCACATGCTGCTGGCCCTGCCCGACGGCCGGCTCGCCGGCCACGGGCGCCGGGTGGGTGCGGCGCTGGCCTACGCCGCGGCCGCGGCAGCCGGCCTCGGGCTCGCGGTCGCCGGGCGGCCGTTCCCCGGCTGGGCCGTGGCCGTGGCATGGCCGGTGGCCGTGGCGTGCGCGCTGCCGGCGGTGCGCATGCGCTACCTGGCCGTGTCCGGGCGCGACCGGCAGCGGATGCAGTGGATGGCCGTGGGCGTGATCGTGGCCGCGGACGTGGCGCTGGTGGTCGCGGTGCTGCACGTGCTCGTCGGATGGCCCGCCCAGGTCGCCGCGGTCGCGGCCGGCGGCACGGTGTTCCTGGCGCTCGGCATGATGGCCGGGGAACTGCGCGGCCTGGGGCCCTACGGCGGCCGGGCGCTGGTCCAGGTGCTGTCGCTCGCGGGCTTCAGCACTGTGGTGGCCGCCATCTACCTGGTGATCGTGCTCGGCATCGGGACCAGGCCGACCGACACGGCCGACCGCGAGATCCTCGGGCTCTCGATGCTGGCCGCGGCCGTCGCCGCGCTCGGGTACCTGCCCGCCAGGGACCGGCTGATGGCCTCGGCTACGCGCTTCGTCTACGGGGCCAGGGAGGCGCCGGACGAGACCCTGCGCACGTTCGGCAGCAGGCTGACCCGGGCCATCCCCATGGACGAACTGCTGCTGCAGCTTGCCGAGTCGCTGCGCAAGACCATGGCGCTGACCAGCGCGGAGGTCTACACGGGCGCGGGCGACGTGCTGGAGCGGGCCGCCGCCGTGCCGGACACCGGGCCGCGCTCGGTCATGGTCACCTCCCGGGAGCGCGCGGTGGTGTCGCGGGCGGGCGTATCCGGCAACGCCTGGGCCTCGGTCTGGCTGCCCGCCCTGCTGGACGGGCGCGCTGGCAGCCAGATCCGGGTCGCGCCGGCCAGCCACGCCGGCGAACTCCTCGGGCTCATCGTGGCCGAGCGGCCGGCCTCCGACGACCCGTTCTCCGAAGAGGACGACCGGGTGCTCACCGAACTGGCCCGGCAGGTCGGCCTGGCGGTGCACAACGCCCGGCTGGACACGGCGCTGCAGACCACCCTGGACGAGCTGCGCAAGCAGGCCGACGAGCTGCGCCAGTCCCGGGCGCGCGTCGTGGCCAGCGGCGACGCGGAGCGGCGGCGGGTCGAGCGCAACCTGCACGACGGGGCCCAGCAGCACCTGGTGGCGATGGCGGTGAGCCTGCGGCTGGCCCGGGACATCCTGGCCGAGGACCCGCAGGCCGCGGCCGAGATGATGGACCAGCTCGCCGGCGACGTGAAGACCACGATCCAGGAACTGCGCGAGCTGGCGCACGGCATCTACCCGCCGCTGCTGGCCGACAGCGGTCTTGGCGAGGCGCTGCGGGCGGCGGGGAACCGCAGCCCGCTGGCGGTCACGGTCGTCACCGACGGGATCGGCCGGTACACCGCGGAGATCGAGGCGGCGATCTACTTCTGCTGCCTCGAAGCGCTGCAGAACGCGGGCAAGCACGCGGCGCAGGCCCGGGTGGAAGTCAGGGTCTGGGAAGAGTCCGGCGGCCTGCTGTTCTCGGTCAGCGACGACGGGCCAGGCTTCGACCCGGTCCAGGCCCGCGGCGGCCACGGCTTCGTCAACATGGCCGACCGGCTCGGCGCGATCGGCGGCACCGTGCGCTGGGAGTCGCAGCCGGGCCAGGGCGCCCGGGTGCTCGGCAGCGTGCCGCTGCTGGCCGCATGGGCGGACGAGGGGCGGACGAGGGCGGGAGCAAGCTAGCAGGATACGAACGAGCCGGAGCCGCGCGCCTCCCATAGCGCGCGGATCGTGTCGGCGGCGAGCCGTTCCTTGTTCACGTAGGCGGTCGCGCCGCTGGCCGAGGCGGCGGGCGGCAGGTCGGCCGCGTCGTAGGTCGAGCACAAGATCACGACGACCTCGGGATGGGCCGCGGTGATCCGGCGCGTGGCCTCGATCCCGCTCATCTCCGGCATGTTGATGTCCATCAGCACCAGGGCCGGGTGGAGCTGGTCGACGAGCTCGATGGCCTCGGGGCCGCTGGACGCCTCGCCCGCGAACTCGAAGCCGTCCAGCCGGCGCAGCACCGCCCTGGCCGCTGACCGGAACGGCGCCTGGTCGTCTACGACGAGCACGGAGCGCGGGGTGGTCACGTCTTCAGCCTCGCACGCGCAGGCACCGCCCGGCAGGGTGCTGCCATCCGCCGCCCAGGTGTAGCCAGCCTCACCGCTCGGGCTGCTGGCTGAGGAAGACCAGCACCGCCTTGACCCGGCGGTTGACGTCCTTCTCCTCGGACAGGCCAAGCTTGGCGAAGATCGAGTTCGTGTGCTTCTCCACGGCCCGCTCGGTGACGAACAGGGCGGCGGCGATCGCGGAGTTGCTCTTGCCCTGGGCCATCTCGGCCATGATCTCCGCCTCCCGCGGCGTCAGCGAGGCCAGGCCCGACTGCCGCTCCTGGGACCGGGCCCGCACCAGCTCGTCCACGACCATGGGGTCGATGACCGACCCGCCCTGGGCGACCACGCGGATGGCCCGGGCCAGCTCGTCCACGCTGCCGACCCGCTCCTTGAGCAGGTAGCCGCGGCCGGCCGAGCCGTGCTCGAGCAGGGCCAGCGCGTATCCGGGCGCGGTGTACTGGCTCAGCACCACGACGCCGACCGGCGGGTGGTGCTGCCGGATCCAGGCCGCGGCCTGGATGCCCTCATCGGTGCCGGTGGGCGGCATCCGGATGTCGGTGACGACCACGTCCGGCGCTTGCTCGGCCACCAGGGCAAGCAGTTGCGGCAGGTCGGAGGCCGCCCCGACCAGCTCGAAGTCCTCGTTGGCCGCTACCAGGCGGGAGATGCCCTCCCGGAGGAGCACATGGTCCTCGGCCAGCGCGACCCTGATCTTTCCCATTCCGGATCGGATCGTAGCGCTTTACGCCGCCCTTGTGACCAGGCAGTCCCTTATCAGCGCGATGGCGTGGCCGCCGGCCGCGGCGCGGAAGCGGGCCCGAGACCGGCCTGGCGGCACTGCGGCCGGGTCAGCATCGAGAGCCTGTCGGTGTGCGTGAACGCGCTGCGGCACATGGCCACGGCCTGGGCGCCGCAGGCGTGCTGCAGCGCCCCGCCGGTGGAACTCGCGGCGTTGACCGTGACGCAGCCGTCGCGCGACTGCCCGTACCCGCCGGGCGAGACCAGGGCCCACACGCCCAGCCCGATCAGCGCGGCCAGCACCAGGCCGCCGACCGCGGCCAGGCCCCGCTTGTCGCGCCGGGTGAGCGGCTCGGCCTTGGGCTGCTGGGTCTTCCGGTACATTGCCTCTAGTTTGCCCTAGGAGCACGACCCCCTTATGACCCAATGCCGCTCAGCCTGAGTTGATCTTGTTGTCCGGCGTGTCACGTTGGCGGGGCGCGCGTCCGCGGTGGCACGCGTGGCCAGAGTGACGGAGCGGGCGGACTGGCCTGTCGTCTGGTCCCGCCCGGCGGCTTGGTCAGGCCCGGCGGCGCGGACCGGGTCAGCCACGGCGGCCGCCAGCTTTCTCATTCCCCGGTCCAGACCCAGGCGCGTCGGCCCGTTTCGCAGCAGGCGCGCTTCCTCTCATTATGCGCTTTCCAGGCATCGCCCGCGCACCGGGACCGGCTCGTCCCGGACCCAGCCCCCAACTTGTCCCGCACCCGTCCCCAACGAAAGAAGCCCGCCCCGGCCGGGCGCGAGCCTGGCCGGGGCGGGCCTGATGAACCGGTCCCCCGTGTCATCAATTTGGGTCCCCCACATGCATGATCGCATGCCCGTGATCAGGGACGATGCACCGGGTGCCCAGGTTCTTGGCGTGTCGCCCGGCTCAGCCGGGCCCACGCGAGGCCGCCATCGGGATCCGGTCGGCCGACGGCAGCGCGAAACGGTAGCCGGAGCGGGGTTCGGTGATGAAAAGCTGCTCGCCGCCGGGCGACTCCAGCTTGGCCCGCAACCGGGCCACGTAGACGCGCGTGTACTCGGTCTGCGTCTCGTAACCCGGGCCCCACACCCGCCGCAGCAGCGTCGCGTGGGTGAGCAGCACGCCGGGACTGACCGCGAACTGGCGCAGCAGCGCGAACTCTGTCTGGGTCAGGTGCACCAGGCGCCCGGCCTTGGTCACCCGCCGCCGTTCCAGGTCGATCTCGACGTCGCCCACGGTGACCACGCCGGGCTCGGGCGGGCTGGCAGGCGCGGGCCGGCTGCGGCGCAGCGTCGCGTTGATCCGGGCCAGAAGTTCCTCGATGCCGAACGGCTTGGTCATGTAGTCGTCCGCACCCAGGTTGAGCGCGCGCACCTTGTCGGTCTCGGCCCGGCGGGCCGACAGCACGATGATGGCGACGTCGGACAGTTCCCTGATCTCCCGGCACAACTCGAAGCCGTCGGCGTCCGGCAGCATCAGGTCCAGCAGGACCAGATCGGGGGCGCGCAACTCGAGCGTCCGGGCGATCGCGTCACCGCCCTTGGAGACGATCACGTCGTGCCCGCGGACCGAGAGGTTCGAACGGACCAGGTCAACGATGTTCTGGTCGTCCTCCACAATCAGGACGACGGTCTTATCAGGCAAACCGGTATCCCTCCGGCCGCGCCGACCCCCCTCGCGCGACCATCCGTAAAGCGGCCGCTTGTGCCCTCCGTCTGCCCGTCGGTGGCCTGGCCAGGATAGCGGGCCAGCACGGGTTTGTAACAGCTCGCGAAAGCGACGGTTTCCTGGCTGTTACGGCTATGGCCGCAACTAACCCGAATGTGCGCTGCCCAAACCACGCGCCCGGTCAGCATCCGCCGACGCCGGCCCACGCGGCCACGGTGTCGGCGACCGCGCCGCCGTTCACGTTCATCGAGCGGTTGCTCACGTAGCCGCAGCCAGCGGTCTCCTCCACGCCCGCCCAGGTGCCGCCCAGGTCGTACTTGTAGGACAGCGTGGTGTCGGCGGTCGCGGTGATCACCGCCGTCCACTGGGTGACCGGGCCGCCCGAGGCCGGGCTGACTGGGGTCATCGCGACGCCCGCCGGGTTCCAGTCCGCAACGCCCTCGCCGAGCGCGGACAGGTTCCCGGCCAGGTAGACGGTCTGGCCAGTGCCCGTGGCGGCCGGCACGGTGACGGTGATGGTCTCGACCGCGGCCGTGGCCGTGGCCAGCGCGCCGGTGTCCAGGCCGACCGCGCCCATCGCGGGCACGGTCACCGTGGCCTGGCCGGACGCGCCGACCGCGACCGCGGCGCCGGTGCAGGCGCCGCCGGACGCGCCGCCGCTGACCACGTCGCAGTAGCTGCCGGGTGGCAGCCCGGTGCTGAACGTGTGCGTGACCGGCGCGCTCTCGTCGTTGATCGCCACCCAGGCGGCCGGCCCGCGGCTGAACGCGATCGCGTCGCTGCCGTCGGTCCACCAGTTCGCGACCGGGGCGGTGCCCGCCGCGTTGTGCCAGCCGACCATGCCGGCGATCGCGGGCCAGCGCTGCTCGCACTCCCAGGTGCCGCCGCCGCAGCCCGGCGCCGCGATCGCGTTGCCGCCCGCGCTCGGCGGGCCCTGGTCGTAGCTGGAGTAGGCGTAGTCCGACAGCACCATCGGCGTTCCGTAGTCCCAGGCCAGCATGAAGATGTTGGCCAGGACGTAAGGCGCGCCGCTGGCGTAGGACAGTGCCCCGCCGTCGCGTTCTGTGTCCTGGTCATCGACGAAGACCACGGCGTCGTTGCTCGGCACCATGCCGGCCGCGTTCCAGGACGGCCCGAAGTCGCTCAGCGAGGCCAGCGTGCCCGAGGTGAACGCGTCGTACAGATCCCAGCCGTAGCGATACTCCAGCAGCGAGCCCGTGCCCTCGTACATCTCCGGCGTGACCGGCTGCCCGGCCCCGTACTCGACGTCCTGATAGACCAAGACCGGCTTGGTCAGCAGCGCCTCGATGGCCGCGATGTCGGCGGGGCCCATCTCCTTGGCCGAGTCCCACCGGAAGCCGTCCACGCCGAGCGCGATCAGGTTGTTGAGGTAGGCCGCCTCCTGGTCCTGCACGTACGCCGAACCGGTGTCCAGGTCGGCCAGGCCGTCCAGTTCGCAGTTCCACACCTGGGACTCGTCGTCCCAGTCGGTGATCGAGGTGTGGCAGGTGTGGAAGTCTCCCTCGTCGTAGAGCGGCGGGTAGTCGTACTCGTCACCGAATGTGGTGCCGTCGTCTCCGACGCCACCGCCGGTCTGCGCGGTCATGTGGTTGAGCACCACGTCGGCGTAGACCTTGATCCCGGCCGCGTGGCACGCCGCGATCATCGCTTCGAGCTGGGCCTGGGTGCCGAACCGCGAGTTCAGGTCGTAGGCCACGGGCTGGTAGGCCTGCCACCACGGGTAACCGTCGCCGGGCAGCACGATCGCCTCCTGTGGCGGCGAGATCTGCACCGCGCCGTAGCCGTCCGGCCCGAGCACGTTCGTGCACTCCGACCCGATCGCGGTCCACGGCCAGTCAAACATCTGCGCGATCACGTCGGGATCGGCCGGCGCGGCTGTCTGCGCCCGGGCCGGACCGTGAGCCGCCGGGACCGGGGAGGCCGACGCCGCGGGCGGGGTGACGAGCACGGTCATCGCGACGGCCAGGGCCAGCGTGACCAAGCCACGCGCCCGCCCCCGCCCGGGCGCGCCATTCACCCACTCCGGCCGGGGGGCGACGCGGGCCAGCCCGGGCCGCCGCGTTAAGAATGAAGGGTTTCGCATAGCCGCGTGGCCTTCCTGGTGCGCGGGCATCATCGGCCCTACGGCGTCGCGGCCGTACCCAGACAGGCCCTCGGTACCAGGCGGTAACAGCCGCCTAGGCTGGAGTATCACGCCAGTTCCGGCCGGGCGTCAACGGGGCTTAGTACCAGGCCGGCGAACGTTACTAATGTTTTGATGAATTATTTTGAAATTATTTCGAGCCAACTTCTGGCCCATAGTTTCCTGCGAAATCTACATTATGCGGAAAGCCTTATCGAGTGCCAGGAGGAAGTCGTGCGGAGACTGCCCTTAGCCGCCGCGGCCGTGGCGACCGCGGCCGCGCTGACCGCGTTCCTGCCCGCCGCGCCCGCGCTGGCGCAGGGCACGGCGCCGGGCGCGCCGGGCGCCAACGCCACGTGGAACGAGGCCAACCTGCAGGGGTTCGCGGACTCGCTCGGCGCGAACTCGAAGGTCTGGTACACGCTCGGCGACGGCGAACTCGAGAACGTCTTCTACCCGCAGACCGACACGCCGGACACGTTCGGCCTGCAGTATCTCGTGACCAACGGCTCGTCGTTCACCGACACCGAGACCGCCAACACCACCCACGCGATCTCGCTGGCCGACCCCACGTCGCTGGTCTGGCAGCAGGTGAACACGGCCACGAACGGCGACTTCAAGATCACCAAGACCTATGTGGCCGACCCGGCGCGCTCGGTGGTGCTGGTCCAGACCACGTTCGACAACCTGACCTCGTCCCCGCTGCAGTTTTACGCCGACTACCTGCCGCAGTTGAACAACGACGGCATGGGCAACACCGGCAGCACCGACGCGGCCAGCGGCGACCTGGTCGCGTCCAACGGGTCGGTGGCCAGCGCACTCGCCGCCTCGGCCGGTTTCCCGCAGACGACCTCGGGCTACGTGGGCACCTCCAGCGACGGCAGCGCGCAGCTTTCCAGCAGCCACGCGCTGACCGACACGTACTCCTCGGCCTCGACGGCCGGGCACATCGTCCAGGTCGCGCAGATCCCGGTCGCGGCCACCGGGTCGACCACGTTCACGCTGGCGCTGGCGTTCGACACCTCCACCTCGGCCGCGATCTCGGACGCTTCGGCGTCGCTGGCCGGCGGGTTCGCCGCGGCGCAGGCATCGTTCGAGTCGGGCTGGCACTCCTGGGTCGGCGGGCTAAGCGCCCCGCCCGCGTCGGTGACCGGCAGCGCCGCGCTGCAGGAGCAGTACGAGGTGTCGCTGATGGAGGTCAAGGCCGACGAGGACAAGAACTATGCCGGCGCGTTCGTCGCCTCGCCCACCGACCCGTGGGGCACCAGCGTCAGCGCGAACAGCGGCGGCGACCACGGCTACCACGCGGTGTGGACCCGCGACGAGTACGAGATGGCCTCGGCGCTGCTCGCGGCCGGTGACACCACGGACGCG
>DATAVV010000360.1:0-12380 GCA_036267555.1 Streptosporangiaceae bacterium | reverse complement strand
ACGGGCACGCCGTCGAGGTCGGCGTGCCGTCGCGGGCCCGCGATCACGAAGAACAGGATCAGCGGGAACGCCAGCGAGAAGACGAGGAACTTCCAGTTACGGAGCATCCGGAGCGTTTCGTAGCGGAGGTAGGTGGCGTGCCGTGCCGATCGACACCGGTGACACCGGGGAGGGCGCGGAGCACCGCGAGATCGGCGTTCGGCAGCGTGGCCCGGATCGTGCGGCCCCCCACTCGCGCCTTGATCTCGGTACCCGGACCGTCGGCGATGATCTCCCCCTGGGCCATCAGGATGATCCGGTCGGCGTAGGCGTCGGCCTCCTCCAGGTAGTGGGTGGCGAACAGGATCGTCTTCCCGCCCGCGGCCGCCTCCCGGATCACGGTCCAGAAGTCGCGGCGGCCCTCGACGTCCAGCCCGGCTGTGGGCTCGTCGAGCACCAGCAGGTCCGGGTCCGCGACCAGCGCGACGGCGAAGCGCACCCGCTGCATCTGGCCGCCGGAGAGCCTGGTCGTCCGCCGGCCGGCGAACTCGGCGGTGCCCGTGCGGCGCAGCACGTCGTCGACCTTGAGCGGGTGCGGGTACAGCGACGCGACCATCGTGACCAGTTCGCGCACGCTGAGGTAGTCGATCAGCGACCCGGACTGGAGCATCCCGCCGACTGCCCCCGCGTGTACCGCCTGAGCCGGCGACCTGCCGAAGATCTCGACGCTTCCCTTATCGGGCTGAGCCAGGCCCAGGATCATGTCGATCGTGGTCGACTTGCCCGCGCCGTTCGGGCCCAGCAGCGCGGTCGTCTCGCCCGCCTTGATCGTGACGTCGATCCCGCGCACGGCCCGGACCTGGCCGTATGACTTGGTCAGCCCGGAGAGCCGGATCCCGGTCCGGGCGGTTGATTTACCGATGTCATCCATGCCGCAGACGCTGTCATCGGCGGCACCGGGCCCGGTAGTGAGCGGGCCCATGGCTTTTCCCATGACGAACGTCACACTCGCTAGGCGAGGCCGGCGTCGTGGACGAGCAGCGCGATCTGGGTGCGGTTGTCCAGGCCGAGTTTGGCCAGGATGGGAGAGCCGTGGGCCTTGACGGTGGCGACGGTGACTGCATCCGGATGTCCATCAGCACGACGCCGATGGTGTGGGCGTTCGCCGCGGCCTCGACCTCATCCCCGTCGGCGGCTTCGGCAACCACCTCGATCCCGTCGGTGCCATCGAGCATCATGGCCGTACTCGACCCGCCCGCCTGCCAGCCGGGCCCGCTCTCCCAGCCCGATCAGCCCGGTCCCGCTGCCAGGCATCGGCTCCGGCCGAGACGCGCTGGCCGGCAGCGGGTTGCGGATGTCGATAACAAGCCGCCTGCCCGGCGTTCCGGACACCGTCAGCCGGACCGGGCGGCCCGCCGCATGCTTGCGCGCGTTGGTCAGCCCTTCCTGGGCGATCCGGTAGGCGGTGCGGCCGGTGCCGTGCGGCACCGGCGGGCTGGCGGGGAGCAGGGTTTCCAGCTGGACCGGGGTCCCGCTCACCCGCGATTCATCCGCCAGCCGGGGCAGGTCTTCCAGCGTGGGCTGGGGTCGCTCAGCCTCACCGGCGAAGATCTGCTCCGGGCCGGGCTGGTCCGAGCCCGCCTGCCCGCCGGTGCCCGGGTCGTCGCGCAGCACGCCGATCACCTCGCGGAGTTCTTCCAGCGCCTGGTGAGGCCGGTGCGCCAGCACATCGTGCATCTCCCGGGCGATCCTCGTCCGCTCCACCAGCCTGGCCTCGGCGACCCGCCGGGCCTGCTCCTCCTCAGCCCGGCTGGCGCGCTCCCGCAGCGAAGCGATCAGCAAACTGTTGGCGCGCACCATTGCGCCCCCACCCGAGCAGCGCCGCATGCGCGGCCACGACCAGCAACAGCCACCAGCCGCCGCCGCGGCCGTTGCCGTCTGGGCGGTCGGGCCCGGCTGCAGGCCCGCGTCGGCGCTCACGCCCCGGCCCAGCAGATCGGCCTGGCCTCGGTGATCACCTTCAGCCTGCTCGCCGGGCTCGCCGCCTGGGCGCTGCTAGCCGTTCTGGGACAGCGCGCCCGGCACCGCGCCGGGTCTGGACCATCACCGCGGCCTCGGTCCTGGCGGTCTCCCTGGCCGGGCCGCTCACCGCCGGGCGCGGCGCGGCCGCGATAGCCGCGCTGGCCTGCATGCACCTGGCCACCGGCGGCGTGCTCATCCCGGCGCTGCGCCGCGGCGCGCCGGCGGCCCGGGCGCCCCGAAACGCAGCGTCACAAGCGACTGTCGGTGGTGTTGCTGGCGGTGCCGAGCAGCCGGCCGAGCTTGGAGGCGGAACTGGACGGCCGGGCGCCCGCGGCGAGCAGCCCTGACCGCGCCGCGGCCAGGATCCGCGGGTCGCCGGACACCAGTTCGACCTCGACCTCCCGCCAGGTGACGGGCGCGGCCGGGGCGCCGGGCTGGCCCGGGACGTGGCCGGTCACCTGGTCGTCGGCCACCTCGGCCAGGGTCTGGCCTTCGGCGTCGTTGAGATATCGCACGGTGCGGCGCGTCTCCAGCACCGCGACCACGCGCAGGGGCTGGTCCCGGATCCAGCCGGAGACGAGTTCCGTGAGCTGTGCCGGAACCTGGTCCTCGCGGCCCGGCTGAGCCTGGTCGCCGGGCTCGTCCGGGTCGCTGAGCGGGAGTTGCATTTCGCGCCGGGTGCCCGCGCCCAGAGGCAGCTTGAGGTGCCATCCGGCGTCGGGACCACCGGTCCGGCGTCGCAGCGTGATCCGGGCCCCGGCCAGGCGCAGGTCGCTGGTGTCGAAGTAGCGCGCGGCGAGCATCCGGACCTCCGGGCCCGTCATGACCACGCCGTCGGCCACCCCGGTGAGGTCCGGAACCGTGAAACCGGGGTCGACTTCGAACTTCAGCTCGGTTTCGCGGTGCTCGGTCGGCCGTCCGTCCATGGGGAGAGGCTACGTCATCCCGTCACGACGGCCGTCGGACATACCGCCCACGTTCCGCGTGTTTACCTCGCTCCCGAGTGGTCACGGTGCGAGACTTGCGGATGACGTTCCGTGCCCAAACGGGATCGTAGAGGGTGGGGGGAAGTGATGGGCCTCTTAGCCGAGCGCGATGGTGCGGACGATGGCTATGAGGCAGAGGAGCAGCGTGCGGGGGAGCGGGGCGCAGGGGAGCGGGGCGCAGGGGAGCGCAGCTTAGAGGAGCTCGGTGTCATGCTGCGCCGCCGGTCGGTGCTGCCGACCCGGCGCGCCGTCCTCTACGTCCAAGGCCAGCCGGACACGTTCGTGCCCGAGGACCTCGTCACCTGGTACACCGAGCGCGGCTTCCACTTCTACGTGGTGGACCTGCGGCCGCCGGACGGGCCGGACAACCCGGATAAGCCGGGCCGCCGCCGCAAGAGCCGGGGCGGCGGCGAGGCCCTCGGCCGCCTCGACTCGGCCGGTCGGCACTTACGCGACGCCGAGGGCATCGACATGGTCATGGTGACCGCGCACGGGGCCGACGCGCTGACCGCGGCCCAGTGGTGCGCGCAGCGGCCCCGGGCGGGCCGGGCGGACGCGCTGATCCTGTCCAGCCCGGAGTTCGGGCGCAAGCTGCGGTGCGGCCTGGACATCGAGTGCCCGGTGCTGGTCCTGAGTTCCGGCCGGGAACCGGAGGGCAGGCCCGGGCGGCTGGCCCCCTGGGGGCGGCGCACGCCGGGGACCGCGGTCCGGCTCGGTGCCCACGTGACGTGGCTGCGGATCGACGACGCACTCGACTCGGCCGGGGCGGCCACGGCGGCGGAACCAGCCGTTAAGGCCGATGTCACGGCGGATTCCGGGGCGGCCGCGGATAACTCAGCCGATGGCCCAGCCGGGGAACCGGGCGCGGGGCCGGCCGGGGACGCAGCCGGGGACCGGCGGCGGTTCTTCGACGAACTGGGCCGCTGGCTGGGCGCGTACATGTACGGCAGCGTCCGGGACCAGCTTCTGTGAGCCGTCAGCCCTGGGCGACGTTGACCGACAGGCTCGGGTAGCCGGAGGCGCCGTTCGGCTCCGGCGGGGCCTGCAGCGCGGCCTGGGTGTAACCCGTGGCGTCGGTGGCCCGCGCCTCGATCGTGTGCACGCCCGGCGTCGCGTCCCAGTCCCAGACCCACTGCCGCCAGCAGTCGATGTCGGGCACGGCAGCCAGTTTGGCCTGCGCCCACGCGCCCTTGTCCACCCGCACCTCAACCGCGTCGATGCCCTTGTGCTGGGCCCACGCGACCCCGGCGACCGGCGTCCGCCCCGGCTTCACCGGGTTGTTGCCGGTCGGCACGTCGATGCGGGACTCGGTCTTGATCGGTGCCTGCGCGGACCAGCCGCGCTGTGCCCAGTACGACACGTTGGCCTGGTACGTCGTGACCTCGATGTCGGTGATCCATTTGCAGGCGGACACGTAGCCGTACAGCCCGGGAACCACCATCCGGACCGGGAATCCGTGCTCGACCGGCAACGCGGTGCCGTTCATCGCGACCGCCAGCATCGCGTCCCGGCCGTCCATCACCGTCTGCAGCGGCGTGCCCGACGTGAAGCCATCCTGTGACGTGCACAGAAGCTGGTTGGCGCCGGCCCGCACCCCGGCCTGGTGCAGCAGGGTGGCCAGGCTCGCGCCGACCCAGAGCGCGTTGCCCACGTAGGGCCCGGCGACCGGGTTGGACACGCAGGTCAGAGTGATGTATTCGGCCGTGAGCGGGCGGCGGATCAGGTCCTCGAACGTGATCGTGATCTCCCTGGCCACCATGCCGTGGATCCTTAGCTGCCAGGTCGTCGGGGCGATCTCCGGCAGCACCAGCGCGGTGTCCACCCGGTAGAACGAGCTGTTCGGCGTGATGAACGAGCTCAGCCCCGGTATTCGCAGGTCGCTGCCAACCGGGAGCGGGGGAGCCGGGTGGGCCGGCGCGGGAACCCGCAGCGACTTCTGGGCCTGGGTGACGGTGGCGCTCTCCCCGAGCAGGCGGCCGCCCAGGTAGGCCACGGTCGCGGTTCCGGCCGCGACCCCGCTCGCGACCAGGAAGCTGCGGCGCTGCGGGGCCGGGGCGGCGGCGGGGGCGGGGGCGGCGGCCCTGGCGGGCGGGCCCGGCTGGTATCGGCGCGGCGAGGTTGGCGTGCCCGGCGGCGGCGTGCCCGGCGGCGAGCTCGGCAGCGGGGTACCTGGCGGCGGTGAGCCTGGCAGCGGGGTACCTGGCGGCGGCGTGCCTGGCTGCGGGACCGGCTCCGGGATCCTGAGGACGAGCCGCCAGAGCGCCAGGGCCGCGGCCGCGCCTCCGACCAGCGTGGCCGCCGCCCAACTCGGTGACGCCGTCGGGCGGGTGAGCGCCGCGGCCAGCCCGATCACCGTGAACGCGGCCAGGCCGAGCATCCCGTTCCGCAGCCGCCGCACGGCCCACTTGCCGATGAGCGCGGCGAACAGCGCGAGCACCACCAGGATGCCGGCGACCAGGACGGTCTTGTCGTTGCTGCCGAAGGAATTGATCGCGAAGTTCTTCACCGGCGGCGGGGTCGAGTCGATCGACGCCTCACCGACGGCCACCACCGGTGAGCTCGCCGGAGCCACCACGCCCGCGACGAGTTGCCCCACCCCGACGGCCACGGCACCCGCGAGCAGCCCCGCGAGCATGCCCCGGCCGGATCGCGTTCGGTCCACCACAGGAGTCACACTGTTAATTCGGCGCGGCGCACCGGATGGTTTGGCCGGGGGCTCGTTCACTTCACCACGCTATGTGTGGTCGGGCCGTTAAACCGCCCAAGCCAACAGCGGGTCGGTAACGAATTAAGGACGTGGGCATGACAGAAGGCCAGCGCGAGCCCCGGCGCGGCCCGGCCGGGCCGCGCCCTGCGGGGGGCGCGGGCCGGGCCGCACGCGGAGGGCCGCGCGGTGCGGGGGGCGCGGGCTTCGAGGGACGCCGGGCGCCCGGGGACGAGCTTGGCGACCTGCTGGCCAGCGTGGCGCGCGGTGACCAGGACGCCTACACCGCGGTCTACGACCGGACGTCCGGCCAGGTGCTTGGCATGGTCCTCGCGGTGCTCCGCGACCCGGCCCAGTCCGAGGAGGTCGCCCAGGAGGTCATGCTCGACGTCTGGCGCTCCGCTTCGCGGTTCAACCCCGACCTGGGCACCGCCTCCGCCTGGGTGATGACCCTGGCTCACCGCCGGGCCGTGGACCGGGTCCGGTCCGAAACAAAGTCCTCCGAGCGCGAGCGCCGCGTCGCCACGTCCTCGATCGCCTACGACGAGGTCGCCGAGGCGGTCGAGGCGAGCCTGGACCGGGAGCGGGTACGCCGGTGCCTCGGCTCGCTCACCCCGTTGCAGCGCGAGTCGGTCACGCTCGCGTACTACGGCGGGTACACCTACCGTCAGGTGGCCGATCTGCTGGGTCTTTCCACCGGCACCGTCAAGACCCGGATGCGCGACGGGCTGATCAGGCTCCGCGACTGCCTGGGGGTGGACCAGTGAGGTTTCGCCGCAGCGACCCGCACACCCTGGCTGCGGCCTACGCCATGGACGCGGTGCCACCGCCGGACCAGGCCAGGTTCGAGCGCCACCTGGCGGGCTGCGACTCCTGTCGCCAGGAGGTCCGCGGCCTGCGGGAGGCCACGGCCGCGCTGGCCGCCGCGGCGGCGGTCGACCCGCCCGCCGCGTTCCGCGACGCAGCCCTGCGCGCGGCCGCGCAGACCAGGCAGCTACCCCCGGCCGACTCGGCGTCCCCGGCGCGGTGGGCCACGTTCCGCGGGCGTCGTCGGTCGGCGGAGGGTTATGGCCGGCCGGCCCGGGGCTACGATCTGTCGGCCGGCGGCTACGGCCGGCCGGCCGAGGGGTTTGGCGGTCGGCGGTCCGACGGCTGGTCTGGCCGCCCCGGCTGGCTCGGTCGTGCCGGCTGGCTCGGTCGTGCCGGCTGGCTCGGCTGGCTTGGCTGGCGGTCGCGGCTGGTCGTCGCGCTGGCGTGTGTTCTGGCCGCGGTGGCGGTCGCGGCCGGGGTGACCACGTACGGCATGCAGGACCGCCTGGACCAGGCCCAGCGTCGCGATCTCACGGTCGCGGCCGTGCTTACCGCCTCCGACGCGACGATGATGAGCGTCCACGTGACCACGGGCGGAACCGCGACCGTCGTCATGTCGCACCGCGAGCGCGCCCTGGTGTTCACCGCTGCCGACCTGCGGGCCCTGCCGGGCGCCAGGGTCTACGAGCTGTGGCTGATGGGGCCGGCCGGGACGCGCCCGGCCGGAATGATCACCGTTTCTGGTCACGGCCGGATGGTCGGCCCGATGGTCGTATCCGGCCTGGCCGTGGGGGACAAGGTCGGGCTCACGGTCGAACCGGCCGCCGGATCACCCCGGCCGACCTCAACCCCGGTCCTGATGCTGTCCCTGACCTTCTCATCCTGAGCGCCAGCCGTCTGGCCCGCCCCGCCCGTGGCCGCCCCTGTGCACGTCCGCCTGACCCCGCTACGCCCGCCCGTTCACGCCGTCCGCCTGACCCGCTCCGCCCGCGGCGCCTGGCGCCCTGCACCCTTTCCGCGCGCCTGCGCCACCGCCCGCGGGCGGTCCCCGCGCCTCGCCCGCGCCCAACTCCGCCCGCGGGCGGCCCCCGCGCATCGCCCGCGCCCAACTCCGCCCGCGGCAACCCGCGCCTGCCTTGCGGCGCCGACCCGTCCGCGCTTCTCCGTGCCTGTACTGAAAAAGTTTTCGATAAATATGTGTCAACCAGAACCAGATGGTCCCTGTTTTGTCGGTAGGGTCCGGTACGGTGAAGCTAGATCAGACATAGCAAGTCATGGTGGAGGAGGTGAGCCCACTGCCGCGCCCGCTCCCGTATCCCGGCCCCGGCCCCGGCCCCGGCCCCTGGCCCGCCCCGCCGGGCACTGGCATGGGCGGCGCGGTTCCTGGTGACGCGCCGGGGGATGAGCTGGACTGGCAGGCGCTGCTAGAGGCCCTGGCCGCCGGCGGGATGCTGGACGGAGATCTTGACGACGACCTTGGCGCGGTCCCCGCCGAGGAATACGACGCAGCGGGCGGGCGGACGGGCTCGCCGCTGCCGCTTGGTCAGTTGGCCGCGCTGGCGGTGGAGCACATGGAACCCGGCCCGGCCCTCGCCGGATGGCTGGACGTGGCCATCGCGTCGGTCGCCACGCTGGACGAATATGGCGCCGCCGGGGTGGCAATCGCCGCCCGGCGCCAGACCGCCCACACCCAGGCGGCCGAACTGGCTGCGGTGGCGCGGATCACCGCGCTGGCCGCGGCCGCCGACCCA
This sequence comes from Streptosporangiaceae bacterium, assembly GCA_036267555.1. Classification (GTDB taxonomy): domain Bacteria; phylum Actinomycetota; class Actinomycetes; order Streptosporangiales; family Streptosporangiaceae; genus JASHPR01. Next base: position 4,128 of record DATAVV010000360.1, on the reverse strand, counting down.
AAGATCGGAGTGGCGGAAGACGGGCGGCCGGCCCGGCTGTGCCGTGATGCGTTAGACCAGATTTCCCTGGCGCTGACCATGTCGCCGTACTGCACCGGGTCATGGGCCGACCTGGCCGTCACCCTCACCTGGCGCCTGCCCGGCACCGGTGCGGCGCTGGCGTCGAGCCGCATCGACCTGGACCGGGCCCGGGCCATCGCCGAGGCCACCGCGGTCCTGACCGAAGAGGCGGCCCGTTCGGTCGAGTCCGCTGTGCTGCCCCACGCGCCCGGCGACACCGTCGCGCAACTGAAGGACCGGCTGCACCGCGCGGTGATCAAGGCCGATCCGCAGGGCGCCGAGGACCGCCGCAAGGCTGCCCAACGCCAGGCCGACGTGCGCCTTTATGCCGACCCGGACCAGACCGCCTCGCTGACGGCGGACAAGTTGCCGCAAATCGAGACCGCTGCCGGGTATGCGCGCCTGACCGCGATGGCCCGTGCCCGCAAGGTCGCCGGCTTGCCCGGAACCCTCGGCTTCCACCGAGCCCAGATCCTGGTCGGCATGTTGCAGGGCACCCTGCCTCCGACCCCGCCCTCCGACGGCGCGCCGCCCGAGCCTCCGCCCGACGACGGCCCAGACGCTCCCAGCGCCAACCCCGCGAACCCCGCCGACCGCGGCCCCGCGAACCCCGCCGACCGCGGCCCCGCCAGCCCCGCCGACCGCGGCCCCGCCAGCCCCGGCCGAGCCTGCCCTGGCGATCGGGACGATATGGCCGCGCCGCCCGAAGACATGCCCGCGCCGCGCGACGAGGATGCTCCGGACGACGATGGCCTGGACGGATACGAGCCAGACGACGATGGCCTGGACCCCGATGACGACCTGGACGACCTGACCGGGACCGGCCCACTGCAGGACTGGCCCGAGCTGGGCACGATCCCGCCCGCCCTGGCCCGTCCCGGCCACAACAGCCACCGCCCCGGCGACGACCGCCCCGGCGAAGACCGCCCCGGCGACGGCCACGGCCGTGACCGCGGTCGGCCCGTGCCCGGGCCACTTGAGATCACCCTGCCCTGGACCGTGCTGGCCGGGCTGTCGGACGACCCCGGCACCCTGGGTCGCATCGGCCCGGTCACCGCCAACCAGAGCCGCCAGCTCACTGGGGCTGCCCAAACCGACCCCGCCACCCAATGGCGCATCGTGGTGACCGACGCCGCCGGGCAAGCCCTGGCGGTCACCCGCATCCGTCGCCGCACCCGTCGCCGCACCCGTCACGCTCGCCGCACCCGCGACGGCCCGGGCAAGCTAGACGGTCCCGCCCGCCAGCGGCCACCCCCGGGTGCCGGCCTAGTCGGACGGGTCACCCTGATCATCACGCAGGACATGCTGGCTAGCCTCACCGCAGTTGGCCCGCACCGTGCGGTCGGCCCACCCTGCGCGACCGATTGTGGCCCGCTGGGCGCCATCGCCCGGACGGCGCTGCGGGCCGCGGGTAAAGCACTCGATCAGGCGCTGGCTCGGGCCGGCGAGGACAGCGTGGCGGGAGGATGCGCGCACTGCATGCGGTCAGCGGCCTACCGGCCGCCGCCACGGATACGCGAACACGTCACCGCACGCGACCAGACGTGCCGGTTCCTTACCTGCCGGATACCCGCCGCGCATGGCGACCTCGACCACACGATCCCGTACGACCACGGCGGGCCTACCTGCCCGTGCAATCTGGGCGGCGGATGCCGCGGACACCACCAGCTCAAGCAGCATCCCCGATGGCGGCTCGACCAGCCCGCACCCGGCGTATTCGTCTGGACCACGCCCGCCGGGCGTACCTACACCGCCGGGCCCGACCCTTACCCAGTTTGATCAACGGGCGCTGCGTGCGACAGCACGGTCGCGGCAGGCTAACGTGGGGATCCGTGAAAGCATCTCCCGAGGCGCAGCTGCGGCTGCTCGAGCTGGCCGATCTGGACGCCGAGCTGGGTCGGCTCGACCATCGTCGCCGGGGACTCCCCGAACACGCCGAGCTTGACCGGCTTGAGCAGCGAGACACCGAACTACGCGACACCGCGGCCTCTCTCGAGGCTGAGCAGGGCGACCTCCGGCGGGCGCAAGTCAAGGCCGAGGCGGATGTCGACCAGGTGCGGACCCGCATCGACCGGGACCGCAAGCGGCTGGACGCCGGCCAGGTAACTTCTCCCCGGGACCTGGAGAACCTGCAGTCGGAGATCGCTTCTCTCGCGCGCCGGCAGTCCGACCTCGAAGAGGTCGTGCTGGAGATCATGGAGCGCCAGGAGAACGCCCAGGAACGCCGCGACGCGGCCGCTGCCGAGCGGGTGCAAATCGCCGGTGACTGTGACGAGGTCACCGCGCGGCGGGACGCGAGCCTGAGCGAGATCGGGGAGCAGGCGGGCAAGGCCACCGACCAGCGCGCCAGCGTCGCGGCCGAGGTGCCGGACGACCTGCTGACCTTGTACGGGCGGATGCGCGAGCAGCACAACGGCGTCGGTGCGGCGGCGCTGCGCCGCGGCCGTTGTGAGGGTTGCCACCTCTCGCTGAACACGGTCGACCTGAACAGCATCCGGGCCGCCGACCCCGATGAGGTCCTGCGCTGCGAGGAGTGCCGCCGGATTCTCGTCCGCACCCCCGAGTCGGGGCTGTGACCCGCAAGCTCGTCGTCGAGGCCGACGGCGGGTCGCGCGGCAATCCGGGTCCGGCCGGCTACGGTGCGCTCGTACGCGATTCGCTGACCGGCGAGGTGCTCGAAGAGGTCTGCGACAGCCTCGGCACGGCCACCAATAACGTCGCGGAGTACTCGGGTCTCGTGGCGGGCCTGCGCGCGGCGGCCAGGATCGCACCTCAGGCCGACGTCGAGGTCAGGATGGACTCCAAGCTGGTCGTGGAGCAGATGTCCGGCCGCTGGCAAATCAAGGACCCGAACCTCCGCTCGCTCGCCGGCTCGGCCCATGACGAGATGCGGGGGCTCGGCCGCGTCAGTTACACCTGGGTGCCACGGGCCCGCAACGCGCACGCCGACCGGCTCGCGAACCAGGCGATGGACGCCGCGGCCCAGAAGGCCGGACAAGGCGGCCGGGAGCGGGGAAAGCGCGACCGTCCGGGCTCAATGTCGAAGGACAGCGCCAAGTCCGACGACGCCGCCGAGTCCGCAGACGCCGAGCCCGCGCCGGCCCGGTCCACGGGCTGGGGACCTCCGCGGGGCCAGGCGACGACGACCTTGCTGCTGCGGCACGGCCAGACCCCGATGTCGGCCGAGCGGCGCTTCGCCGGACGGGGCGACATTCCGCTGACCGAGGCGGGCGAGCGCCAGGCCGAGGCGGCGGCCGGGCGCCTAGCAGCTCGCGGCGGCATCGACGTGATCGTGACCTCGCCACTGCTGCGGGCCCGGCGGACCGCGGAAGCGGCGGCCCGGGCGACCGGCGCGCGGCTCGAGGTCGACGATGACCTGGTCGAGACCGATTTCGGCAAGTGGGAAGGCCTGACGTTCGCGGAGGCGTCGCAGCGGTGGCCGGACGAGCTGAAGAGCTGGCTCGCCCACCCGGACGTCGCGCCGCCAGGCGGTGAGAGCTTCGCCGCCGTGGGCAAGCGCGTCCACGCGGCCCTGGACCGGCTGCTGGCCGCGCACCGGTCCCGAACGCTGCTGCTGGTCAGTCATGTCACGCCGATCAAGACGCTGGCGTGCCGCGCGCTGCTGGCCCCGTCCGCTGGACTGTTTCGGATCCATCTCGACGTCGCGTCGCTGTGTGAGATCGACTGGTTCGACGACGGCCCGGCCGTGGTGCGGTCGCTGAACGACACCGCGCATCTGCGCCAGGCCGGCCGGTAACGCCCCTATCCTGGTATGGCAGCGGGCGAGCTGGCCGGGCGGCCGCGACGTTCGCCTGTACACAGGCGGCGTCGAGGAAGGTCCGGGCTCCGCAGGGCAGGGTGGTCGGTAACGCCGACCCGGGGTGACCCGCGGGAAAGTGCCACAGAAAACAGACCGCCTCCGGACTTGTCCGGAGGTAAGGGTGAAACGGTGGTGTAAGAGACCACCAGCGCCGCAGGTGACTGCGGCGGCTCGGTAAACCCCACCCGGAGCAAGGTCAAAAGGGGGACGCGCCCCACGGGGCGGGTCTCCTGCGCGAGCGATCGAGG
>DATAVV010000359.1:0-18165 GCA_036267555.1 Streptosporangiaceae bacterium | reverse complement strand
CGCGCCCGGCTGCCGCCTGGGAACTGGCCCACTCCGCGGCTCGCGCCCAGGCCGCCCGCCAGTCGCCCTCGTCCGCTCTGCCCCTGGACACCGCGCCCCTGGACACTGCGCCCCCGGATATTCCGGGCCGGGACACTCCGCACCCGGACACGTAGGCCAGGGTGACCTCCAGGGACGGCAGGATCTGGCCGCTCGCGGCCCTGGCCAGCGTCGCCGCGGAGAAATGGGTGGCCGCCGATAGTTTGCGGTAGGACGGCTGCCCGGCGGCGTAGCGGACCTCGCGCAGTCGCCGCGCGAGATGGATCAGCGGATTGTCCTCGCCGGGAAGCCCGCGCTCGGGTCGGCCCACCGATGCCCCGCCTTGTCTGCGTGCCCCCAGGTTGTCTGCCGATTGTCGCAGATCCATCGCGGAGCCGACCGGACAAACTGGCACGAGGGCCCGGTGAAGTCGTGCGAAACGGGACGGCCGGGCCCGCCAGACGACGGGCCCGGCCGGATCCGGGGCGGCCTAGCGGCTCTGCGACGGCACCGCCCGGTGCGGGGCCGGGGCGCCCGCGCCGGCCGGCGGCCCGTAGACCGCGCCGGCCGTACGGCCCGGGAGCCAGTGCAGCCAGCGCGGCAGGTACCAGCAGCGGTCCCCGAGCAGCGTCATGGCCGCGGGGACCAGGATGCCGCGGACTACGGTGGCGTCGATCAGCACCGCGGCGGGCAGGCCGATGCCGAGCATCTTCAGTTCGAGTACATGCAGCGTGGCGAAGATGGAGAACACCGCCACCATGATCGCTGCCGCGCTTGTCACCACGCCCGCGCTGCTGGCTATGCCCTGGGTCACCGCGTCCGGGGTGCTGGCGCCACGCGACCTCAGCTCGCGGATCCGGCTGAGGATGAACACGTGGTAGTCCATGGACAGCCCGAACAGGAACACGAACAAGAACAGCGGCACCCACTGGGTGATGGCGCCAAAGCTGGTGAAATCGAGCAGCCCTTCCAGCCGGCCGTCCTGGAAGATCAGCGTGATCAGCCCGTAGGCGGCGCCGACCGACAGCAGGTTGAGCCCGATCGACATCAGCGGCAGCGTGACCGAGCGGAACGCGACCATCAGCAACAGGAACGCCAGCGCGGTCACGACGGCCAGCACGATCGGGATCGTCTCGTCGATCCGGTGGGTGTCGTCGTAACTGCCCGCGGTCTGGCCGGTCACCGCGTAGGTGAGGCCGCTGACCCGGCCGAGCGTCGACGGCAGGGCCTGGCCGCGCAGATCGAGCAGGGCGGCATTGGACGTCGCGTCGGTGCCGCTGCCCGCCAGTGGCACGTCGACGATCAGGGCACGGCCACCCGCGACCGGCCCCGCCGTGATCGGCCCGCGGATCGGGCCGTGCGCCGACGCCCGGGCCTGCAGCGCGGTGATCGCGTTCCTGACCGCCGGGCCGGACAGGTCGCTGCCGGTCACCACCACCTGCGCCGGCGACGGCGCTTGCGGGAACGCCTGCTGGATCTGGTCCAGGGTGGCCACGATCGGGACGTTGTCCGGGACGTCGTTGACGGGGCTGCCCAGGCGCATGCCCAGCGCGGGCGCGGCGAGCGCGAGCATGGCCACCGCGGCCACGCTGCCCCACACCAGCGGCCGGCGCACCACCCGGCGGACCAGCGCGCCCCAGAACCGCGAGGACCTGGCGGCGGTGCGGCGGCGGCCCAGGAACGGGATCCTGCCGCGGTCGGCCCAGCGGCCCAGCCAGGACAGCAGCGCGGGCAGGAACGTCAGCGAGCCGATCACGGCCACGCCCACCACCATGATGGCGCCGATCGCCATGCCCGTGAACACCGCGGCGCCGGTCAGGAACAACCCGGCCAGCGAGATCATCACGGTCAGGCCGGAGATCACGATCGCGCGACCCGACGTGCCCGCCGCGATCCGCAGCGCCTCGCGGACGGTGGCGCCCTTCGCGCGTTCCTCACGCTCGCGGCGCAGGTAGAACAGGGAGTAGTCGATGCCGACCGCCATGCCGATGAGCAGCACGACCTCCGAGGCGTTCTGGCCGACCGGCAACCAGTGGCCGGGTATGGCCAGCAGCGAGATCGCGGTGATCACGGAGGTCCCGGCGAGCAGCAGCGGGATGCCCGCGGCGATCAGCGCCCCGAACACCGCCAGCAGCAGGACCAGCGTGACCGGGAGCGAGGTTACCTCGGCCCGCCGGAAATCCGCGTCCACCAGCGCGCCGATCGCGCGGTCGCCGCTCGCGTCGCCGGCCTCCGCGATGCGCAGGTCCGGGTGGTGCGCCTGCACGGCGGCGACCGCGTGCAGGTCGGGCAGGACCGTCTGATCCTGGTTATCGGAGTTGCCGGGGATCGTGAACGTGACCAGGGCGCTGCGCCCGTTGGCGGAGACCAGCGACGCACCGCCCCGGCTCAGCGGGGAGCGGACGCCCGCCGCGGACTTCGGCAGGCCCCGCAGAGCCGCGGCCACCTGCCCAGCGGCCTGCCGCAGTTCGGGGTCGCCGGCGAACGTGCGGCCCGGCGCCCGCGCCTGGATCAGCACGCTCTCGGTGGGCGGGGAAGTCACGTTCAGCCGGTTCAGCGTCTGCTCGGCCTGGCCGGACTGGCCGACGTCGTAGGAGTTGACGTTGCCGTGGGGCAGCATCCCGGCGCCCACGAACACGGCGGCGACCAGGAACAGCCAGCCGAGCACCGCGGTCTTGCGGTGCCGCACGCTCCAGCCGGCGATGCGTTCCACCGCCGGGGGTTTTGAGATCGGCCGGCCGTTCGCGTGCGCCGGCGTGAGTGACTCATGCATCGGGACCTCATTCGATAGCTGACAACCGATTCGCACGTCAGCCTCGGGCAGAGAGGGATGGTCACGATATGGCGTGAGCCACCGGATCCGGGTGAGGCTAGCCTCCGGTACGCACCGGGGGCTCACGGGATGTGCGGCGGGTCGTTCTTGCCCTAGCGTCAGAGCCCAGAGCTCAGTCCGGGAGGAGCAGGTCCCATTCGGGAGGAACCAATGGTCGCCGCGGCGCAACCCAGGCCGGCCGCCGCGTGGGGTGGCGTGGCGGTGGCCGCCGTCCGGGCGGTCGTGTCGGCTCCTACCTGGCTGGCCCTCATCCACCTGCTGTCGGGGTGGGTCATCGGCCTGGTCGCGTTCGGCGTCATCGTGTTCGGGACGGTCGCGGGCGTCGGGATGCTGCCGTTCGCGCTCACCGGAGTCCCGGTCCTGTGGGTCGTGCTGATGATCTGCGGTCTCTACGCCCGGGCCGAGCGCCGACGGTTCGCCGTCCTGCTGGACGCGCACATCGCCGCGCCAGCGGCCGGCCCGGCGGCGGGCCGGTGGTGGTCCCGGACGCTGCGCCGCCTGCGCGCAGCGGAAACCTGGAAGCAGTTCGGGTACGCCGTGATCCGGTTTCCGCTCGCCACGGTCGAGGTGGTGCTCGTGTTCACTGTGTGGGCGGTGGCCGTCGCCTTGTTCGCCCTGCCCGGCTACGTCTGGGCATTGCCCCGTAACGGAACGCTGGGGAGCGGGTCAATAGCCATCCCGGGTAGCACGGGGATCGTGGCGGGCCTTGCCGTGGCAGGCGCGGTCCTGATGCTGGCTGCGGCGCAGCTCACCCGGGGCCTCGCGGCGGCCGACGCGGCGGTCGCGCGGTTGCTGCTGGGACCGCGCCAGGATCAGCTCAGAGCCAGGATCGGGCAACTCGAGCGGAGCCGGGCCCAGGTGGTCGACTCGGCCGAGGCCGAACGCCGCCGGATCGAGCGCGACCTGCACGATGGCGCCCAGCAGCGCCTGGTCGCCCTGGCCATGGACCTCGGCCGGGCCAAGGCCAGGTTCGCCGACGACCCGGACGCGGCGCGGGCCATTGTCGACCAGGCGCACGCCGAGGCCAAGGAGGCCCTGATCGAGTTGCGCAACCTGGTCCGCGGGGTGCATCCCCCGGTGCTGAGCGACCGCGGCCTGGACGCCGCGCTGTCCGGCCTGGCCGCGCTGAGCCCGGTCCCGGTGAGCGTGCGGGTTGACGTGGGCCCCAGGCCGCCGGCCGCGGTCGAGGCCATCGCCTATTTCGTCGTGGCCGAGGCGCTGACCAACGTGGCCAAGCACGCGCGGGCGACCCGCGCCCAGGTCTTCGTCGAGCGGCGTCAGGACACGCTGCGCACGGTGATCAGGGACGACGGGATCGGCGGAGCCGACCCGCGCGGTCAGGGCCTGTCCGGCCTGGCCGACCGGGTGGCGGGGGTGGACGGGCGGCTGTCGGTGGACAGTCCGGCCGGAGCGGGAACGGTGATCGAGGTGCTGCTGCCATGCGGGTCGTAATCGCCGAGGACTCGGTCCTGCTGCGCGAAGGGCTGACCCGGCTGCTGGGCGAGGCCGGGCACGACGTGGTGGCGGCCGCGGGCGAGGCCGAGGAGTTCCTGCGTGCCGTCGGGGAGCACCAGCCGGACGTCGTCGTGATCGACGTGCGGATGCCGCCGACCTTCACCGACGAAGGCCTGCGCGCCGCCCTGGTCGTGCGCAGCCGGTGGCCGAAGGTGGGCGTGCTCGTGCTGTCCCAGTGGGTGGAAGAGCGCTACGCCACCGAGTTGCTGTCCGACCGGCCGCACGGTATTGGCTACCTGCTCAAGGACCGCGTCGCGGACCTCACCGAGTTCCTCGAGGCCCTGGACCGGGTGGCCGCCGGGGGCAGTGCGCTGGACCCCGAGGTCGTCGCGCAGTTGCTGGCCCGCAGCCGCCACCCGCTCGCCCCGCTCACCGCCCGCGAGCGCGAGGTGCTCGGGCTGATGGCGGAGGGCCGGTCCAACGCGGCCATCGCCGCCGCGCTGTTCGTCGGCGACGGCGCGGTGGAAAAGCACATCAACAGCATCTTCGCCAAGCTGGGCCTCGCCCCCGCCGACCGTGACCACCGGCGGGTCCTCGCCGTCCTGCGCTACCTCGGAGCGGACTAAAACCATGACCAGCCCCATGCCCATGACCTGGGCTCGCCGGGTCCTCCTCGTTCTCGGCCTGCCCGTGGTGCTCGCCTTCATCGGCGCGCTCGCATTCAACGCGATCGCGCTGGCCGACCAGGTCACCTACCACGTGCACCGCAGCTTCGCCGCGGGCGCCGGGCCGATACGGGTATCGGTCGACAACGCGGACGCCAACTACCGCCCCGCCCCCGGCCGGCGGATTTCGGTCACCGGCACGCTGCGGGGCAGCCTGGCCCGGCCCTCGTTCACGTGGCAGGCGACGCCGGGGAACCTGGCGCTGTACACCCAATGCCGCGTGCCGACCGGGGACTGCACCGAGGCCTTTGACATCACCGTGCCGGCCGGCCGTCGCCTGCGCCTGTCCGACTCCTCCGGGAACCTGCACGTCAGCAACTTCAGCGGCCACGTCACGCTGTCAGACGGCTCGGGGGACATCGGCGCTTCCGGGCTGTCGGGAGTCGTGTCGCTCACGGACGGCTCCGGTGACATCGCCGTGGCGGGCCTGGCCGGGACCGACGTGACCGCCAAGGGCGGGTCGGGGGATATCACGCTCACGTTCACGAAGGTGCCGCGGCGGGTCGACGTCACCGATTCCACCGGCGACGTCGACCTGGTGCTGCCGCACGGCTCCGCCCGCTACCAGGTCCAGGCGAGTTCACAGGCCGGCACCGCCAGCGTCTCGGTGCCGAGGACCACCTCGCCGGCTCACGTCATCGTCGTGAGCGCCGGGTCCGGTGACGTCACGATTCGCTGACCGAGCCCGGGCCTCGGGTGGAGGCGCCGGTCTGCGTGGGGTCGATGAACACGTGCGGAAGCATCGTGAGCTTCTCCGCCAGCCGCCGGTCGATGTCGTCGGCGAGATCCTCGACCCGGTCCGCGCTGGCCTCGTCGTCCAGCGCCACCCGGGCGGCGACGATGAGATGATCCGGTCCCAGGTGCATGGTCAGCAGTTCGAGCAGCGCATCGACGCCGGGCGTCTGCTCGATCTCGGACCGGATCAGCGCCAGATCCTGGGGCTCCGCCGCCCGGCCGATCAGCAGTTCCCGGCTGTCCAGGCCGAGCCGGACCGCCACCACGATCAGCAGCACGCCGATCGCGATCGAGGCCGCGCCGTCCCAGACCGGTGACCTAGTGACCTGCTGTAGCACCAGTCCGGCCGCGGCCAGGACCAGGCCGACCACGGCCGCGCTGTCCTCGAACAGCGCGGCCTTGACCGTGGTGTCGGGACTGCTGCGCACATGCTGAACGATCTGCTCCTCCTGGCGGCGCGCGTCCCCGCGGACCTGGCGGTAGGCGCGGATCAGCGAGGTACCCTCCGCGGCGCACGCCACAGCGAGCACCACATAGGCGAGTACGAAATCGTGGCCGCCGCCCCGGCGCAGTTCCAGCAACCCCTCGAACACCGAGAAGCCAGCCCCGGCGATGAAGATGCCGAACGCGGCGAGCAGCGACCAGAAGTAGCGCTCCTGGCCGTAGCCGAATGGGTGCCGCTGGTCGGCGGGGCGGCCGCTGCGGCGCAGCGACGTGAACAGGAACGCCTGGTTGAGCGTGTCGGCCACCGAGTGAGCCGCCTCGGCCAGCATGGCGCTTGAGCCCGACAGCAGGCCCGCCACGAGCTTGGCTACCGCCACCACGACGTTGGCCGTGCCGGCGATGAGCACGGTACGACCCGTCGCCGTGCGGCCGACGGACGACGCGGACGTATCGGATGCCATCCGGCTAGGCCGCCCAGCCCAGATGATCTTCGGCCAGGGCTATCTGCATCGGACGGGCAGCTTCCCGTGAGGTGAGGGCGTAAACGCCGCCATGCGGGTGTATCGATCCTCGTCCCGGGTAGTGCCGCCGACTGGCCCGAAATAAGGGACCCGCAGACGAGGAGATGAAACGTGGCCCGCTACGGCTATTTCCTGGCTTCGGAGGAACACGAGCCCGCCGAGCTTGTGCGGCAGGCGAAGCTGGCCGAGGAGGCCGGTTTCGAGGCGCTTTGGATATCCGACCATTTTCACCCGTGGCTGGACGAACAGGGACAGAGCGGTTTCGTGTGGTCGGTTATCGGCGCGCTCTCGCAGGTCACCTCGCTGCCGATCACGACCGCCGTCACCTGCCCGCTGATGCGCCAGCATCCGGCGGTCGTGGCGCAGGCCGCGGCCACGTCGGCGATGCTCACCGAGGGCGGCTTCACGCTCGGGGTGGGCACCGGCGAGGCGCTGAACGAGCACATCTACGGCGATGCCTGGCCGTCGGCTGAGCAGCGCCTGGAGATGCTCGACGAGGCCATGCACGTGATCAGGGAACTGCTGAGCGGGCGCCTGATCACCCACGTGGGTCGGCATTACACGGTGCAGACCGCGCGGCTGTACTCGACGCCGCAGGTCCCGCCGCCGGTGTTCATGTCCGGCTTCGGGGAGAAGGCGATCCGGCTGGCCGGACGCCTGGCTGACGGCTTCATGAGCGTGCAGCCCGACGCCGACTCCGTCCGCCTGTACCGCGAATCCGGCGGGGACGACCGCACGGTCCAGGGCGGGCTGAAGGTCTGCTGGGGGTCGGATGAGGCGCAGGCCCGCAAGACCATGCACCGGCTCTGGCCCAACGACGAGATCCCCGGCGAGGCGGCCCAGCTACTGCCGTTGCCCCGGCATTTCGCCCAACTCGCCGGCCTCATCGGCGAGGACATGATCAGCGCGCCGTGCGGGCCCGACCCGGACGTGCACATCCAGGGCATCCGCGAATACACCGACGCCGGATTCGACGAGGTCTACATCGGCCAGGTCGGCGAGAACTACGAGGGCTTCTTCGAGTTCTACGCCGGCCAGGTGCTGCCGCGGTTGCGCGAGGACGACACGTGACGCCGCCACGCCGCGGCTGACCGGACGGCTCGCAGGAAGGGAGCAGAGGACATGACCGCCGACCAGAACCAGCCCTACGTAGACGCGCAGGCCTTCACCGATCTCGACACCTACATCTACGAGGCCGTGGCCACCCTGGAGTACTCGGGGCGGCCCGTCACCCGGGAGCAGATCGCCGCCGCGACCGACCTCGACGACCGGACCGTCGGCGAGGTCGTTGATGTGCTCACCGAGCACGGCGTGCTCGAGCAGGCGGATGCGGTCGCGAGCGGCGAGCCCGCCTTCGCGCTGGCCCGCAGGGACTGGAGCGTGGCGCCGGACACGCCGGCCAAGGACCGCTGACCGACCGGAAACCGTGATCGGGCCAGCGTGGATGTGAGTTTGGTGCTCGTCTCCGATCACCAAACTCACTTTCATCGCCCCCCATTTAGCTTGAAGCGAGGCGGTTGCGGGCCGACGCGGGGCTGGAGGGATAGGTGTGAATGGGGCAGGGGTTGGGTCAACCACAGGTTGACGACCACGAGTGGTCAACCTAAGGTTGACGCATGGCTACCCTTCCCGTATCACTCGACAACCTGATCAGCTACGTCAAGACGCTGCACCCCAGCGCCGGGCCGCTGGAGAACCTGTCCGCCGCGGTCGGCGTCGCGGCCGACCTCGACGAGCAGTCCGACGCGCTCATCGGCCACTTTGTGGACCAGGCCCGCCGCTCGGGTGCCTCCTGGAGCCAGATCGGCGCCAGCATGGGGGTGTCCAAGCAGGCGGTGCAGAAGCGCTTCGTCGCGCAGTGGGACAGCGCGGAGTTCTCCCGGTTCACCCAGCGCACGCGGAACGTGCTGACGGCCGCGGACCGGATCGCCAAGGCCGCGGGCGCAGACTATGTCGGCGAGGACCATCTGACCGCGGGCCTGCTGAGCGAGCCCGACGCCCTGGCCGCCCGGGTCATGCACGCCGCCGGCCTGACCGACGAACAGGTCCTCGGCGCGCTCGGGCTCGAAGCCCCCGTCCCGCCCGCCCCGGCTGCCCCGGCTGCCCCGGCCGTCGGCCGTGTCGACGCCGACGGCTATGCGGCGGCGCTGCGGAAACTGCGGTTCACCGGGGCGGGCCGGGCCGCGCTGCGCGGCGCCCTGCACGCCGCCCTGGGCCTCGGGCACAACTACATCGGGACCGAGCACCTGCTGCTCGGAATCCTGCGCGCCGACGGGGACGCCGGGCAGCGCCTGACCGGTCTTGGCCTCACGGCGCAACGGGCCGACCGGCTGGTCGCCGACGAATTCTCCCGAATCCAGGCGGAGCGGCGGCCGTCGGCCTGAGGACCTGACATCATCCCCGGATAAGCGAACCGCAGCCGGAGGGAATCCATGAGGGCACTGGTCAGCTGGGAAGACTCCGAGGGCACGGCGCACCGGTGGGAGATCGCCTACGACCCGGACGACGCCGAGGCGAGGCATTTCCTCGAGGGCCTCGAACTGCACGTCAGGTTCCGGCTGGAGACGTTCGACGCCGAGGCCGACGCGATCTGACCAGTGCCTTGGTCCCGCGACCCCGGTCTGGAAGACTGAGCGGCTCTGGCCGGCGGGGCTGCTGGTGCGGGTTATCATCAATTCGGGGCAAAGGGATTTGCTTTCCCGCACCGCGTAAAGATCGGGCGGTTGCCGGGCTGGTTGGGGGCATCTGGGTGGGGCGTTGGTGAGAATTTGATGGCCGTGACAGCGACGTCGCGTGGCGAAGTCTCCGGACGCTACCGGCACGAGGCCTTTCTGTACTCCGGCCTGAAGGAGTACCTGTCGGGCACCAAGGCGTTCATCGGCCGGGCCGTCAACGCGGGCGAGCCGATCCTGGTCGTGGTGGGCCGGGAGAAGATAGAACTGCTCCGGCGGCAGTTAGGCGCCCAGGCCCGGCGCGTGACCTTCGCCGACATGGCGTTAGTCGGCGACAACCCGGGCCGGATCATCGCCCACTGGCAGGCGTTCGTGGCCGACAACGCCGACGCTCCCCAGCTCTGGGGCATCGGGGAACCGGTCTATCCCGGGCGCTCCCCGACCGAGCTCGCCGAATGCCAGTTGCACGAGGCGCTGCTGAACGTGGCGTTCGACGCGGCCACCCCGTTCTGGCTGCTGTGCCCCTACGACCTCGAAGCGCTGGCCGGCGACGTCATCGGCGCGGCGCGCCGCAGCCACCCGTTCGTCGCGCAGGGCAACGACCGGCGGGTGTGCCGGGACTTCCGCCAGATGGACCTCGACGACCCGTTCGACCGGCCGGTGCCGCCCCGGCCCGACGCGGCGGCCGCGATGTCGTTCGAGCCCGGCGACCTGCGCGGGTTGCGGTCGTTCGTGGCCGAGCAGGCCGGGCAGGCCGGGCTGGACAGCGGGACCGCCTCCTCGGTCGTGCTGTCGGTCAGCGAGATCGCCTCCAACAGCCTGCGGCACGGCGGCGGCCGGGGCGAGCTGTACGCCTGGGCCGAGGACGGCTCGTTCGTCTGCGAGGTTCGTGATCAGGGCCACATCACCTCGCCGCTGGCGGGCCGGCTGCGGCCCGCCCTTGGCGCCGAGAACGGGGCCGGCCTCTGGCTCGCCAACCAGCTCTGCGACCTGGTTCAGATCTTCTCGTCGAGCCGCGGCACGGTGATCCGCGTGCACCAGGACCTCTGACCGCACCCGCGCCCGCGCGCCACGGACCAGGCGCCGCGTGCCAGGCGGGCCGGGGCGCGGCCAGACCCGCGCGGGCGCCGCGTTCAGGCTGAAGGTTGTGAAGGCGGCCGTCCGCCGACCCGCATCACGATCTCGGTCGCCAGGTCGCGAAGCTTCATGTTCCGGTTGTTCGAGGCCCGGCTCAGCGTGGCGAACGCCTGATCGGCGTCGCAGCGGGACTCGGCCATCAGGATGCCGATCGCCTGGTCGATGACGGCCCGGGAGCGCAGCGCGTGCTCAAGCTGCGCGGCCAGGTCACGCGCCTCGGCGTAGCGGCCCACCACGACGATCGCGGCCGAGGCCGGCACCGTGAACAGCGCGATCAGGTCCTCGTCGAGCTGGCTGAAGCCGTCGGGGTCGTGGCTGGACAGGTTCAGCGCACCCAGCGGGCGCCCGGCCAGGCCGAGGCCGGCGGACAGGTAGCTGCGCAGGCCCATCTCCTCGGCCAGGCGGGTGAAGTCCGGCCAGCGCTGCTCGGCTTCGGCCAGGTTCCAGCGGTTGACCTGCTGGTTCCGGGCGGCGTCCAGGCACGGGCCGTCGTCGAGCACATACTGGCGGCGGTCCAGTTCCCTCGTCTTCTCGTCGGTGGCCGCGATCGTGGTGGGCTGATCCTTGGCGTCGAGCACCGTGACGCTCGCGGCTTGACAGCCGGGTATCGAGCGCAGGGCCAGCGCGAGAATGCTCTCCAGCGTGTCGCGGACCGACTCGTGCTCAGTCAGATTCCGGGCCAGCTCGGTCATGGACTCGATGAGGTCCTCGTACCGCTCGCCGAGCAGGGGCCCAGTTGTGATGTCGTCGGCCACTGTCCCCCTTCCCGCTGATCCAGCCGGGGCATTGAGCCGTGAGATGAGAGGGGAGGCCGCAGTAATCAGCCCGGCCTGTACGCATGGCTCACTCCTGCTGCCATGAAAACGGAGTAGCCACGCTGCCGGACCACGTTGTCGCGGCCCGCGCCGCGCGTTGCCAGTATGGCCGAGCCGCCAGGATCGGTCAAAGCGGCCCGCGTATGCTGAACTCATGGGTGCGCAGACCTGGCTGGGCTCGTGGCCGGCCTACCGTCAGCTCACCGGGAAAGACCGGCTCGGCCTGGGCCGGGCCGCACGGAGCAAGCGGACCGACCAGCTACGCCCGCGCACCGCGGAAGCCGACAAGGAAGTGCGGTCCGTGTGCCCGTACTGCGCCGTCGGCTGCGGCCAGCGGGTCTTCGTGCAAGACGGCCGGGTGACCCAGATCGAGGGGGACCCGGACTCCCCGGTCAGCCGGGGCCGGCTGTGCCCCAAGGGGTCCGCGAGCCTGCAGCTGACCACGGGCTCCGCCCGCCAGTACCAGGTGCTGTACCGGCGCCCCCACGGCACCGAGTGGGAGCACCTGGACCTGGACACGGCCATGGACATGATCGCCGACCGGGTGATCGCGACCCGGCGCGAGGGCTGGCAGTGGGAACACCAGGGCCAGCGCACCCGGCGCACGATGAGCCTGGCCAGCCTGGGTGGCGCCACGCTGGACAACGAAGAGAATTACCTGATCAAGAAGCTGTTCACGGCCCTGGGCGCGATCCAGATCGAGAACCAGGCCCGCATTTGACACTCCGCCACCGTCCCCGGTCTGGGGACTAGCTTCGGGCGCGGCGGCGCGACCACGTTCCAGCAGGACCTGGTCAACGCCGACTGCATCCTTATCGAGGGCTCGAACATGGCCGAGGCGCACCCGGTCGGCTTCCAGTGGGTGATGGAGGCCAAAAAACGCGGCGCGACGGTGATCCATGTCGACCCCCGGTTCAGCCGGACCAGCGCGGTCGCCGACCTGCACGTGCCGATCCGGGCGGGCGCGGACATCGCGTTCGTGGGCGGGCTGATCAACTACGTGCTGACCCACGAGAAGTACTTCCGCGACTACGTGGTCGCGTACACGAACGCGCCCACGATCCTGACCGAGGACTTCGCGGACACCGAGGACCTCGACGGGGTGTTCTCCGGGCTGAATACCGAGCACCGGATCTACGACTTCGAGACGTGGCGCTACCAGGGCCGCGAGGTCCGGCCCGCCAGCGGCCAGCGTGGCGTCGGCCCGGACCAGCTACGCCAGATCCGGAAGGCGGCGCGCGGCGAGGCGCACGGCTCAGGCGGCGCGCAGGCCCATCCCGAACCCGACACCGACGAGACCCTGCAGCACCCGCGGTGCGTGTTCCAGGTACTCAAGCGGCACTTCGCCCGGTACACCCCCGAGGTGGTCGCGCAGGTCGCCGGCGTCCCCGAGGAACTGTTCGCGCAGGTGTGCCGGCATATCACCGAGAACTCGGGCCGGGACCGGACCACGGCGTTCGTGTACAGCCTGGGCTGGACCCAGCACACCGTGGGTGTCCAGTACATCCGCACCGCCGCGATCCTGCAGGCGCTGCTCGGCAACATGGGCCGGCCCGGCGGCGGCATCCTGGCCCTGCGCGGCCACGCGTCGATCCAGGGGTCGACCGACATCCCGACCCTGTTCGACCTGCTGCCCGGGTACCTGCCGATGCCGCACGCGCACCAGCACGACGACCTGGACAGCTACGTGGCGTCCGAGAAGACGCAGAACGGGTTCTGGGCGAACACCCGCAACTACATGGTCAGCCTGCTCAAGGCGTACTACGGCGACGCCGCGCAGCCAGGCAACGACTTCTGCTACGACTACCTGCCCCGGCTGACCGGAAGCCACAGCACCTACGAGACCGTCATGGGCCAGATCAAGGGGGAGTGCAAGGGCTACTTCCTGTTCGGCCAGAACCCGGCGGTCGGGTCGGCCAACGCGCGCGTACAGCGCGAGGGCCTGTCCAACCTGGACTGGCTGGTCGTGCGCGACCTCGTCATGATCGAGAGCGCCACCTGGTGGAAGAACGGTCCCGAGATCGAGACCGGCGAGATGCGCACCGAGGACATCGGGACCGAGGTGTTCTTCCTGCCCGCCGCGGCGCACACCGAGAAGGACGGCAGCTTCACCAACACCCAGCGGATGCTGCAGTGGCATCACACCGCGGTCGAGCCCGCCGGGGACGCCCGCAGCGACCTGTGGTTCACCTACCACCTGGGGCGCCGGATCCGGGAGCGGCTGGCCTCCTCCGGCGACGAAATGGACCGGCCGGTACAGGATCTGACCTGGGACTACCCGGTGCACGGGAGCCAGGACGAGCCTTCCGCGGAGGCGGTGCTCGCGGAGGTCAACGGCTGGGACGCCGAGGGCCAGCCGCTTTCGACGTTCAACGACCTTAAAGACGACGGGTCCACCACCTGCGGCTGCTGGATCTACTGCGGTGTCCGGGCCGACGGGGTCAACCAGGCCGACCGGCGCAAGCCCGGCCGCGAGCAGAGCTGGGTGGCGCCCGAATGGGGCTGGGCCTGGCCCGCGAACCGCCGGGTGCTCTACAACCGGGCGTCGGCCGACCCGGATGGCAAGCCGTGGAGCGAGCGCAAGGCGCTGGTCTGGTGGGACGAGGAGCAGGGCCGCTGGACCGGCCACGACGTCCCGGACTTCATCGCGACCCGGCCGCCGTCCTACCGCCCGCCGCCCGGTGCCACCGGGACCGACGCGATCTCCGGCACCGACGCGTTCATCATGCAGGCCGACGGCAAGGCGTGGCTGTTCGCGCCCGCCGGGCTGGTGGACGGGCCGCTGCCGACCCACTACGAGCCGCAGGAATCGCCGGTGTCCAACCCGCTCTACGGGCAGCAGCACAACCCGGTGCGCGAGCTCATCAGCTACCGCGGCAGCCGGTACCAGCCCAGCGGCCGCGAGCCCGGGTCGAACGTGTACCCGTACGTGACCACCACCTACCGGCTGACCGAGCACCACACCGCGGGCGGCATGTCCCGCTTCCTGCCCTACCTGGCCGAATTGCAGCCCGCCATGTTCTGCGAGGTGTCGCCCGAACTGGCCGCCGAACGCGGGCTTGAGCACGCGGGCTGGGCCACGATCATCACGGCCCGCAGCGCGATCGAGGCCCGCGTGCTGGTCACCGAGCGGATGATGCCACTGCGGATCGGCGGCCGTACGCTGCACCAGATCGGGCTGCCCTGGCACTGGGGGGCGAACGGTCTCACGACCGGGGACGCCGCCAACGAGCTGTCGCACCTGTCGCTGGACCCGAACGTGCACATCCAGGAGGTGAAGGCGATGGCCTGCGATATCCGGCCCGGTCGCCGGCCGCGCGGGCCGGCCCTGCGCGAGCTGGTCCGCGCCTACCAGCAGCGGGCCGGGATCACCGCGGACACCGGGACGGAGGTCTGACGTTGAGCACGCAGCCAGGGACCGGACCAGCGACCGGGCCAGAGACCGGGCCAGGGGCCGACCCGGCGGCGCGGGCCGGGTATCCCGACCACCCGCCGCGCGTGGGGTTCTTCACCGACACCTCGGTCTGCATCGGGTGCAAGGCGTGCGAGGTCGCGTGCAAGACCTGGAACGCGGTGCCCGAGGACGGAATCTCGCTCAGCGGCATGTCCTACGACAACACCGTAAGCCTTAACGCGTCGACGTGGCGTCACGTGGCGTTCATCGAGCAGATCGGGCGCCCGGGTGAGGCTGACGCGGGGCTTCCCGGCGTGGAAATCACCCCCGCGGTCGACGGCGGTTCGGCGCGCTGGCTGATGTCCAGCGACGTGTGCAAGCACTGCACCGAGGCCGCCTGCCTGGACGTGTGCCCGACCGGGGCGCTGATGCGCACCGAGTTCGGCACCGTGGTCGTCCAGGACGACATCTGCAACGGCTGCGGCTACTGCGTGACCGCCTGCCCGTTCGGCGTCATCGCGCGGCGCGAGAGCGACGGCGGCGCGCACAAGTGCACGCTGTGCTACGACCGGATCGGCGACGGCCTGACCCCGGCCTGCGCCCAGGCCTGCCCCACCGAGTCCATCCAGTTCGGGCCGCTGGACGAGTTGCGGGAGCGGGCCGCGGGCCGGGTCAGCGAACTGCACGAGTCCGGGGTCACGCAGGCCCGCTTGTACGGCGAGGACCCCTCGGACGGCGTCGGCGGGATGGGCGCGTTCTTCCTGCTGCTGGACCAGCCCGAGGTGTACGGGCTGCCCCCGGACCCGGTGGTCACCACGCGCGACCTGCCGCGGATCTGGCGTCACGTGGCTACCGCGGGCGCGGCCCTCGCGGTCGGCGCGCTGGCCGCCTGCGTGCGCGGCGGGCGGGGCCGGTCATGAGCGCGGGGCCCGGGCCTGGCTCCGGGGCGGGTGATACGCCGGGGCGGCGCGGTCGCCGGGCGAGAAAGCCCCGGGCCGGCGAGGAGCTGATGGTCCCGCGGGCCACGTTCGACTCCTACTACGGCCGGCCCGTGATCAAGGAGCCGGTGTGGCGGGCGCCGGACGTCCCCGGTTACCTGTTCCTCGGCGGCCTGGCCGGGGCCTCGTCGGCGCTGGCCGGGTTCGCCCAGCTCTCGGGGAACACCGAACTGCCCCGCGTGGCCAAGGTCGCCGCGGGCGCGGCGATCGGGCTGTCCGCGGTGGCGCTCGTGCACGACCTCGGCCGTCCCGCCCGGTTCCTGAACATGCTGCGCGTGTTCAAGCCCAGCTCGCCGATGAGCGTGGGTTCCTGGCTGCTCGCCGCGTACGGCCCCGTCGCCGGGGCGGCCGCGGCCAGTTCGGTGACCGGGCTCTTGCCCGGCGCGGGCACCGCGGCCACGGCCGGCGCGGCCGCCCTCGGGCCGGCCATCGCCACGTACACCGCCGCGCTGCTGTGCGACACCGCCGTGCCCGCCTGGCACGAGGGTCACCGCGAGATGCCCTACCTGTTCGCCGGGTCGGCCGCGAGCGCCGCGGGCGGCCTGGCCCTGCTGGCCGTCCGGCCGGACAGCGCCGGGCCCGCGGTCAGGTTCGCGGCGGGCGGCGCCGCGGTCGAACTGACCGCCAAGCGGCTGCTGCTGCGCAGGCTCGGGCCGACCGGCGAGCCCTACCACAGCGGCACCGCGGGCCGGCTGCTGCGGGCGGCCGAAGTGCTGACCGCGGCCGGCGCCGCGGGCGCCGTGCTGGCCCGCCGCAACCGCCCGGTCCAGGCCCTGGCGGGCGCGGCGCTGCTGGCCGGCTCGGCGCTGACCCGGTTCGGCGTGTTCGAGGCCGGCCTGGCCTCCGCCCGGGACCCGAAGTACACGGTGGATCCGCAGCGCGCCCGCCTGCGCGACCGCTCCGCCCCGCCGCCCGCCGCCCAGCCCGCGCCCGCCGCGCCGTAACACCGCGCTCCGCCCGACCGCCGAACCCAGCCACCCGTGCTCCCGAGCCCGCCAAGCCCCCGCGTCCCGGCCCCGAACCCCGCACGCAACCCCAGCCCCCAGCCCCCAGCCCCCGCGACACCGTGCGCAGCAAGTGATCCGTTTTCGCGGACAGTACCTGCGCTGTACGCCGAAAAATGTCCAGGAAAACGGATCAAGGCCGGCGGCAGGCGCGGGCGTCCCGGCCGGAGCGCGGATTCAGCAGCCGCGAAGTGCGGGGTTAGCAGCCGGGGGCCAGTTCACCCAGGCCGCGGGCCAGGGCCTCGCGCCCGTCCGGGCTCATCGCGGCCAGCACCTCACCCAGCGCCGCCCGCCGCCGGCCCCGCACCCACTCCGCCAGCCGCCGCCCCGACTCCGTCGGCACCAGCACGATCTCCCGCCGTGACGCCGACGCCCGGTCCCGCGTCAGCAGCCCCGCCGCCTGCATCCGGTCACACAGCCGGCTCGCCGCCGACGCCGACGCGCCCAGCGCCAGCGCCAGCCGCGACAAGTTCAGCCCCCCCGCGCCCCCGATGATCAGCAGCGCCCGCAACTGAGCCGGCGGCACCGACGACCCGACCTCCTCCACCGCCCGCTCGCACGCCTCCAGCAACACGGCCAGGCCAGCCTCCGCCGACCCCACATCCACCCCGCCAGACGTCAACGTTGCGTGCGACGGGCTCGCGGGCCATCGCTCCGGGTCCGGGGGCAACAAGGCACCAGCTTTCTCTCGCGCCACTTCTGCGACACCTCACCGGCCCCTCCGCGCGGTATATTCCGGTGAAGTTTACCCGCGGCGGTCGCGGGTCTTCCGGTCCCATACGCGGCCCTAATGCCCTTGCTCACCGAGCATGCCTGGGTCAACGCGGCCAAACCTGCACGAGGGGTGAGGACGGGTGATGACGACGGACCGGGCCGCTTACGGCGACGGTGCCCTGCGGATCATCAGCACGTACGACCCTCCTGGCCTGGTCATCGACGGCGAGATCGACGAGTCCACCCATTGCGTCCTGGTCCGCGCGGTGCGGGAGCGGGCCTGCGGGCTGTCCGAGATCCACTTCTGGCTGGGCGGGGTGCGCTACTGCGACGTCGCGGGGCTGCGGGCCATCGTGTCGTTGACCGTCGGCAGCGGCGTGCCCGGCGGCACGTACCACCACGTCACGCTGCACCAGGTCCCGTCCCGGCTCGCGACCGTGCTGCGACTAGCGGGCTGGGACGCAGCCCCGGGCCTGACCCTGGTTGAGCCCGGCCGCGGGGCCAGCGAGCCGGCGATTAGCTAGCACCCGGCCGGGTAGTTGGCGCGGGGGGTTGCGGTGGGGGGCGGGTCGTGAGATTCTTTCCTCATGTCAACACTTTCTATGCGTCAAGTGTCTGCGGAGCGGGACGGCTGCGAGGCGGCCGCGGGGACGCGGGGCGGCCTGGCCGGGCTGGAGGACGCCGCGCTGCTGCGGATCGT
>DATAVV010000358.1:0-2147 GCA_036267555.1 Streptosporangiaceae bacterium | reverse complement strand
TGTGCCAGCGCGTCCCCGTGTCGAAGTTGAACCACAGGCTGAACAGGAAGTTGATGAACACCGCCGCGCCGAAGTCGATGCCCGCGGTGACCGCGACCTGGCCGAGGAAGTTGAACCAGCCGGTGAACCAGGACCAGGCCGGGCCGTTCCTGGGGGCCAGCTTGGCCGACCAGTAGTAGAGCCCCCCCGCCGTCGGGAAGCTGGAGCAGACCTCGGCCATGGACAGGCCCACGAGCAGGGTCATGATCCCGACGATCGGCCAGCCCCAGACGATGATGGCGGGGCCGCCCTCGTCCATGCCGAAGTAGTACAGGGTCAGGCAGCCGGACAGGATCGAGATGATCGTGAACGAGACGGCGAAGTTGGAGAACCCCGACATCCGCCGCATGAGTTCCTGTGCGTAGCCGAGTTCGTGCAGGCGTTGCTCGTCCTCGCTCGCCGTCGAGGCGGCGGCAATAGGGTCGGCCATGCGATCTCCCTAGGGGAACCAGCACATATGGATGAATGCGATCCATTGAATGAACGTATTCACCCACTGCCCCGGGGAGTGTGTCAAGAGTGGCGCCAGCGGCGTTACGCGCCTGCTACGCGGGCGTTACGCCGTTTCGCGGAGGAAGCCGCGCAGGAGGGCCGCCGTGCCGGCCACGTGTTCCTCCATCGCCCGCCGGGCGCGCTCGGGATCGCCGGCCAGGATCGCCCGCACGATGCCGGCGTGCTGGACGTTCGCGTGCTCCAGGTTGCGCACGAGCATCGGGATGGCGTTGAGCAGGTCGACCAGCTGCACCCGGGCCTCGACCACGCTCGCGGTCAGCATCGGCGAGCCCGCCGCGTCGGCGATGGCCAGGTGCAGCCGGGTATCGGCCGGCCGGTAGCCGGCCGGCTCGCAGGCGTTCACGGCGGCCAGGCACTCGGCCAGGTTCTCCCGGTGCTCCATGGTCAGGCTGGCCCGGGCCGCCATCTCGGCCGCGCCGGTCTCCACCACCCGGCGGAACGTCAGCGCGTCGTCGAGCAGGGAGCCCATGATCCGGGCGGCCTTGGTCAGTTCGTCGTGGACCATCGGCTCGGGCTGGCGCAAGATGAACGTACCGCCGAACCGGCCGCGCTTGGTCTCGACGTACCCGGCAGCGGCCAGTTCGCGCAGCGCCTCCCGCAGGGTGATCCGGCTGATGCCTAGCCTGCGGGTCAGTTCCCTTTCCGGGGGCAGCCGGTCGCCCGGTGCGTACACGCCCAGCTTGACCCCTTCGAGCAGGCGCTCGACGGTCTCCTCGAAGGCGTTCCCCGTCCGCACCGCACGGAAAACCGCCGCGGTAATAGCGGGCGATCCTCCCGGCACGGGCTTGGCTCCTGAACAAGAAAGGTCGTTGCCGCCTTGTGGCAACGTAATGCAGAAAGACTAGATCATAGGAGCAAGCACTGTGTTGCGGGCGGCCGCCCGTTCCGCCGCCGCGCTCACCAGGGCGCCGAACACGCGCAGGTCACTGCCCTGCTCAGGGTGCCACTGGACGCCCAGCAGGAAGCCCGAGAAACCGTCGAGTTCGGACGGCCCGGCCTCGACCGCCTCGATTGTGCCGTCCTGCTCCCAGGCCACCGCCTTGAGCCCGTCTCCGAGCAGGTCGACCGACTGGTGGTGCTTGGTCGGCACCTCGAAGACCTCGCCCCCGGTCAAGATCGTGGCCAGCGTGCTGTCCGGGCTGACCCGCACGTGGTGCAGGCCGAACCCGCCCGGCGGCCCGTCGTGCCGCTCGTGCCCCATCAGGTCGGGCACGTGCTGGTGCAGCGTGCCGCCCCGGCACACGTTCAGGATCTGCATGCCGCGGCAGATGGCGAGCAGCGGCACCCCCTGCCGCAGCGCGTGGCTGGTGACGGAGAGGTCCCAGGTGTCCCGCGCCGTCACCGGCACCTGCGTCCGCGGGTGCCGCGCCGCGCCGTACCGGACCGGGTCGATGTCCGGCCCGCCCGTGACCACGAGGCCGTCCAGGCCCGCGACGGTGGCGCTGGCCTCGGCGTCGTCGCCGCCCGGCGGCAGCAGGACCGCCCGCCCCCCGCTGCGCCGTACCGAGTCCACGTACACGTAAGGAAGAATCGCAGCCCGGGCCGACCAGTTACGCCAGGACCCTTGATCCTCGTATGTGGTTATGCCAATGACC
>DATAVV010000357.1:0-7623 GCA_036267555.1 Streptosporangiaceae bacterium | reverse complement strand
GAATTCCTCGGTGTGCGTGGAATTGCCGACCTCGCCGTCGAGGACGACGATGTCGCCGCGGGCGCCGATCGCGGCCAGCGCCTGGCCGAAGGCCAGCCGGGTCGCCACCTTCTCGCCCTGCTCGTAGCGGGGCAGGCTGATCTCGCCGCGGGGCCAGTCCCGGGGCGACCCGGCCTCCGGGCGCGGGCCGCTGACCGTGAGGTGCCGCTCCCCGCCCAGTTCGATGATGGCCCGCTCGGCCATCGGTTCGGGCAGGGGCTTGCCGTGCCAGTCCTCGCGGTCCTCGACCTCGGAGAAGCCGCGCCCCTTGCGGGTGCGGGCCACGATCACCGTGGGCTGGTCACCCTCGGCCGCCCGGCCGAGCGCCCGGTCGATCTCGGTCAGGTCGTGCCCGTCGATGGGGATCGCGCGGCAGCCGAAACCCTCGACCCGCTTGACGTAGGTCTCGATGTCCCAGCCCAGTTCGGTCGGGCCGCGCTGGCCGAGGCGGTTCACGTCGACGATCGCGGTCAGGTTGCTCAGGCGGTAGTAGGAGGCCTTGTCGAACGCCTCCCAGATCGACCCCTCGGCCATCTCGCTGTCGCCGCACAGCACCCAGACCCGGTACGGCAATTCGTCGAGGTAGCGCCCGGCCAGGGCCACGCCGACCCCGTCCGGCAGCCCCTGGCCGAGCGAGCCGGTGGCGACGTCGACCCACGGCAGCACGGGAGTGGGATGGCCCTCGAGCACCGAGCCGAAGCGCCGGTAGGTGTGGATCAGGTCGTCGTCGGAGACCACGCCGGCCGCCTTGAACATCGAGTACAGCAGCGGGGACGCGTGCCCCTTGGAGAAGATCAGGTGGTCGTTGGCCGGGTTGTCCGGCTGCTGCCAGTCGTAACGGAAATGCCGGGCCATCAGCACCGCCATCAGGTCCGCGGCGGACATGCTCGAGGTCGGGTGGCCCGACCCGGCCGCCGTGCTGCACCGGATCGAGTCGACCCGTAGCTGCTGGGCCAGTTCGCGAATCTCTTCCATGGTCTGCACGCTCATGGTGCCCATTCTCCTCCCGTTGCCGACGTCCGAGTTACTGCCCAGCGGCGTCCCAGGCAAAAGCTCCGTTGCGGGCGAAGCGGCCCGGGCGTGTTACTTGCTGGGCTGGGGCACGTGACAGGAGATCCTGGGGTCAACCCCGACGTAGTTCAGCGGTCCCGCGACGATGGTCACCGCCACGGTGGCCGCGCTGTTGCAACTCGTCGGCGCGTCGCTGTAGTCATGGCGCTGCCCCGCGGCGATGGCGCCGACAATCAGCCACACGACAGGCACGTAAGTCCCGATACGCACCGTCACCTCCCGCTACCGGTCGCCTGTGATCATAGAGCACGTCGCGGGCGATTCCGGATTCATCCGACCCGTGGCGAACAGGCATTTAGCGCGGCGGGAAGCCCTGGATGTGCGCTTCGGCGGGCAGGCTCGGGCGCTGCGGCCGAATCGAGATCGCGGGTAGCTGGCTCAGCGCGTCGTCCAGGCGCTCGAAGTTCGGGATCACCCGGTCCACGCCGGTGATCCTGAAGAGCCGCAGCAGCGAGACCGCCCGCATGACCAGGCGCAGTTCCCCGCCTTCGGCGACCGCCCGCTTGTGCACCCGCACCAGCACCTGCAGGGCGGCGGAATCGCAGAAGGATGTCCCGCTCAGGTCCAAGACCACCGTCGCGTGTCCTTCCGCGACGGCCGCCATCAACGCGGCGCGCAGTTCGCCGGCGTTGCTGATGTCGAGTTCGGGCGGCGTTGCGACCACGGGCACGCCCGAGACGGTCGTGGTGGTGAAGCCCGCGGGGGCAGGCATCCCCGGCACCTCCCTGGCTCTTCGGGGCAAAACTGGCCGCTACCCGAACCCGGGGCCGGCAAACCGCGCGTGGCCCATGACCAGGAGCGTGTGATGAGGTATGACGACCTCGCCGCCGCTGCGCTCGATGGTCTCCCGAATCGCGGCGAGCAACCGGTCGCGCTGCTCCTGGGGGAGCATACGGTGGTCTGACTGGGTCAGCAGCAGGTCGGTGAACGAGTCGGCGGTGAATGTCGCGGACCACGGGTACGTCTGCACCCGCTCGTCGTCGAACAGCCCGGTCTCCCGGATCTCCGCGCCCCGGACGAGATCCTCGCCGTGCGGGCTCAGGCCGGGCCAGCCCGGGTGCTGGTCGTACAGGTCGGGCGCCAGGCGCCGGTACAGCGCGTCCAGTTCGTCCTTGAGCGGCTGCTCGTCCCACCGCGTGCGGTTCCAGAACAGGGCCAGCGTCCCGCCGGGGCGCAGGGCCCGCGCCGCCTTCCGCCACCGGACCTCGGGCCTGAGCCAATGCCAGGCCTGCGCGGAGTACACCAGACCGAAACCGCCGGGCTGCGCCGTCCAGTCCTCGAACGACGTGTCCTCGATCCGGACCTCGGGGAACGACGCGGTGTTGCGCCGGGCCACCGCCGCCATCTCCGCGCTCGGCTCGACCGCCACGATCTCCAGGCCCCGGGCGGCGAAGCTCACCGTGGCCTTGCCGGTGCCCGCCCCGACCTCGAGGGCGCGCAGGTGCGGCCCGTCTCCTCCCGCGAAGGCGATCACGTCGTCGACCAGCGCGTCCGGGTAACCGGCCCGGGCCCGGTCGTACAATTCCGCCACCTCTCCGAATATCAGCCGCTGT
This sequence comes from Streptosporangiaceae bacterium, assembly GCA_036267555.1. GTDB lineage: Bacteria > Actinomycetota > Actinomycetes > Streptosporangiales > Streptosporangiaceae > JASHPR01. The sequence goes on along the minus strand of DATAVV010000357.1, from coordinate 4,960 downwards.
TCGCGCATGTGTTTAGCCTACGGGCGTCACCTCGGGCGCCCGGGTGAGCGGCTGGTACAGGGCCGGGTCGCGTCGCCTTACCGGTACATCTTCCGGGCAATGGATGCACCGAGCACGCCGATGCACCAGCCGGCGAAGACAGCCCAGATGGCGGTGCGGGATGTGCTGTGCCGGTCCCATGCCATGAAGCCAGCCAGGATGAACGCCCAGACGGCCAGGCCCCCGATGACCCACACGGCGTAGGGCGGCCGGTCCTCCACTGGCCTGCGCCACGCGGGTGGCCAGGGACGCATCTGATGCAGGACGGTCCTCGTGGCACTGCCAGGAGGATCGCGGGGAGCGGTGTTGTCATTCAGTGCGTACATGGCATGTCTCCTGTAGCCTTCGGTGTCCGGCCACCCCGGTTCACCTATAAAAGTGATATCACTTTGATAGATGATTTGTCAAGCACACAGCCGCCTGGGCAGCCTGGGCCAGGCAGCTTGCCGCAGCGCGCGAATGTCGCCTGATGCGGCCGCTAGCCTCCCCAGGCCCCGAACACGAACCTTCTGCCCCACCCCTCCGAATCCCGCACCCATCTTCCGTCCCACGCGTAACGGGTGATCTTTTTTTGCGGACACTTTTCGGCATATGGCGCATGTAAATGTCCGCAAAAACGGATCATGGGGCTGCGGGCGGGATGAGGCAGCCCGGGGCGGGGGGCGCCGGGCCAGCCGCCCTGCTGGAGTGCCCGGGCTACGAGCCACGCAGCTTTGACAAACGCGGCTTCGTCTGGCGCGGAACCGCCGGCGTCGCCTCGATCAGAACCTGGCTACGAGATCTCCTCCAATGATCTACGGGACACGCTTTAGCGCGCCACGGTGATCGGGGTCGGGGAGTAGCCATCGCCGTCGGCCTCGTTCAGGCTGGCGGGCGCGCCGACGATGAGCGGGTCCGGCCGGCCCACGGCCTCGGGGTCCTTGCCCGTGTAGTCGAACCGCGCCAGCAGGCTGCGCATGGCCTCGAGCCTGGCCCGCTTCTTGTCGTTGCTCTTGACCACGGTCCACGGGGCGTGCCTCGTGTCCGTGCGGCGGAACATGCGCACCTTGGCCTCGGTGTAGGCGTCCCACTTGCCGAGCAGGGCGATGTCGGTCGGGCTGAGCTTCCAGTGCCGGACCGGGTCGATCTCGCGGATGGCGAACCGGGTGCGCTGTTCCCCCGGCTGACCGAGAAGTAGAACTTGATCAGCGAGATCCCGTCGTCGACCAGCATCCGCTCGAACACCGGCGCCTGGCGCAGGAACTCCTCGGTCTGCTCGGACGTGCAGAACCCCATGACCGGCTCGACCCCGGCCCGGTTGTACCAGGACCGGTCGAACAGCACGATCTCGCCCGCGGTCGGCAGGTGCTCGGCGTAACGCTGGAAGTACCACTGGCTTGATCGTGCTGCCCTTGCCGGGTGCCGGTGTCCTTGGCCCAGTACTGCAGCTTGAGCAGTTCTATCTGCAGCATCCGCTTGAGACGGTCGTATTCTTCCCGGCTCAGGCGCTCGTCGTAGGGGTAGTCCTCGCGCCAGGTATCGATGATCGAGCCGTCCGGGAGGCGCAGCACTGGGTCGTCGTGATCGGAGTTGTCGACCCATACGCCAGGAGGCAGGACGGACTCGGCGGCCATGGCTACCCCATCCAGGTGCGATATCGGGATCGGGATGAATCCTTCCACGTCGAGGCGGCCTTGGTCCGCAACGCCCGGGCGATGTTCGCCTCCCGTTCATACAGCAGCCCGTAGCTGAACGCGTTCTCGCCCGCCCGGCCGGCCTCCACGCCGAGGTCGCGTTCGGCCTGCCGCGCGATGACCGTGTCCTGGTGGTCGCCCAGCACCGACTGGACCTTCTTCATCTTCCGGGTGAACCGCGCGGCGGGCTGGCCGAGGGCCAGGGCCGCGGCCTCGCCCGCGTAGCGGGCCCGCTTGGCCGCCTTGCGCGCCTCGTGCAGGCGTGTCTGCGTCTGCGGCCCGGCGCGCCAGGCCCGCTTCATCCGCCGTGCCGTCTTCCGGTAGGCGCGGCGGACCTCGCGGGGCAGCACGTCGCCCGCGGGCCTGGCCGCCCGGGGCCGGAACTCCGGCTCGGCGATCACCTGGTCAAGCTCGTCCAGCAGCGAGAGATAGCGTCCCGAATCCAGCGCGGCCAGCACTCCGTCGCGGGCCTGCGCGGTCACCGGGGCGAAGTGAACCTGCAGCCGGGCCCGCACCGGCCCGAGTACCTGTTCCACCGGGACCGTGTCCAGCCCGGCCCGCAGATGGGCCGGGAGCACCTCGGCGTCGCGGGCCTCGCCCAGCACCCGGCCGAGCCACCTGAGTTCCCCGGCCAGGTGACCGGTCCCGCGCATCAGCCGCCGGTAGGAACGCAGCGCGGCGCGCAGCCGCCGTGTCGTCACCCGCATCTGGTGCACCGCATCGGGCTCGTCGCGGCGCACCATGGGGTCGAGCGCCTTCAGCTTCTCCGCCTGCTCCCGCAGGTACGCGAGCACGACCTGGCCCGCGGGCGCGCGGGCGGTCAGCCGGGGCGACCGCGCGGGCTCGGGCAACTGACCGGCCAGCGCCCGCTCCAGCTTGGCCGAGCGCCCCGCCGGGCGCAGGCCGTCGCGGCGCAGCAGCGCGTCCGCGGCCTTCAGCAGGCGCCCGTTGCCGCCCGTCAGCTCCACCTCGACCTCGCGCCAGGCCGAGACCGTGGTCGAGTCGCCCATGGTCTGGGCGCTGACGTCGTCGGACGCCACCTCGGCCAGCGACTCGCCCGCCTCGTCGAGCAGGACCAGGCGCTGCCGGCGCGTGGTGAGCCGGGCCACGGGCCGCAGCGTCGCGCCGCGGGCGTACGCCCGGACCAGCGCGGAAAGCTCGCGGGGCACCTGGCGGCCGCTGCGGCCCAGCGGAAGCCGGATCTCCAGGCGCGTCCCGGCGCCCTCGGGGAGCTTCAGGTGCCAGCCGGCGTCGTCGCCGCCCCGGCGCCGCCGCAGCGTGACCCCGGCCCGGATCAGCCTCAGGTCGTCGGTGTCGTAGTACTCGGCCTCGAGTTGCTGCTCATCGGCCCCGGCGGTCGCGCCCACCTCGGGCAACTCGTCCAGCGACGGCAGCGCCGCTCCGGCCGGAAGCTCGTACTTGGTCTCTGTTTCCCTCGCTACCACAGCCATACCTGGCCGCCTACCCCCGTTGTCCCGGAGAATTCGCCCGCAAGAGCGATTTCCGGGCACATCCTGTAGCTACTATTCGCCGGGGGGAAGGCGGCGCTGCGGCTGACGTCGGCCCACTGCCCGCCGAGGGGGCGGCGCTAGCCGCACGACGGCAGCTCGACGACGGCCTGGCCCGCCGTGGTCCGCTCGCCGCGCTGGTTGGTGATCCAGATGTGCAGGTCGACGAGCTTGCGGCCGTCCTCGTCGCGCTTGGCCGCCACCTCGCCGGTGCACCAGCTCAGGTCGCCCACCAGGACGGGCGCGCGCAGTTGCACCGTGATCTCCCGCAGCACGCCGTCGTCCCCCATCCAGTCGGTGACCAGATGGGTCAGGTTGTCGTAGCGCATGGGGCCCTCGTCGTAGGGGCGAGGGATGCCGCTCTGGCGGGCGAAATACTCGTCCCAGTGCGCCGACGCCCACCCGTCCTCGATGTTGGTCTCCAGGTTGACCAGTCGGGTCGAGGGGTTGGCCTGCAGCTGGAAGTGCTTGACCCGGCCGGTGTACCAGGGCGCGCCCCGCCCGATGAAGTAGGCCGCGATGTCGGCGACGGTCAGCGGGCCCTTGGCCAGAGTGATGAGCTTGTCGCCGACCTCGGTGTCCTCCCAGTACCTGGGCTGGTTCCCGCGCCGCTGGGCGGGCTCGCCGCGGTAGTGCGCATAGAGCGCCTGCATCTGCTGCTCGGTGTACCGGGCGGCCGGGATGTCGAGGTACTTGCGTGACTCCCGGGCGGCTCCCCGCTCCATCCGGATCACCGAGTCGTAGGCGGTGGCCACGCGGTCGTCGGCCTGATTGTGGTAGACGGTCTTGTTCACCAGTTCCAGGGAGCGGCCGGCCATCCGGCTCGTGCGCTCGATGACATCGTGCGGGCCGCTCTGGGCGTGCAGCCGGTCGCCCATGCGCACCGGCCGCTCGAACACGATCCGCGTGCCCGAGATCATCGCGAACACCCCGCGCAGCACGTCCTCGCCCATGAACGTGACGCGCCCGGAGTCAACCGGCTCGGCCACCGTGGCCGGGGTCTCGTCACTGCCCTGCTTCAGCATCCGCGGCGGGGCGATGACGCCGTCCCAGCGGGTGCCGGCCGCGTACGCCTCGTCCCACCAGAGCGGGTTGTCGTCACCCACGGACGCGAGATAGCGCAGCACCGACCACCGGTTGTACGGCTCGGACCCCGCGCCCGCGGGCCCGGGGCGGCCCAGGCGGGAGCGGAGTACCGCGATCGCCTCGTCGGTGATCTTGCCGTACATCCAGTCGTCGCCCGAAGCCACGGGGCCTCCCTCAGGTTCGCGGGCATCGAGTTTCGCCGTGGGCTCGGGCACGCGCGGCCCGGTCGCGGCGAATTAGCTTAAAAGGCTAAATGATTGTTCTGATAGAGGCAAGGGCCCGGCCGATCAGGCGGTTGCCCGGCCGCCCTTCGCGGCGAAGCGCAGGAAGCCCTCAGCCGCCTCCGGGGTATCGACGACCTGGCGGCGCAGGTGCTCGGCCCGCTGGCCGACCTCCGCCGGGATCATCGGGGTCAGGGCGTCAACCAGGGCGCGGTTGGCGATCAGCGTGGCCCGCGGCAGGCGGCACAACTGCCGGGCCAGGTCGATCGCGACGGGCAGCACGTCCGAATCCGGGACCAGCCGGTTGACCAGCCCCAGATCGTAGGCGCGCGGGCCGCTGAGCCGCAGGCCCAGGGCCAGTTCCATGGCCACGTGGCGGGGCAGGCGGTGCAGATGGCCCAGGTCCCAGCCGGCCACCAGCCCGCGCGGGACC
>DATAVV010000356.1:0-1761 GCA_036267555.1 Streptosporangiaceae bacterium | reverse complement strand
GACGATCATGTGACCGGCGTCCGCGACCTCCCTGGCAATCCCCGGGTAGTAGGTCACGTTCTCCCCGATCATCGAGAACGACGCCGTGACGTGGTACTTCTCCAGGATCCGGAGGACCTGCGGCGTGTAGATCGGGCTCGGACCGTCGTCGATGGTCAGGGCGATGGCCTTCGGCCCGCCGCCAACGTAGTAAACCGGCTCGGCCGGGGTCACGTCGTCGGTGGCCGGCGCAGAGTGCTCCGGCTTCGGGTGCCTGGCCGGTCGCGGCTTGACCTCGGTGCTGGTCACCCGGGCGGGTTTGCCACCCTGAGGCGAACTGCGCGGACCCGCGCCCGCCGGCCGCGCCGTTCGGCTCGGGCCCGCGTCCTGCGTGCCGGCCGCCAACTTGGAGGGGGCGCATCCGACCACGGTGGCGAGTCCCAGCAGCAGGCCGCCGCTGGCTTCATGGCCGAGCGCCACGCGAGCATCAATGACGTGCCCATCGCCGAGGCCGATCGCAAGTTCCGCTGGGACCGCTCTGGTCCCCGGCCCCAGGACCATCCGGGCCTGAGCGACCTGGGCCTATGAGCGCCGCCGCGCAGTGATCTCGAGACGGGCCCATGATGGCAAGAGTCATGACCGACCGTTCGGCGGCCCTACCGGCACTTGCCGAGGCCTTCAGGGAGCACGGGTTCGAAGGGGCCAGCCTCGCGCTGCTGTGCGAGGCGACCGGGCTCGGGAAGGGCAGCCTTTACCATTTCTTCCCCGGCGGGAAGGAGGAGATGGCCGCGGCCGTGCTCGCCGACGTCGACGCCTGGTTCACCGGCGCTATCTTCGAACCGCTGCGGAGCGCGTCACGCGGGGACCCCGCCGCGATATCCGCCATGTTCGATGCGGTCGCCGACTACTTCGGGTCCGGTCGGCGCGTCTGCCTGCAGGGCGCCTTCGCGCTCGGCCGGGAGCGTGACCGGTTCGGTGACGCGATCCGCGGTTACTTCGAGCAGTGGATCACATCGCTGGCCGCGGCTCTGCGGTCCGGCGGCGAGAGCGAGCACGCGGCGCGGGCGGCCGCCATCGAGGTTGTCGCGGCCATCCAGGGCGGCATCGTGCTGTCCAGGGCGCTGAACCAGTCGGAGATCTTCACGCAGGTGATCGAAGGCCAGCGCGCCCGCCTTCGCGCCTACTGATCCCGGATCACCCTGCTTGCAGCCGGGTGGCGGCAGTAAAATCCGGCCATGGACTTCAAGGACGCAACGCTCACGATCTTGGGTGAGTCTTCCGCTCATCCGGGTCTCGCGAGGCTCGCCCAGTCGGCTTATGACCAGCTCGCCAGCGACGGGCAGGTCGACTACCGCCGGCATCCGCGCACCCGGTCGGCCCGAGTCCGGTCACGGCCACCATGTGGTGATCCGCTCTCTCTAGCTAGGCGGTAGATCCGGCGTAGTGGCCGCTCAGCAGCCCGGACGACGCCCGTCCGGCTGGACGCGAACCCCCGACGTTCAGACCACAGGTCCCCACTGAACCCGGACAACGCGGACACGACGGGCTTGGGTTTCCCACGACCGGATCAAGAACGCGTAGGGGGTAACTTCACTTGTGCGTCGTGAATTTCATTTACGAGTAAGGCACTCCAGGCTGGAAGACGCCGAGTAGCTGGGGCCTCACGCTGGCGAAACGCCGCGCTCCAGACGCTCGGCGATCCAGACCTTGATGATCGACTGGCGGTTCACTCCAAGGCGCCGCGCCTCCCGGTCCAGCGACTCGATCATCCACGCCGGGAAG
>DATAVV010000355.1:0-17966 GCA_036267555.1 Streptosporangiaceae bacterium | reverse complement strand
GTGAACTGGCAGGTTATATCGTGGCAGCTCCCCCGGTCGTGCTCGGGCTCGACTACGGCGGCACGAAGATCGCCGCCACCGCCTGCGACCTGACCGGGAACCGGCTGGCGTCGGCCACGGTCGACAGCGACGGCGCGCTCGGCGCCCAGGCCAGCTTCAGCCGCGGGATCCAGGCCGGCCGCGACCTGATGACGGCGACCGCACCCGGCCGCGAGATTGTCGCCGTCGGGGTGTCCACGTTCGGGATCCCGTTCGAGGACCGGGTGGAGCTGGCCCCGGCCATCGACGGCTGGGACACCCTGGCCATGGGCCGGGAGCTGCGCGCCGCGTTCCCCGGGGCCCAGATCCGGATGGCGAACGACGTCAAGGCGGCCGCCAGGGCCGAGGTCCTGTGGGGCGTGCTGGCCGGCTGCGACCCCGCCGTCTACCTGAACCTGGGCACCGGGCTGGCCGCCGCGATCGTGATCGGCGGCCAGGTCGTCAACGGGATCAACGGCGCGGCCGGCGAAATCGGCTACAACCTGCGCTCGGTGGCCGACGTCGGCCTGGCCCTCGACCGGCGCCCCCAGCTCGAGCACATGGTCAGCGGCCAGGCCCTGGCCGCACGGGCGGCCGCGGGCGAGCAGCGCGCCGAGCGGCTCACGGCCGCGGACATCTTCGCGGCCGGGGCCGCCGACCCCGAACTCGACGCCCTGATCGACGAGTTCGTCACCGAACTCGCCTTCCACCTCGTCAACCTCGCGATCCTGGTCAACCCGGCCCGGATCGCGGTCGGCGGCGGAATGGTCCGCTCCTGGGAACGGATCAGGCCGCCACTGCAGCACGCGCTGCGGTCCGGCACCCCCTACCCGCCCGAGCTGGTGGTCGCCCACTTTCCTTACGACGCGCCGCTGCTCGGGGCGGTAGCCATGGCCGTGGACGCCGCTGCGGGCTGGGCAGCGCCCGGCCAGGCGCCCGGGCCCGACCCTCGCGGCCCCGGCGGGACCACCGCCGGCGGCCGCGGGGACCCCATCCATCACGACACCGTCACCCAACTCCTCGAAGGGCTAAGCCATGAGACGCCTTAAGGTAATCGGGGTCCTCATCGCGGCGGGCGTGCTGGCAGCCGCCTGCGGAACCAGCTCGTCGCCGTCGTCATCCAAGTCATCGGGCCCGTCCGGCGCGCTGACCATCGACAACGAGAGCGGCGGCACCTGGACCTGTGACTTCAACCCGTTCAACCTGAGCTATCTGCCTTACTCGCTCGGGCCGGTGTACGAGCCGCTGGCGTTCGTCAACACGCTGCAGAGCGGCAAGGCGTCGCCCTGGCTGGCGTCGAGCTGGACCTGGGGCGCGGGCAACAAGACCCTCACGTTCACGATCCGCAAGGGCGTGAAGTTCAGCAACGGCAACCCGCTGACCGCCGCCGACGTGGCGTACACCTTCAACCTGCTGAAGAAGTACCCGGTCCTGGACATCAACGCGGTCTGGTCGGTGCTGTCCGGCGTCACCCAGCAGGGGTCTGACCAGGTCGTGATGACGTTCAAGACCGCCGCGGTGCAGTACTTCTACTACATCGCCGACCAGGTGGGGATCGTCGACCAGTCCGTGTGGTCCAAGATCTCCAACCCGTCGACGTACCCGGACAAGAACCCGGTCGGCACCGGCGGGTTCACGGTCAGCAGCAAGACCTGCACCCCGCAGAACATCAAGTACACGGCCAACACGCACTACTGGCAGAAGGGCGAGCCGAAGGTCGGCACGGTGAACTACCCGTCGTTCCTGACCAACGACACCGCCAACACCTACCTGGCCAACGGCCAGGCGCAGTGGGGCAGCCAGTTCATCCCGAGCATCAAGAGCTTCTACACCTCGAAGAACCCGAACTACCACTACTGGTTCCCGCCGGTCGCGAACGTCAGCATGTTCATCAACCTGACCAACCCGCTGCTGAAGAACGTGGCCGTCCGCCAGGCGATGGCCTACGCGATCGACCGGCAGAAGGCCTCCACGATCGGCGAGTACGGTTACGAGCCCGCGTCGAACCAGTCCGGGATCGTCACGCCCACGTTCTCGAGCTGGCTTGACACCTCGCAGGCGTCGAGCTTCGGCAACAACTACGCCTACAACCCGTCCAAGGCCATCTCGATCCTGCAGGCGGCCGGGTTCAAGCGGGGCTCGAACGGCATCTTCCAGTCACCGTCCGGGCAGCCGCTGTCGTTCACGATCCTGAACAACGGCGGGTTCTCCGACTGGGTGGCCGCGGTGCAGACCATCCAGACCAGCCTCAAGGCGATCGGGATCGCGGTCACGCCGGAGAACCTGGCCGCGACGACCTACCAGAGCGATCTGTACTCGGGTAAGTACCAGCTCGCCTACGGCAGCGAGACCGGCGGGCCGACCCCGTACTTCGAGCTGCGGCAGTGGCTCGACTCGGCCAACTCCGCGCCGATCGGGACCGCGGCCGGCTCCAACTGGGAGCGCTACAGCAACCCGGCCACCGACGCGCTGATCAACCAGTACGGGGCGACCACGTCGGCGGCCCAGCAGCACTCGATCGTGGACCAACTGGAGAAGGTCATGCTGCAGGACGTGCCGGTGATCCCGGTCACCGAGTCGGTGGACTGGTTCCAGTACGACACCGGCAGCTTCACCGGCTGGCCCACCCCGGGCAACCCGTACGCGCAGCCGGCCGCCTACAACTACCCGGACTGGGGGCAGCTGATGCTGCGCCTGGTGCCGAAGGGCTAGCGGCGCGGGGCCCCGCACTCCCCCGGTGATGGACGGTTAGGACGGTTAGGAGGAGATCCATGAGGTTCGTGCTGCGCCGCCTCGGCTTCTTCGCCGTGACCTTGTGGGCCGCGCTCACCCTGAACTTCCTGCTCCCGCGCATGATGCCGGGAAACCCGGCCCTCGCGATCATGGGGAAGTTCAAGGGCCCGGTCCCGCCGCAGGCGCTCAAGGCCCTCTACGCGCAGTTCGGCCTGAACTCCCACCAGAGCCTGCTCTCGGCCTACGGCACCTACCTGGGTGACGTGTCGACCGGCAAGTTCGGGATCTCGCTGACCACCCAGCCGGGGAACTCGGTCGGGCGCATCGTGCTCGACGCGATCCCGTGGACCCTGGGCCTGGTCGGGGTGACCACGGTTCTGGCCTTCGTGCTGGGCACCGGCATCGGCATCGTCGGCGCCTGGTGGCGCGGCGGCCGGCTGGACAGCATCCTGCCGCCGATCTTCGTGATCATGACCGTGGTCCCCTACTTCTGGGTCGGCCTGGTCCTGATCCTGGTGGTCGGGGTCAAGCTGCACTGGCTGCCGTACTTCTTCAGCTACAACTACACGCTGACACCGGGCCTGTCCGGAGCGTTCATCGGCAACATGCTCGAACACGCGATCCTGCCCGCGTTCACGCTGCTGATCACGACGATCGGCACCTGGATCCTCACCATGCGCAACACCATGATCACCACGCTGGCCGAGGACTACGTGCGGATGGCCAGGGCCAAGGGGCTGCCGGGCCGCCGCATCATGCTCGACTACGCGGCGCGCAACGCGATCCTGCCCAACCTCACCGGCTTCGCCATGTCGCTGGGATTCGTGGTCGGCGGCGCGATCCTGATCGAGGAGGTCTTCAACTACCAGGGCGTCGGCTACCTGCTGCTGCAGGCGGTCAACAACGACGACTACCCGCTCATGCAGGCGCTGTTCCTGCTGATCACGGTGGCGGTGCTGGTGGCCATCCTCATCTCGGACCTGGCCACGGCCATCCTCGACCCGCGGACGAGGGGGGCGAGGTAACGGTGGCCGCGCTAATGCGCCCGGGCGGCACGGACGACGGCGGCGGCTCGGCGGTGACGACGGCGCCCGCCGGCTTGGTGGGCGGCTGGAGCGGCGGGGTAAGCGGGGCCGGCTCGGTGCGCCGGATGGGCCGGGCCATCACCTCCAACCGCAAGGCCACCGCGGGCACGGCCCTGCTCGTGCTCTTCATCCTGATCGGGCTGTTCCCCGGGGTGATCGCGCACGACGACCCGAGCGCCCAGGTCTACGCGCGCAGCCTCGGCCCCTCGGGCGCGCACCTGCTGGGCACGACCGCGTTCGGCCAGGACCTGTTCGCCCAGGTGATCTACGGCACCCGCCCGGTGCTGCTGATCGCGTTCGGGGCCGGCCTCGGCGCCACGTTCCTCGCCACGCTGATCGGCGTGGCCGCCGCCTACCTCGGCGGCGCCTGGGACGGCGTGCTGAACCTGATCACCGACGTGCTGCTGGTCATCCCGGCGTTCCCGCTGCTGATCGTGATCGCCAGCTACCTGCACGGGGCCGGCACCGGAGTGATGATCGCGGTCATCATCTGCGTCTCGTGGTCCTACACCGCGCGCCAGTTGCGCGCCCAGGCCCGCTCGCTGCGCAACCGGGAATTCCTCGAGGCCGCGCGGGTGCGGGGCGAGCGCTCGCTGTACATCATCGCGGTAGAGATCATCCCCACGATGACCTCGCTGCTGGTGGCCGCCTTCCTGACCAACGCGCTGTACGCGGTGCTGTTCTCCTCCAGCCTGCAGTTCATCGGGCTCGGCAACCCCGAGGTGGTGAGCTGGGGCACGATGCTGTACTGGGCAGAGAACAGCGAGGCGTTCCAGACCGGCCAGGCCCTGTGGATCCTCATCCCCGGCCTGTGCATCGTCGCGCTGGGCGCCGCGTTCGCGCTGCTGAACTACGCGTTCGACGAGATCGGCAATCCGGCCCTGCGGCCGGTCCGGAGCATACGGGGGAACCGTGTCAAGCGCCCGAAGTAACGACGTGCTCGGCACCGCGCCCGCCGAGGACACCTCGGGCGCCGTGCTGGCCGTCCGCGACCTCGTAGTCGAGTATGCGACCGAACGCGGCACCGTGCGCGCCGTGGACGGCGTCAGCTTCGACCTGGATCCGGGCGAGTTCATCGGCATCGTGGGCGAGTCCGGCTGCGGCAAGTCCACGCTGCTGTTCGCCATCGCCCAACTGCTAAGCCCCCCGGCCGGCGTGGCCAGCGGCAGCGTGATCTTCAAGGGCCTCAGCATGGTGGGGCTCACCGACCGGGAACTGGCCTCGGTGCGCTGGAAGGACATGTCCGTGGTCATGCAGAGCGCGATGAACGCGCTCAACCCGGTCAAGTCGATCGGGGCCCAGTTCACCGACGCGATGCGGGCCCACGGGGTGGCCGCCAAGGCGCAGATCGCCGAGCGGTCGGCCGAGGTGCTCCGGATGGTCGGCATCGACCCGATCCACCTGAAGAGCTACCCGCACCAGCTTTCCGGCGGCATGCGCCAGCGCTCCATGATCGCGATGGCGATGCTGCTCACCCCCGACCTGGTGATCATGGACGAGCCCACCTCCGCGCTGGACGTCGTGGCGCAGCGCTCGCTCATGGCGCAGATCAAGGAGCTGCAGGAGCAGCTGGGCTTCGCCGTGATCTTCGTCACCCACGACATGTCCCTGGTCAGCCACTTCTCCGACCGCCTGATGGTGATGTACGCGGGCCAGGTCGCCGAATTCGGCGGGACCCGCCGGGTGTTCGACCGGCCGCTGCACCCCTACAGCATCGGGCTGATGGAAGCCTTTCCCTCGATCAGGGGGCCCCGGGTGCCGCTGACCGGCATCCCCGGCAGCCCGCCCGACCTGGCCCGCCCCCCGCAAGGCTGCCGGTTCGCGCCGCGCTGCCCGAAGGTCATGACCCGGTGCCCCGAGGAGCCCCCGGAGCTGTACCAGGTGGACGGCACGCTGGTGCGCTGCTTCCTGCACGCCGACGGCGGAGCAGACCGTGACTGACCCTCTGCTGCGCACCGAAGGGCTGACCAAGCACTTCCGGGTCGGGGGCCTGGTGTCCCGGCGCACGCTGCACGCGGTCGACGAGGTCAGCATCGAGATCGGGGAGCGGCAGATCATCGCGCTGGCCGGGGAGAGCGGCAGCGGCAAGAGCACGATCGCCCGGCTGCTGGCCCGGCTCTACAAGCCGACCAGCGGCGAGATCTACTTCCAGGGCCGGCCGCTGTCCGCCATCCGCTCGCGCCAGGACATGCTGCGGTACCGGGGCGACGTGCCAATGGTCTTCCAGGACCCGTTCGCCTCGATCAACCCCGTGTTCCGGGTGTCGCACGGCGTTATGCGCAGCCTGCACCTGCACCGCGGCGAGCTGTCCGCCGACCGGCGCCGCGACGAGGCGCAGCGCGTGTTCGAGGCCGTCGGGCTCTCGCCCGCTGCCGAGGTGCTGCAGCGCTTTCCGCACGAGCTGAGCGGCGGCCAGCGGCAGCGGGTCGGGTTCGCCCAGGCCCTGGCGCTGCGGCCGAAGCTGATCCTGGCCGATGAGCCGGTCTCCATGCTCGACGTCTCGATCCGGATCGGGCTCCTCAACGTCATGGCCCAGCTCCGCGACGAGCAGGGCGTGTCGATCCTGTACATCACCCACGACATCGCCAGCGCCCGCTACGTCGCCGACCGGCTGGTCATCATGTACGCGGGCCGGGTGGCCGAGCAGGGCCCGACCGAGGAGCTGCTGGCCAACCCCAAGCATCCCTACACGCAGCTGCTGCTGTCGGCGGTGCCGGACCCGCGCGCGCCGCTCGGGGTCGGGGCCGAGACCGACCGGGGCGAGCCGCCGCGGGTCATCGACCCGGCGCCCGGCTGCCGGTTCCGGTGGCGCTGCCCGCTGGCCATCGACGAGTGCCATCAGGTGACGCCGGAACTTAGCCGGCTCGCCCCGGACCACGAAGCCGCCTGCCACGTGGCGCGCAGCGGCGCGGAAGTGAGGGCCTTCGGTTGAAGCTGGCTGTCGTCGGTGGCGGATCCACCTACACCCCGGAACTGATTGACGGCCTGGCCCGGCTGGCCGACGCGGTCAAGCTCACCGAGCTGGTCCTGGTCGACCCGGACCAGGCGCGGCTGGACGTGGTCGGCCAGGTCTCGGCCCGGATCATGCGCCGCTACGGCCACCCGGCCCTGGTGCGCTGGACGGCCGACCTGGACGACGGCATCGACGGGGCGGGCGCGGTCCTGCTGCAGCTGCGCATCGGCGGCCAGGCGGCCCGGCACCGGGACGAGACCTGGCCGCTGGACTACGGCTGCGTCGGGCAGGAAACCACCGGGGCGGGCGGGCTGGCCAAGGCCCTGCGCACCGTGCCGGTGGTGCTCGACATCGCCCGCCGCGTGCGCGAGCGGGCCGCGTCCGGCGCCTGGATCATCGACTTCACCAACCCGGTCGGGATCGTGACCCGCGCGCTGCTGGACGGCGGGCACCGCGCGATCGGGCTGTGCAACGTCGCCATCGGCTTCCAGCGCGAGTTCGCCCGCCTGCTCGGCGTGACGCCGGGCCGGGTCGTGGTCGACCACGTCGGGCTCAACCACCTCACGTGGGAGCGGGCCGCGCTCGTGGACGGGACCGACCGGCTGCCTGGTTTGCTCGAGGCCCACGGTCCCGACATCGCCGTCCGCACCGGCCTCCCCGAATCCGTTATGACTGACGTGAGGGCGGTACCGTCGTACTACCTGCGCTATTTCTGGGCGCACGACGAGGTCGTCGCGGCCGAGCGGGGCCAGCCCACGCGCGCCGAGAAGGTGGCGGCGCTGGAAGCCGAACTGCTGGAGATGTACGCCGACCCGGCCCTGGACACCAAGCCGGACCTGCTCAGCCAGCGCGGCGGGGCGTTCTACTCCGAGGCGGCCGTGGCCCTGCTCGCCTCGCTGGTCAATGACACCGGGGACACCCAGGTCGTGAACGTCCGCAACGCGGGCACGCTGCCGTTCCTCGACCACGACGCGGTGATCGAGGTCAACGCGGTCGTCGGCGCGGACGGGGCCGCGCCCGTGGCCGTGGCGCCGCTCGCGCCGGTGATGCGCGGCCTGGTCGCGCACGTGTCCGCCTACGAGGAACTGGCCGTGGACGCGGCGCTGCGCGGCGGGCGGGACCGGGTGGCCGCCGCGCTGCTCGCCCATCCGCTGGTGGGCCAGTACGACCTGGCCGGCCAGCTTGCCGACCGGCTGATCGCGGAGAACGCGCCGTTCCTGTCCTGGGCGGGCGGGGGCGCCCCGGCGGCCTCGTGAGCGATACCGGGGCGGCGGACCTGCCCGCGGTGCTGGCCATCGACGCCGGGAACAGCAAGACCGAGGCGGCCCTGGTCGCCGCCGACGGGACGCTGCTGGCCAGCGTGCGCGGCGCGGGCGTGCCCAGTGTCCTGAGCCTTGACGAGACGGTCGAGGTCCTCGCGTCGGTGGCGCGCCTCGCGGCCAGGCAGGCGGGCCTGGACCCGGCCGGTCCACGGATCGCGCAGCACCTGTCGGCCTGCGTGGCCAACAACACCGACCTGCCTGAGGAAGAAGAGGTCCTGGCGGCGGCGCTGCGCGCCGCGGGCCTGACCGGCACCCTGGAACTGGCCAACGACACCTTCGCCGTGCTGCGGGCCGGCCTGGACGGTTCCGGCCCGCACTGGGGGGTCGGCGTGACCTGCGGCGCCGGCATCAACTGCGTGGGCGTGGCCCCGGACGGGCAGACCAGCCGGTTTCTGTCCCTGGGCCCGCTCAGCGGCGACTGGGGTGGCGGCGGGACCCTGGGTCAGGAGAGCGTCTGGTGGGCGATCCGCGCCGAGGACGGCCGCGGGCCGCAGACCGCGTTGCGCGAGGCCGTGGCCTCCCATTTCGGCCGGCCCAGCATGTGGTCCGTGGCGGTCGCGTTCCACAAAGGAGAGCTGGGCTGGGACGCGCTCCTCGGCCTGGTGCCGGTCCTGTTCGACACGGCCAGCGGCGGCGACCAGGTCGCGGCGGACCTGGTCCGGCGGATGGCGCAAGAGGTATCCGTGATGGCGCTCAGCGCCATCCGCCGCCTGGACCTGCTCGGCCAGCCGGTGCCGGTGGTGCTCGGCGGCGGCGTGCTGGCCGCGCGCGACCCCCTGCTCACGAGCGAGGTCACGCGCAGGCTCGCGGACGAGGTCCCGCGCGCGCTGCCGCGCATCGTCGACATCCCCCCGGTCGCGGGCGCGGCGCTGCTCGGCCTGGACCACATCGGGGCGCCACCGGACGCCCGGGACCGGCTCAGCGCCTGCTACCCGCCCCCGGCCGCGCTGTCATGACCGGGACGCGGATCCGCGGCTACCGCGACGGCGACCGGCGCGACCTGTACCGGATCTGCCTGGAGACCGGCGCCGACGGCGCCGACGCGACGGCGCTGTTCGCCGACCGCGACCTGCTCGGGCAGGTCTACGCGGCCCCCTACGGCGTGCTCGAGCCGTCGCTGGCGTTCGTGGCCGAAGACGCGGCCGGGGTGGGCGGCTACTGCCTGGGCGCGCTGGACACCCGCGCGTTCGAGGAGCGGGCCGAACGCGACTGGTGGCCGCCGCTGCGGCGGCGCTACGCCGAGCCCGACGCGGCCGGGCGCGACCGCTGGACCCGCGACGAGCAGGTCGCCTACACGATCCACCATCCGTGGCGGACCGACGACGAACTGGTCGCCGACTACCCCTCTCACCTGCACATCGACCTGCTGCCCCGGATCCAGGGCCACGGCATCGGCCGCCGGCTCATGGACACGCAACTGGCCGCGCTCGCCGGGCGCGGGTCGCGCGGCGTGCACTTCTTCGTCCGGCCCGGCAACCAGCGCGCCCTGGGTTTCTATCGCCACCTGGGCTTCACCCAGTTGCGCGACGGCGGCGGCTATGTGCTCGGGATGCGCCTGAGTTAGCCGGGGAGGTTAGCCGGGCCGGGCGGTCACCCGCCCGCCGCCAGCAGGTAGCACGCGACGGCGGCCGCCGACGCGACGTTGAGCGAGTCCACGCCCCGGCTCATCGGTATCCGCACCCCCGCGTCGGCCTGGTCGCGCCAGCGGGCGGACAGGCCGGCGCCCTCGGCGCCGAGCAGCAGCGCGACCCGGCTGGCCGGGTCCGCGGCGGCCTGCGCCGCGGCCTCGGCGATCGGCATCGCATCGGCCGCCGGAGTGAGCGCGAGCAGCCGGAACCCGCCCGCCCGCAGCGCGTTCAGGCCCTCACGCCAGTCGTCAAGCCGGGCGTAGGGCACGGTGAGCACCGCGCCCATCGACACCCGGACCGACCGGCGGTACAGCGGGTCGGCGCACCGCGGGGCCAGCACCACCGCGTCGAAGCCCAGGGCGGCCACGCACCGGAAGATCGCGCCCACGTTCGTGTGGTCCACGATGTCCTCAAGCACCACGATGCGCCGGGCCGGGCGGGTCACCGCGGCCACCGACGCCAGCGGGCGCCGCTGCATCGAGGCCAGGGCACCCCGGTGCACCCGGTAGCCGGTCACCTGCTGTGCCACCTCCGGGGCGACCACGTACACCGGGCCGCGGCAGGCCTCCGCCAGGTCCGCCAGGCCGGCCAGCCTGTCCCGGGTGACCAGCAGCGAACGCACCGGGTAGCCCGCGCCGATCGCGCGCCTGATCACCTTCTCCCCCTCGGCGACGAACAGCCCGTGCGCGGGCTCCAGGCTCCGGCGCAGGTGGACGTCGGTTAGCCGGACGTAGTCCGCGAGACGCGGATCGCTGGCCTCACCGACACCGATCACGCTGGTCACGCCGACTAGTCTGGCCGATCGGCCAGGCGGTTTGGCGTTCACTGATTCCTCACAAACCCCTATATGCACGAAACACACCGCGTTCGGGGCAGCTATCTGACCGAGTGCCGCGAAAGCCCGCAAGTCGCCTGACCCGTCGGTAACACTTGGATAGAGTCATCTCGGCGCGGGACGACCTCGTCGGGACGGGCACTTCGGGCCATCACGACGCACACCTTGAGGATTCCTGTGAACCAACGCGCGCGGAAAGGCCGCGTCAGCCGGCGCGGCCGCGAGCACCACATCAGCGTCAAGCTGCTGGTTGCCATCGCCGTCGGGATCTCAGCCGTCCTGATGGCCACGCTGGCCGCTCAGGCGGTCGTCGCCCGCACGTCGTGCAACGACCACCCGCTCCTGGTCAACGTCGCGGTGTCTCAGGACGTAACCCCCGCGGTCGAGCAGGTCGCCCAGTTGTTCAACCGCGAGAACCACGAGGCGGCCGGGCAGTGCGTCGAGGTGCAGGTCACCCAGGAACAGCCGGCCCAGGCGGCCGCCACGGTCGAAGGCCAGGCGTCCACGAACGGCCTGCCCGCCGCCGACGCGTGGATCCCCGATTCCAGCCTGTGGGTGGACATCGCGCGCGGCTTCCCGCTCGGCGCCCAGCGGATCCAGACCACGGGCGTCTCCGTGGCCAAGTCGCCGCTGATGCTCGTGATGCCGGCGAACGCGGCGGCCCAGATCCCGGCGTTCAACGACTCGGTGGGCTGGAACTTCCTGCTGCCGTCCGCCGCTGGCGGGCCCTCGTCCGCGGCGCAGGTCAGTGTCAGCCTGCCCGACCCGACCCAGAGCGCCGCGGGCCTGGCCAGCATGATCGAAATGCTCAGGCTGCTCGGCACCACCCCGAGCGGACGCGACCGCATGACCAAGTTCGTGCTCAAGACCCAGTCATCGGCCGAGTTCGACGACCCCACGACGCTGGCCTCGTTCGCCCTGCTGGGCAGCAAGAACGTGGGCGGGCACCCGGTGACGATCACGACCGAGCAGGCCGTCATCGGCTACGACCAGGCCCACCCCGCCCAGCCGCTGGCCGCCCTGTATCCCTCCGGCGGCCGCGCCGCGCTCGGCGACCCTGAGCTCGACTACCCGTACGTGGTGACGTCCACGAGCCCGGCCGAGATCGCCGGGGCCCAGGAGTTCGGTAAGGAACTGCAGAGCAGCTACATGGCCGGCCTGGTCCGCTTCGACGGCTTCCGGTCGGCCAACGGCGTCCTCGCCTCCGTGCCCGCCAGCTACGGGCTGGCCCAGCAGCAGCTGCAACTGGCCACCCCGGCCTCGGCCGGGAACGCGCAGACGGCCCTGACTGCCTGGCACAAGCTCGAGACCGGGTCCCGGGACCTGGCCCTGACAGACGTCTCCTCGTCCATGCGGGCTCCGTCGGGGCTGGGGGATCTCGACCTGGAGACTCTGCTCACCCAGACCGCTAACCTCGGGCTCAACCTGTTCCCCGACAGCGCCCAGATCGGCGTGTGGGAATTCGCCAGCAAGCTCAACGGGAACCTGCCGTACAAGCAACTCGTGTCGGTCGGCCCGCTGCCCGGCGATCTCGGGCTGATCAGCAGGCGCCAGCAGATCCAGCAGATCGACGCGGGCCTGAGCGCACAGAGCAACACGCCCGCGGCGCTGAACGACTCGATCCTGGCCGGCTACCAGTCGATGGTCGACACCTACCAGCCGAACTTCACCAACGCGCTGCTGGTGCTGACCGCCGGCGTGGACAACGCGCCCGGAGACATGCCCACGAAAACGCTGGTCAGCAAGCTGAAGGCGCTGTACAACCCGAGCAAGCCGGTCGAGCTGATCATTCTCCAGCTCGGCAGCAAGGGTAACTTCGGCAACATGCAGCAGATCGCCAAGGCGGGCGGCGGCCAGGCGTTCGCCGTCACCGACACGAACCAGATCGACCAGGTGTTCTTCGAAGCCGTCTCCCGCCGCATCTGCCAGGGCGGAAGCTGCCCCAGCTGATCTCTCCCAAAAAACTTCTAGATAGTCGGCAACTTCTTGTGAACCGGGTAGCCGAGACGCGCGTCATCTCTTTGTGAGGCCCGGCGAGAGCGGGGCGCCGGGCCTCGCTTCCACATCGGGGAACTCCACTGCGGCGGTGCTTCTCAGGCCATGCCTGCTCAGTCTTGGTACTGCTCAGTCCCGGTACCTGCTCAGTCCCGGAAACCTGCTCGGCCGAGGTCGGGCAAGCCGGCGTCGAGCATCTGATGTGCCCGCTCGATCAGCACCGGCACCGCGAACCCCTCACGCTCGAAGCCCTCGCCCACGGTCTGCTTCTGCAGGAACCTGGCGTGGATGCCTTCCAGGACCACGGCCAGCTTGAAACACCCGAACGCCATGTAGTAGCCGATGTCGGCCAGGTCCCGGCCGGTCAGGTCGCCGTACCGGCGGGCGACCTGGGCGCGGGTGAAGAACCCGGGCCCGGCCGTCACCGAGGCCCCGATGCTGATGTCCCCCCACTGCGAGTCGTCCGGGTCGGCCCAGTAGATGAGGGTCAGGCCCAGGTCCGCGAGCGGGTCCCCCAGCGTCGACATCTCCCAGTCCACGACCGCCGCGACCGCCGGCGTCGCGCCGAGGGTGACCAGCATGTTGTCCAGCCGGTAGTCCCCGTGGACCAGCGTGTGGTCGCTGTCGGCCGGCAGCCCGGCGGCCAGCCGCTCGACCAGCCGGTTGTAGCCCGGCATCTCACGCGTGTTCGACAGCTCCCACTGCCGCTGCCAGCGCGATAGCTGGCGGGCCAGGTAGCCTTCCGGGCGGCCGAACCCGGTCAGGCCCACGCCCTCGATGTCCACCCGGTGGATGGCCGCGAGCATGTCCGCGAGCCGCTCCGAAAGCTGCCGCCCCTGGTCCGGCGTGAGCTGCTCGCCGTCCTCGCGGGTGCGCAGCACCGCGCCGTCCACGAACTCCATCAGGTAGAACGGCGTGCCGATCACGTCGGAGTCGGTGCAGTTCGCGAGGGGCTCCGGCACCGGGATGTCGGTGCCGGACAGCGCGCTCAGCACCCGGAACTCGCGGCTCATGTCGTGCGCGGTGGGCAGCACGTGGCCGAGCGGCGGGCGGCGCAGGACCACGCGGACCGGACCCAGGTCCAGGCGGTAGGTGAGGTTGGACCGGCCCCCCGCGATCAACTCGACGTGATCCAGGGGCTGCCCGGTGGCGATGTCGTTCTCGTGCAGCCACCGAGCCAGCGCAGGACCGTCCGCAATTCCGGGAACACCGTCAACCGCCATGCCGCAGAAGATACCGAGGCGGGCAACGCGTGACTAGCGGGGCCCGGGGTCACGGGTCACCGCTGGCCTCCATGTACCCGGTCAGTTTCAGGCTGCTTTCGGGCCGAGGTTGGCCCGGGGTGCATTTCGGCCGCCGCGGGGTGGACTTACACCCCGCGCTGGCGTAGGTAGGTAAGAGGGATCGGGCCGGGGACCCAAGAGGCCTTTACCGAGGGAGCGCAGTGAGTGATGCATGGATGCCTGGTGCCGGGCGGATCCGAGGCACAACCGACGGCGGCCCGCTGCAGGGCGGTGCTCCCCGCGTCGTCTGGCAGACCCTCGGCGCCGACCCCCGCAGCGTCTCAGCCGGGGCAGCGGCCGGCCACCTGAATGAGCTTGGCCGGAGCTGCCACCTGGTCTGGAATCCGCTGCAGGGCGAAACCGTGCAGCTCATCCCGATCCTGCGGGCCGGGCGGCTGCTCGGCTGGCCCGAGCACCGCGGCCCCGACGCCGGAGCGGATCCGGCCGAAACGGATCCGGCCGATGGCGCAGCGGCCGCGGACATGCCGGCCGCGGACATGCCGGCCGTAGACATGCCGGCCGTAGACATGCCGGCCGTAGACATGGCAGACAGCGACGCGGCCGATGAGGTCGCGGTGGCCAATGCGGAAGGGCGGCTCTGCGTCCAGATCTGCGTCGTGGCCTTCGCCTGGGAGCCGTTCACCGCTCTGCCCCTGTTCGGCCTGCGGCCGATCCTGGACTGGCTCGACTCCTGGGGCATCTCCGGGACCTGGCCCGCCGGGCCGCCCCCCGCGTACCCGGACGGGCTCCGCTCGTGCGACGACCGCCGGCTGTGGGCCCGGGGCGGGCATTTCGGCGCCTCCCAGGTGCCCGGCCTGACCGCCGCCGGGCCGGGTGCGGTCGACATCGAGCGGCTGACCGGGCACCGGGTACCGGTCCCGCGCGCCGAGGGTCAGGCCGTCCCCGAGCCGGTGCAGGACCTCGACGGCTACTTCGGCCGCGACGAGGCGGCTGTGGCGGGGGCGCTGAGCCGAGTCGGCTGATCAGCGCGGGGATGCCCGCGAGTACCGTGGCAGCATGAGCGCCGATCACCCCCTGTCGCCGACACCGCCGTCGCCGACGCCGCTCTCAACGACACCGCTGTCGACCACACCGCGAACCGCGCTGCACCGGCTCCGCGAGCGGGGCAAGACCGACCGGTCCGAGCTCTACGCGATCCTGGACGCCGGGCTGGTCTGCCATCTCGGCGTGGTCGCGGACGGCTACCCCGCAGTGCTGCCGACCGGCTACGGGCGCGCCGGGGACGTCCTGTACCTGCACGGGTCATCGGCCAACCGCGGCCTGCTGGCCGCCGACGGGCACGAGGTCTGCGTCACCGTGACGCACCTGGACGGCCTGGTCTGCGCCCGCGCGGTGTTCCATCATTCGATGAACTACCGCAGCGCGATGGTCTTCGGCACCGCGCGGATGATCACCGGCGACGTGCAGCGCCTGGAGGCGCTCCGGGCCGTCACCGAGCAGCTCGCCCCCGGTCAGTGGGACTACGCCCGGCCGCCCACGCCCAAGGAACTCGCGGCCACGGCCGTGCTCGAGCTGCCGCTGGCCGAGGCATCGGTCAAGGTGCGCACCGGCCCGCCCTCGGACGACCCCGAGGATTACGAGACCGCCCGCTGGGCCGGGGTCCTCCCCGCTCGGCTGGTCTTCGGGGCGGCCGAGTCCGACCCGGCGCTGCGCGCCGGCGTGGGCGTCCCGCCGCACATCACCGCCCTGGCCGACCGGACCAGGGACGTCTGACGCCGGTTCGGTTAGGCCCGTGGCGCCCGGTTCTGGACATCTGACCTAGGCTATTGGGATGACTGATCAGCTCGTTTGGATCGACTGTGAGATGACGGGCCTCGATCTGGCCCATGACGCGCTGATCGAGATCGCCTGCATTGTCACTGACGGCCAGCTCGTCGCGGTGGACGAGGGCGTGGATCTGGTGATCAAGCCGCCCCCCGAAGCGCTCGACCATATGCCCGAGGTGGTCCGCGAGATGCACACCGCGTCCGGGCTGCTCGACGAGCTTCCCTCCGGGATCACGCTGGCCGAGGCGCAAGACCAGGTCCTGGCCTACGTGCGCGAGCACGTGCACGAATCGAGGAAGGTGCCGCTGTGCGGCAACTCGATCGCCACCGACCGCACGTTCATCGCCCGCGACATGCCCGGCCTCGACGCGTTCCTGCACTACCGGATGGTGGACGTCTCCAGCGTCAAGGAACTGGCCCGGCGCTGGTACCCCCGCGCCTACTTCGCCAGCCCCGAGAAGCACGGCGGGCACCGGGCCCTGGCCGACATCAAGGAGAGCATCAGGGAACTCCAGTACTACCGGCAAGCCATCTTCGTGCCCCAGCCCGGCCCGGACACGGCCACGGCCCGTGCGATCGCCGCCCGCCACGGTGGCGCGCCCGCCGCGGCGCACGCCGGCCACGCCCGGCCCGCCCCGGCCGCTACCCGGGCCCCAGCCGCCGCCTCGGCCTCACCAGCCACCCCGGCCCCGGCCGCCGACGCCGGTCCCGCCGGCCCCGCCGGACAGGCCGGCCCGAGCAGCTAGCCAACAAGCCGAGCGCGGCTGGCCAATCCGGTTCTGACTGGTGAACCCGGCCCGGTATGCTGCAGGGGCCGCGTAGCGGGGTTCATCCGCCGCGATGGTGGGCGTAGCTCAGTTGGTTAGAGCGCCAGGTTGTGGTCCTGGATGTCGTGGGTTCGAATCCCATCGCTCACCCCGTGTGATGTCTCAGGACATCGGAATGAGCGGGCCGGCGTTTGGCCGGGCCTGCTGACCGGGCGGGAGAAGCACAGGTCAGCGTCAAAATCGACACGATGGCGTTGGCGGAAGTGACCATGAGACGCTCCATTGCCTCTTGCCCGTCCGGCCCCGCGCACAGGTACCGCGCGAGTGCAGCCAGGTAGCCGATCATGAAGACGGCCAGGAGCAAGCCGTATATAGCGTAGGGCGCGAGGCCCACCGCGACTGCCGCCAAGGTGCTGCCCCGGCCTAACTTGATCAGGCCACCGCCTATGGGCGCAGCAGCAGCAGCTGAGGTATAGGCCCAGTCCCGGGCCAAGAACTGCCTTGGCCGTGTCATCGCCGGCCCCCCCAGCTCGTCGAAAGCGGATCTTGAGTCCCATCATTATGCACCTTCTGCACGCGCTTCTGCACGCGCTTCTGCACGTGCAGACGTACATTCCGGGGTGTCCCACGGCGGGGGCTAGCGAGCCGGGATAACGGGCAGGAAAACGGCCGGGCCGCACGGGGCGGTTCAGGGCTGGGCGTCTTGCCTGCGTAGCTCGGTTTCGAGCAGGCCCATAACCTTGAGGAAGACCTCCTGCTCGCTGGGAGAGAGCGTTCCCGATGGGGATCGGGTCTTACCGGGTGCTCACAGGAGAGCCGTGCGGAGTGACTCATATAGCCAGGCCTCGGCCTTGTCCAGGGGCCAGTTGTTGTCCTCCGTCAAGCTGAAGTAAGCGGCGTTGCCTAGGTAGAACCACAGGCGGTCGGTCGCTTCCCCGGCGGCGACGCCGTCGCGCAAGGCACCCAGTTCGGCCAGGCGCTGCGCCGCCGACCTGGCCGACCATCGTACGGCGGCACTAGGCGCTGGCACGCGGTTCGGAGCCTAGGACGATGACCCGGCAGGCACGGACCGGGATGCTTGGTTGGTTCGGGTGCGCCAGGTGTGTCCGGCGGTTGCCGGGCTTGGGGAGGGTGGGCGATGGAGTCAGGTCTGGTCCGGCACCCTAGGTCACGGTCACGGTCACGGCTCTGGCGCCGGGCGGCGGCGCTGACCGCCGGGATCGTGGCGCTGGCGCTCGCGGCGGGGGCCTGCAGCAGCAGCCACTCCGCGTCGGGGACGACGCCGGTCAAGGGCGGGACCGCGGTGATGGCCGAGCCGCCGTCGCAGACGCCGAGCTACATCCTCCCGTTCATGGCCCCGACGGTCTCCTCCAACCAGAACATCTTCGACTTCCAGTACCTGATGTACCGGCCGCTGTACTGGTTCGGCCTGGGCAGCCAGCCGGTGGCCAACCCCTCGCTCAGCCTGGCCTTCACGCCCACCTTCAGCGGCCAGAACGTGACGATCAAGCTCAAGCACTACATGTGGTCGAACGGGACCCCGGTGACCGCGCAGGACGT
>DATAVV010000354.1:0-7737 GCA_036267555.1 Streptosporangiaceae bacterium | reverse complement strand
GCGCATCTGCCAGGTGGGCGGGTAGCCCTGGCCCGCGCTCTGCTCGCTCTCGGTGGACACCGACACCGACCCGCCGGTGGCGGCGATCCGGTGGTAGGAGTCCGGGCTGAGCGAGGCCGCGTGCACGTAGATCGAGGACGGCGTCATGAACCCGTGCTCGTGCATCATCCGGATGCTGTCGTCCTTGGTCACGCCCCAGACCCCGGCGTGCGTGGTGACCGGCACGCCCAGGTCGCGGGCCACCTCGAAGGCCGCTTTCTCCGGGAACTCGGGATCTCCCGTCACGTCGAACGCGATCTGGAACCCGAGCATGTCGCCCTTGCCGTCGAAGCGGCGCTGGTAGAAGTCCCGGAATTCCGGGGTGGCCGTCCACTCCCAGGGGCCCTGCTGGATGTTGCCGTACGCGAGCACGAACCGGCCGGGGACCTCTTCCAGGGCGTCGGTGGCCGCCTCGGCGTGGTCGGTGGACTGCAGGCCGTGGGACCAGTCCACAGTGGTTGTCACCCCGGCGTCGATCGACTCGATCGCGGCCAGCAGGTTGCCCGCGTAGATGTCCTGGGGCCGGAACAGCTTGCCCCACTGCAGGTAGTTCCAGACGAAATACTGCGTAAGCGTCCAGTCGGCGCCGTAGCCGCGCATCGCGGTCTGCCACATGTGCCGGTGAGTGTCGATCATGCCCGGCATCACGATCCCGCCGGCCGCGTCGATCTCGACAGTGCCCTCGGGCACCTCCAGGCCGGGTCCCACGCCCACGATGCGGTCGCCGGTGATCAGGACGTCGGCGCCGGGCAGCACCCGGTGATCGCCGTCCATGGTCAGCACGAGGCCGTTACGGAACACCACCGGCCTGCCCGGGGTCAGGTCTTCGGCTGGTGTGGTCATGGAGCACCTCCGTGGGCGTTTGTCCCTGGTAAAGGCGTTGTGGTTAGAGTAGGCCCGTGACGGCCCCAGGGAGTTCCGAAGCCGGGCGCGACGGCCCCGGATCCGGCGGGCCCCTCTCCGGGCTGCTGATCGCCGACTTCTCCCGGGTCCTGGCCGGCCCCTACTGCACGATGCTCCTGGCCGACCTGGGCGCGGACGTGGTCAAGGTGGAGAGCCCGGCCGGCGACGACACCCGGCGCTGGGTCCCGCCGGTGCGCGACGGGGTATCCACGTACTTCCTGGCCATCAACCGGAACAAGCGTTCGGTGGCCCTGGACCTGAGCGACGACGAGGACCGGGCGGCCGCGGCCGAACGGGCCAGGCGCGCGGACATCATGATCGAGAACTTCAAGCCCGGCGGGCTGCGCCGGTTCGGGCTCGACTACGAGTCGGTCAGCGCGGCCAACCCGTCGGTCATCTACGCGTCGATCACCGGGTTCGGCGCGGGCGGCGGCAAGGACATACCCGGCTACGACCTCGTGGTCCAGGCCATGTCCGGGCTGATGAGCCTGACCGGCGACCCAGACGGCCCGCCCTACCGGGCCGGGATCTCCGCGTTCGACGTGATCGCCGGGCTGCACACGGCCATCGGCATCCTGGCCGCGCTGCACCACCGCACCCACACCGGCCAGGGCCAGTACGTGCAGGCCAGCCTGATGTCCTCGGCCCTGTCCGGGATGGTCAACCAGACCAGCGCGTTCGCAGCCGGGGGAGTGGTCCCGTTCCGCATGGGCAACTCGCACCCGAGCCTGTTCCCCTACGAGCCGCTGCCCACCGGCGAGGGGGACCTGATAATCACCGCCGGCAACGACGTGCAGTTCGGCAAGCTGTGCGAGGTGCTCGGCGCGCCCGGGCTGGCCGCCGACCCGCGGTTCTCGACCAACGCGGGCCGCACCGCCAACCGCGAGGAACTGCGGCCGCTGCTGACCGAGCGGCTCAAGGCGCGCCCGGCCACGGACTGGTTCCGCGATCTGGTCGCGGCGGGCGTGCCGGCCGGCCCGATCAACACCGTCGACGGCGGCATCGGGTTCGCCCGGGAGATCGGCCTGGATCCGGTGGTCATCGCGGGCCAGGGCGAGGCCGGGATGCCGGTGATCCGGCACCCGCTGACGTTCTCGGCCACCGCCCCGCGCTACGACCTCCCGCCGCCCGGCCTCGACGAGCACGGCGACGAGATCCGCCGCTGGCTGGCCGCCCCGCCGCCAGGCGCGCCCGGTGAGGAAGCCAGCGCATGACCGAACCGCGGCCGGCGCATTCGGGGGGGTCTGGGGGGGTCGTCCCCCCGAGGCCCACACAGTTTCGGACCTCGATCGGCACCTCCGACCCGGACACGATCACCCTGCTCGGCCAGGACCTCGCCGCCGACCTGATGGGCCAGGTCTCGTTCGGCGAACTGGCCCTCTGGCTGGTCACCCAGCGGCGGCCGGCCAAGCCCGAGGTCCGGGTGTTCGAGGCGGTGCTGGTGGCCCTGGCCGACCACGGCTTCACCCCGACCGCGATCGCGGCCCGGCTGACCTACCTCAGCGCGCCCGACTCGGTGCAGGGCGCGCTGGCCGCCGGCCTGCTCGGCGGCGGGTCCCGGTTCCTCGGCGTGACCGAGGACACCGGCCGGTTCCTGGCCGCCGCGCTCGAGGCCGCGCGCGCCGAGGGTGACGCCGCGTTGCCCGGTGACGACGCGGGCTGGGATGCCCTGGCCCTGGCCGCGGTGCGCCAGGCCCGGGCCGAGGGGCGGTTCGTCCCCGGGCTCGGCCACCCGGTCCACAAGGTCACCGACCCCCGCACGCCCGTGCTCATCCGGATCGCCGATGAGGAGGGGCTGCGCGGCCCGCACCTGCGCCTGTTCGAGGCGGTCGGGCGGGTCCACCCGCAGGTGCTCGGCCGGACGCTGCCGCTGAACGGGGCGGGCACCTCCGGCGCGGCGCTGGCCGACCTCGGGCTGCCGCCTGACCTGCTGCGCGGGTTCGCGCTGCTGGCCAGGACCGCCGGGCTCCTCGGTCACCTGGCGGAAGAGCAGCGGCGCCCGATCGGGATGGATGTGTACCTCACCGTCGACCGCAACGCGGACTATCAGCCCCCGGACGCCTAGCGCCGGAAGCGGGAGAGAAGCTAGCTCCGGACGCCGAGCGCTGGAGAAAGGAAGGCAGCAGCCATGGCGACCGTCGCCGCTGTCATCGCGTCCACCCACCACCCGTTCTACTACCGGGCGAGCACTGCGGCCGGCGCGGACCGGCCCCCGTTCGCCGACGAGTGGGTGGCCAAGATCGGGGCCTTCCGCGAGACGCTCACCCGGGCCCGGCCCGACGTGCTGGTCATGGTGGGCAGCGACCATTTCCACCAGCTATGGCTGGACAACATGCCGCAGTTCCTCATCGGCAAGGCGCCGTTCTACAACGGGAACTTCTACAACGAGGAACGTGAATTCGGCCTGCCCCGGATGCTCCTGCGCGGCGACGAGGACCTGTCGGCCTTCCTGCTGCGCGGCGGCATCGACGAGGGCTTCGACCTGGCCTTCAGCAACGAGCTCCGGGTCGACCACAGCGTGACCTGCCCGATCATCACCCTGCGCCCGGACGCGGACCTGCCGATCGTGCCGGTCTACACCAACATCTTCGCCCCGCCGATGCCCCAGCCCAAGCGGTTCGTCCAGCTCGGGCAGGCCCTGCGGCGGCTGATCGAGGCCTGGCCCAGCGACCAGCGGGTGGCCATCATCGGCACCGGCCATCTGTCGCTGGAACTCGGCGGGCCGCGCCAGTTCGGGCCGCACGGGCCCGACCCCGAGTTCGACCGCAAGGCCGTGAACTGGATCGCCACCGGCGACCTGGACTCCGCGCTGGCCGAGGTCAGCCTGGACAGCCTGTGGCAGCCCGGCAACGCCACTCACGGGTTCATGGACTTCATGCTGATGATGGGCGTGGCCGGGGGCGGCGCCAAGGCCGACTACGTCGACTCGCTGGACCTGTTCCACACCATGGAGGCCTACTTCACCTGGTACCCCGAGGGGGCGAGCGCGGCGTGAGCAAGTACCTGCTCAACAAGTTCCTCTACACCGTCGACCGCGACCCGGAACTGCTCGAGCGCTACCGCGAGGATCCCCGGGACACGGTTGCCTGGTGGGAGGCGGAGCGCGCGAACGTGATCCTGAACTGCCCCGATGCCGAGCGCAGCACCTGGCTGCGCTTCACCGACGCCGAGCGCGAGGCGCTGGCCAGCCACGACTACGTCGCCCTGTTCGAGTTGGGGACGCACAACTTCCTGACGCTGACCCTGTTCATCGGGCTGTTCGAGCGGGACTACGCCGAGCCGCTGGGCTTCCAGCTGGAGTACGCTGCTCGGCTGAGCCATTGGAGCGTGCCTTACCCCGATATTTCAACCTGAACGCTACGTCCGCGGCCGGGCCCAGGCCGCCGGGGGGCCGATGCGTACGGGATTCCCGTTGGGGCCGGGCGAACGAGCATGTATCTTCTGGCCAACACCGAACCGCCGACCACGACTACAGAGAGCACGGCAGCATGCGCTGGTCACAGCTCCACATACCTACCTTGCGCGAGGACCCGGCCGACGCCGACGCGGCCAGCCACCGGCTGCTGCTGCGCGGCGGCTTCATCCGCCAGCTCATGGCCGGCCACTACAGCATGCTGCCGCTGGGCATGCGGGTGCGTGCCAAGATCATCGGCATCATCCGCGAGGAGATGAACCGCATCGGCGGCCAGGAGTTCCTGCTGCCCGCCATGCAGCCTGCCTGGATCTGGGAGAAAAGCGGCCGGCTGGATGTGATCGGCGAGGAGATGTTCCGGCTCACCGACCGCAAGGGCGCCGAGATGGTCCTGGGCTTCACCCACGAGGAGATCTTCGCCTACCTCGCGCAGGAGCTGTCCTCCTACCGCGAGCTGCCGCAGGTCTGGTACCAGTTCCAGACCAAGTTCCGCGACGAGCCCCGGCCGAAGAGCGGGCTGCTGCGGGTGCGGGAATTCACGATGAAGGACTCCTACACCTTCGACATCGACGAGGCCGGGCTCGACGCCTCGTTCGAGGCGCACCGCGGCGCGTACCAGCGGATCTTCGCCCGGCTGGGCATCCCGGTGATCGCCGTGGAGGCGTCCAGCGGGAACATGGGCGGCCAGGACTCGGTCGAGTTCATGTGCCCGGCGGACGCGGGCGAGGACCTGGTCGCGCACTGCCCCGACTGCGGCTACGCGGCCAACCTGGAGAAGGCGACCTCGGCGCTGCCACCGGTCGAGGACGGCCCGGGCCCGGCGGCGGCGCCCGAGCGGCTGGCCACGCCGGGCGTGCGTACCATCGAGGACCTGGCCCAGGGTCACGGGAAGCCCGCCGACCGGCAGATCAAGACGCTCGTTTACATGATCGACGGACAGCCGACGCTGGTGCTGCTGCGCGGTGATCACCCGCTGGCCGAGCAGAAGCTGGCGGACGGCACCCAGGCCGCGGACATCCGGCCCGCGCACCCGGATGAGATCCGCGAGGCGCTCGGCGCGTCGCCGGGCAGTCTCGGCGCGGTGGGGGTCACCGGCCTGCCGGTGATCGCCGACCTCGCGCTGCAGGGCAGGCGCGACATGACCACCGGGGCGAACCTCGACGATACGCACCTGACCGGTGTGGACGTGGCCCGCGACATCAACGTCGGGCGGTGGACGGACCTGCGCGAGGTCCGTGCCGGCGAGCCATGCCCGGGGTGCGGCACGCCCCTGGAGGTCATCAGGACCATCGAGGTAGGGCACATCTTCAAGCTCGGCCGCAAGTACACCACCGCGCTGGGCGTCTCCGTGCTCGGCCCGGACGGCCAGAGCATCGTCCCCATCCAGGGCAGCTACGGCATCGGGGTGGAGCGGGCCATGGCCGTCCTGGCCGAGGTGCACCACGATGACGCGGGGCTGGCCTGGCCGGCCCAGGTCGCGCCGGCCGACGTGGTCGTGGTGCTGGTGACGCCCAAGGACGAGCAGGCGCGCAACGCGGCGGAGGTCCTCTACGGCGAGTTGCTCGAGGCGGGGGCCGACGCGCTGCTCGACGACAGGGACGAGCGGCCGGGCGTGAAGTTCCGCGACGCGGAGCTGACCGGCATCCCGTGCCGGGTCGCGGTCGGCCGCCGTGACCTAGCCGACGGGGTGGTCGAGTTCGCCGGCCGGCTGACCGGCGAGAAGGAGCGGGTGCCTGTCGGTCAGGCGGTCACCCGCGTGCAGCGGCACCTGACCGGACAGCGCGCTTCCGCAGCCGGATCCGCCCCCTGATGTGACCCGCCGGCCGGGCCGGCCGCACCGCGCTGGCCGGCCCGGAATGTGGACCAGTCTGCAGGGCAGAAGCGGCCACAACCCGCTCGTTGTGGCTGGCTAGTGCGCTCCAGTCCTCGCTGTTGCTGGACATCGGCCCCTCCCGCATGTCTTCGCTCGGCTGGCAGCGCGCGTTGCCCTGCCCCCATATATAGACACGTTCGAGGTGCCCATCCGGCCATGCTCAACCGGTAACGAATCTATAACTTTTCGAGCCTTGAATCACAACCGCGACCAGGCTTGCGTCAGCACGTCGCGCAGGATCCGCTCCATCTCGTCGAAGTGTTCCTGGGTGCAGGTCAGCGGCGGTGCGAGCTGGATGACGGGGTCGCCCCGGTCGTCGGCCCGGCAGACCAGGCCGGCGTCGAACAGCGCGAGGGAAAGGAAGCCGCGCAGCAGGCGCTCCGACTCGTCGTCGTCGAACGTCTCGCGGGTGGCCTTGTCCTTGACCAGTTCGATGCCGTAGAAGTACCCGTCGCCGCGGACGTCGCCGACGATCGGCAGGTCGTTCAGCTTCTCGAGCGTGGCGCGGAACGCGGCCTCGTTCGCGCGGACGTTGCCGAGCAGGTCTTCCTTCTCGAACACGTCCAGGTTGGCCATGGCCACCGCGCAGCAGACCGGGTGGCCGGCGAACGTGACCCCGTGCAGGAACGTCGCGCTGCCGGCCGAGAACGGCTCCATCAGCCGGTCGCTGACCAGCATCCCGCCCATCGGGGCGTAACCGGAGGTGACGCCCTTGGCGAACGTGATGATGTCGGGCTGGTAGCCGTACCGCTCCGCGCCGAAGTAGTAGCCGAGCCGGCCGAACGCGCAGATCACCTCGTCGGAGACCAGCAGGACCCCGTGCCGGTCGCAGATCTCGCGGACGCGCTGGAAGTAGCCGGGCGGCGGCGGGAAGCAGCCGCCGGAGTTCTGCACCGGCTCGAGGAACACCGCGGCGACCGACTCCGGCCCCTCGCGCACGATCGCCCGCTCGATCTCGTCCGCCGCCCATATGCCGAACGCGGCGAGGTCGTCGGCCACGAACCCGGGCGCCCGGTAGAAGTTCGTATTGGGCACCCGTACCCCGCCCGGCGGGAGCGGCTCGAACGGCTCCTTGATCGCGGGCAGCCCGGTGATGGCCAGCGCGCCCATCGACGTGCCGTGGTAGGCGATATTCCGGCTGATCACCTTGTACCTGGCGGGCTCGCCGATGGTCTTGAAGTACTGCTTGGCGAGCTTCCAGGCCGACTCCACGGCCTCTGAGCCGCTGGTGGTGAAGAACACCCGGTTCAGGTCGCCGGGGGCCAGGTCGGTGAGCCGGGCGCCCAGTTCGATCGCGCGCGGGTTGGCGTAGGACCACAGCGGGAAGTAGGCCAGCTCGCCGGCCTGCCGGGCCCCGGCCTCGGCCACATCCTTGCGGCCGTGCCCGATCTGGCTGACGAACAGCCCGGACAGGCCGTCGAGGTAGCGCTTGCCGCGGGAGTCGAACACGTACTGGCCCTCGCCGCGCACGATGACCGGCACCTCCGCGTCGGCGTACGACGACATGCGG
>DATAVV010000353.1:0-2773 GCA_036267555.1 Streptosporangiaceae bacterium | reverse complement strand
CGCCGCAACTGCCGGTCCCGCTGCATCTCGGCCAGCAGGATCCCGTCGGTCATCACCTTGACGAGCGTGTCGTCGCTGGAGTTGTCGGTGAACCGCACCTTGTAGCCCACGGCCGTGCCGACCTCGGTGCCGAGTTCCTCGGCGATCCGCTCGGCCACGGTGCGGGCCGCGATCCGCCGCGGCTGGGTGTGGCCGATCTGCCCCGTGACGCCGCGCCCGAGTTCCAGGCAGATCTTGGGTAGCTGGGTGGTCTTCCCCGAGCCGGTCTCGCCCGCGACGATCACCACCTGGTGGTCGCGGATGGCCGCGGCGATCTCGTCCTTGCGCTGGCTGACCGGCAGGCCGGGCGGATAGGACACCGCGGGCGCCGTGCGGGCAGGCGCAAGGGCTGGGCGGGAGGGCGCAGGGGCAGAGCGGGAGGGCGCAGGGGCAGAGCGGGCAGGCGCAGGGGCAGAGCGGGGGGGCAAGGTGACAATCTCCAAAACGCGCGAGGGAACACCCGCCAGGATGGCGGCAGCGTCCCGCTGTACCTAACGCTTTTCCGCGCCGCGCCCTTCCGCGCCCGCCGCGTGCCGGATCCCCGGGACCAGTGGGTAACTTCTCAACTACGTCTCGCCGCACCAGGGTTTGTCAGTAACCTACCGTCATCAGCGCCGATATCCAGACGTGGAGAGGGTGGATGGCAACCGGGCTACCCGATGAGCCGCGGGCCATCTCGCCCGCCGACCCTCAGGCATCCCTGCCGACCGCGCTCAGGCTGGCCGCTCACCGGCCCGCCCCGGGCGGGAGCACGCTGGTTCTCGACGCCAGCGGCCAGAAGGTTGTCGTCGTCCTCAGCGAGGACGGCGGCAACGCGTGGCTCATCTGGGGCTTCATCAAGCAGCAGCTCAGCGGCAGGAAGACCGTGAGGATGTGATGACCGTCTCCGGGGATCGTGGCAGCGGGAGGGGCTGACCTCATGATCCGTATCGAACATGTCCGGCTGCCGGACGGGCTGCAGGCGTTCGCCCGCCTCGAGGACGGCACGGTCGTGGTGTACGTGTCCGCCGAGTTGTCGGCGGCCGAGCGGACAACCGCGATCGCGCGGGCCCTGCGCGCGGCGCCGGAAGCCGGATGGCGCGATCCGCACCGCCCGGTGCTGCTTCCGGCCCTGGCCGGCGGGGCGCGTCTGCGCCTGGTACCGGAAAGCCGCTGGGCCTACCGGGGCCTGGCGGCCGTGCCCGTCGCGGTGGCCGCGGCGGTGGTCGCGCTCGCCCTGCTCGGCGGCAGCGACCCGGCGTCCCCCGGCACGGCCGCGCCCGGCATGCCTCCGGTCACCGCGGCGCCGGTCCCGGCTCAGCCCGGCCCGCCGGGCACCGCGCAGCGCAAGGGCCCCGGGCTGCGGTCCGGGTCCTCGGCCGGGGGAGCCGGGTCCTCGGCCGGGGGGGCCGGGTCCGGCGGCAAGGGGCACGGCAAGACCTCCGGCCACGGTGGCGGTGCTCCCGCCCCGCAGGGTTCGGGCCGTCCCTCGCCCACTCCGACGGCAACCCAGCCCGGCTCGCCGAAGCCCGCCCCGGATCCGAAACCGAGCCCGTCGCCCAGCCCGAGTAGCTGCGTGAGCGTGCTCGGCATCACGGTCTGCCTGTAGGGCGGGCCGCCGGCCGCGGCGCCGCGTTAAGCCTGAGCGCTTGTCACCTCACGGCTGGTCGGTGAACTCGCTGATCGGCTTGACCCCGGCCGCGCCCCGGCGCAGGCGCCAGAGCAGCACGGTCAGGTACCACAGCAGGGCCAGGCCGAAGCCGTAGCCGACGACCTTGTCGGCGGCGTGGAACGGCGCGGGCACGGCCAGCACGAACATGATCAGCGCGCTGTAGACCAGCACGAAGCCGATGACCGGCCAGGCCCACCGGCCGAGCGAGAACACGCCGGGAATGCTGTCCAGCGCGCGCCGCCGGATCGCGTAGCCCAGGGTGATCAGGAAGTAGATGATGTACGGGATGATCGCGGTCGCCCCGACCAGCGTGGCGAACGCGCTGGACTGGTAGTACCCGTAGATCATCACGCCGATGTCGACGACGGCGAACACCAGCAGCGCGACGATCGGCGTCTGGGTGCGCGGGTTGACCTTCCGCAGGAAGCCGGAGAACGGGAGCATGTTGTCCCGCGCCATCGAGTAGCACAGCCGGGCCTGCGCGCCGGCGCCGACCACCAGGATCGCGAACATCGAGAAGATCACGAACGCGACGAACACCTTCACCAGCCAGGACGGCAGCCAGTAGCCGGCGATGGCCAGCAGCGGTAGCGGCGCGCTCTCCACGGTCTTGAGGTCGGGGATCGCGAGCGTGAAGCCGATCAGCGCGATCATGCCCAGGACGGCCGAAGCGCCCACGGCCCAGATCACGCCGCGCGGGACGCTGCGCCGCGGGCTGACCGCGTCCTCTGACATGTCGGCCGCGAGTTCGAACCCGACCAGGGTGAAGGCGCCGATGAGGCCGGCCAGGGCGAACGCGTAAATGGTCGGGTTGTGGAAGACCGAGGTGGTGTTGCCGAGGATGCCCGCACCGTAGGGCGACGGCTTGGCCTTGACCCCCCAGAGCACGAGCAGCAGCACGCCGAACACCACGGTCCCGATGATCTCGGTGAACACGGCGATGTTGTTGACCCGCGCGGCGACCTGGATGCTGATGATGTTGATCACCACCGGCAGCAGCATCAGGATGATCGTCACCGAGAGCACCAGGGGCCGGCTCGGGTTGTTGACGTTGAACTCGCTGAGCAGCAGGGGCGAGGCGAC
>DATAVV010000352.1:0-5786 GCA_036267555.1 Streptosporangiaceae bacterium | reverse complement strand
TGGCGGCCAGCGGGCGCATGATCGCGGTGAAGCTGGACGAGTTCGGCCAGCTCGTGGAGAACGCCCGCGACTGGCTAGCCCCCAGAGAGATCGGGAAGGCCAGCGCCACCACGCACGCCGCGCAGGTGAGCAGCCGGTTCCGCCCGGCGGGAGCGGCCGCCACGAACCAGTCCACCGCGTAGCCCGCGGCGATCGCGGCGAACCAGGCGCCGAGCCCGACGTGCTTGTTTAGCGAGGCGGCCGTGTGCAGGCGCGCCTGCGAGACCGGCCCGAGTATGGCCGCGACCATGAGCACGACCAGCAGCCAGGTCCGCATGTGCCCGCGCCGGCTCACCGCGCTGATGACGAGGCCGCACAGCGCCAGGATGATGACGATGCCCGTCCAGGACCAGGAGTCGGTCAGCACGGTGAGCGGGGACGCGGCCCCGGGCACCCGGTCCAGCGTGGTCAGCCGGAACCCGCTGAGCAGGGTGCTGCCGCCGATCAGCAACCCGGCCAGCAGCAGCACGACGAGCACGACGAGCAGGATCGCGATCCGCCGCCCGGCGATCTTGCCTCCGGGTTTCGGGACCGCGATGAGCACCGCGACCAGCACCACGACCGGGTCGAACAGCAGGGACGAGTACGCGGTGGCGTTGGCCAGGGCCAGCGCGGCTCCCGCGGCCACCATCCGGCCGGTGGCGTCCCCGCTGTCGGGGGCCTGGACCACCAGCCAGGTCGCGAGCGCGACCAGGAACACCGCCATGGCGTCGTACGTGGCGAACGCGCCTAGGTGCAGCGTCGGGCCCAGGACGGCGAACAGCGCGGCGGCGAAGAAGGCCGCCCGCCGGCCGTACAGGCGGTCGGCGGCACCCCACAGCAGCCCGGTCGCGCCGAGCATGAAGACCAGGGACAGGATGCGGGCGGCGGCGAGCCCGCCGATGCTGTCGGCCAGCGCTCCGAGCGGCGGGTAGATGACCGGCGCCCCCGAGAAATAGGCCGCGAACGGCGGGACCGGGGCGCCGTGCAGCCAGTGCGCCCACTCCAGGTGCCCGGCCCACAGGTAGGTGGCCTCGTCCTGGAACGCCGTGTTGACCCAGACCAGCCGCAGGGACAGGGCCGCCTGCACGATCAGCACGGCGGCCAGAGGCCACCAGCGCGGGGCGTGCCGCGCGAGCACGCGCCGGTCCCAGCGCGAGCCTTCGGCGGGGGCGGCGGGGGCGGCGTCCAGCGTGCCGGAGCCGGAGACCTCCGTCGCCTGACGGGTCGTTGTCCCGTGCTCCATAGGCCGCACCTGCCTGCGCTCAGGGGCGTCCCAAGGGGCGTATCGGCTCCCCCCCGGCAGCCCACGTTCTGTGTCACGAGTGTCACACGCCGTGGCGATACTCCCGCGAACAGGAATACCCCATACGAGAAGGTACTGTCCGATCACGGTGAGGGAAGGATGTTTGCTGAATCTTCTATCTCTGTGGCGCTCTGCCCCGGACGACAGCAGCGCCGCCTATCCCGGCGCGTTATGCTGCCTTATCGGAAGAAGCCCAGTTCGGACGGGAGTTGGTAACGCAGCGGCGCGATGGGCGGCGCACGACGGCCTGTGTCACGAGGAAGCATTACGTAACTATTTCGTGACAACAGGTCATTTGACTTGAAGACCAAGGCGTCGTGTGCTGCGCTGTGTTCCGGGGATCGCGCCATCGGCGAACGTGTGTGCCCTGGGGGTTGGCCGCTTGGGAGATGACAGCAACAAGTCGCCGCTGACGCGGCGCGTTCCTGGCGCGACTCGGGCAGGTCCGGCAACGACGGCGAGACCGGAGCTACCAGAGGAATTGCTGCAGCGTATGCAGGCCGTGGTTAACGCTGCCCACGCCCAGGCCGCGCGCGAGGAAGAATCGCGGCCCGCTGTCCCCTCTGATCACGACGAACGTTCCGGGACCCCTGCTTCCCTGCCGCGGCGGACGGCCGGGACCGGGGGCGCGAAATCATCGAACGGAGCTGTCCGGTCGATACTGCCCGCCTCATTGCGCGGCCGCGGGCCCGATGAGGACGCGGAGTTCGATACCGCGCCCGTACCACGGCTGACGGCCACCGGGGCCATTGCGGTCCCGGACAATAAACCGGGCCATTCGATGCCAGCCAAGGCGCCACCCTCCGAAGGAAGAGTTCACCCCGATAGCAGCACCAGACTCGATAGCAACACCAGCACGGATAGCACCGCCCGGCCTGACCATGCCCTGAGGCGCGGCCGGAACGTGAAGCGTGACCGTCGCGGGGCCAAGCGGGAGCGAGAGCGGGCCGCCCAGGCCGAACACGAGCAGGCCGCCCAGGCCGAACGCGAACGCGCCGCCCAGGCCGAGTTGGAGGAGCGCGCGGCCAAGGTGGCCAGGGCCGAGCGCATCGCGCGGGCCGAACGCGAGCGGGAGCAGGAGGAGGAGTGGGCGCGCGCTGAGCGCGAACGCGCCGCCCAGGCCCTGCGCGAACGGATCGAGCAAGCCGAGCGCGCGCGCGAGACGCAGGTCGCCCGCGATCGCGCGGAACTAGCCGAGCGCGGAGCCGAGGCCAAGCAAGAACGCGAAGCCCAGGCCGCCCGCCAGGAGAAGGCCCGAGCCGAACGCGAAGCCCAGGCCCAGCGCGAAGCCCAGGCCCAAGCCGAGCACGAGGCCCGAGCCAGGCAGGAACAGCAAGCCCGCGCGGAAGCCGAGCGCAAGGCCCAGGCCGAGCGCGAAGCTCAAGCCCAGCGTCAGGCCGAGGCCGAACGCAAGGCCCAGGCGGAACGCGAAGCCCGGGCGGAGGCCGAGCGCAAGGCTCAGGCCGAGCGCGAACGGGCCGAGCAAGCCAAGCGGGAGGCGGCGGAACGCGCCGAGCGCGAAGCGGCGCAGCAGGCGGAACGCGAGGCCGAAGCCGAGGCCGAGCGTAAGCGGGTCGAGGCCGAGCGCAGGCGGGCGGCCCAGGCCAAGCTGATACGGGCCGAGCAGGCGGCCCAGGCCGAGCGGATACGCATCGAGCGCGCGGCCCAGGCCGAATGGGAACGCACGGCCGAGGGCGGCTCCGCTCGCGCCGACGACACGGCACAGCCGCGCGACACGGCACAGCCAGGTGACACCGCGGCGCCGGGCAAAACCGCGCGGGCGGACGGTGTCAGCGGGAACGACGACGGTGGCGCGCCGCCGCAGGGCGCCGCGGGCCCGGCCGGCGCGGGCACCGCAGCCGCGGCGGACCCAGCGGCCGGCGGGCCGGGACCGTCGGACACCGACTCCAAGCTGCTCAACTTCGCCCGGCCGGGCCGCACCGGCAAGCCGGAACGCGGCGGATCGGCCCACCGGGTCGCCAAGCTGGATCGCGTGGCCCGGCTGGACCTGGCTGAGCCGACCAGGGAATCAACCAAGGACCAGCCCGGCGACCAGCCCAAGGACCAGCCCCAGGTCCAGCCCCAGGAGCGGGTCGCCAAGGCCATGCGCCCGGCCGAGGTGCTGGAACACCCCAGGCCGAGCGCGCGCAAGAAGCCGAACCCGCGGCGCAAGGTCTACCGCGCGGCGGGGCTGGCCGCCGCGGTGGTCGTGCTGGTCGCGGCCGCGTCGGTGACGATCATGCGGTCCCTGCACACCTCGCCGACGATTCCCGCCCACGCCCAGACCGGAACCCGCGGGGCGGCCGCCGCCTGGGTGGAGCAGGAGGTCAGCCCCAACGATGTCGTGTCCTGTGACCTCGTGACGTGCGAGGCGCTGCGGGCCGACGGTTTCCCGGTGGGCGGCCTGCTCGTGCTCAACAGCAGCGCGCGCGACCTGCTGGTGTCTCAGGTCGTGATCTCGACCGCGCCGATCCGCCAGCTTTTCGGCGGCAGCCTTGCGACCAGGTACGCTCCGGCCGTGCTCGCGAGCTTCGGCTCCGGGCGCAACCGGATCGACGTCCGGGTCGTCGCCCCCGAAGGCGCCGGGAGCTACCTGTCCCAGCTCCGAGCCGACCAGCAGGCACGGCAGGCCTCCGGGGCCGTGCTGCTCGGCAGCTCGCGGGTCTCGGGCGCGCAGGAGGCCCGCGACGCGCTGACCACGGGCCGGGTGGACTCACAGCTCCTGATCGTGCTGACCAACCTGGCGTCGATGCATCCGGTCAGCATCCTCGCGTTCGGAGACGCCACTGCCGGGGCAAGCCGGGGCGTCCCGTTCCGCTCGGTCTACCTGGTCCGGCCGCCCACCGGCGTGATGCGCCAGATGCTCGATTTCCTGCGCGTCCAGTCGCCGCCGTTCCTGGCGTCACACATGGGCATGACCAGGTACGACGGACGGCCGGTCATGTACATCGAGTTCGCCGCCCCGAGCCCGGTCGGGCTGTTCAACAACCCCTGACCGGCCGCGTCGCCGCGTTAAGGCTCAATGCCGCTTAGCTTAAGTTGATCATGCTGCGGTGGTAGCCGGGTGTTTCCTGAGCTCCGCCCCCGCACTGCGCCCGCGCCGCACTGCGCCCGCGCCCCGCGCCCCGCGCGGCTTTTCATGATCTGGGTGTATAGCGTGCGATATGCGCTTGCGCCGTCCCCCCGGCCCCAGCCGTGTCACGGGCGCGGTGCGTGATCACGACGATGAATGGCGCATCAGGGCACACCCATGCACCCCCGCACGCACATCGATCA
Source organism: Streptosporangiaceae bacterium (assembly GCA_036267555.1). Lineage (GTDB taxonomy): Bacteria > Actinomycetota > Actinomycetes > Streptosporangiales > Streptosporangiaceae > JASHPR01. The sequence continues at coordinate 1,186 of DATAVV010000352.1, read as the reverse complement.
GCACGCGGACGGCGGCGCGACCAGGCACAGGCCGCCGCTGCGGCACAGACCCACGAGCACGCCGCCGCCCGCCAGCCAGCCAAAACCGGCACACCGGGCCAGCAAGATCAACTTAAGCTGAGCGGCATTGCGTTAAGGCTGCGGTTTCTCGCTGTCCAGCGAGGCCATCTGGCCGGGGTCATACCGGCCGCCGGCCACCTGGGCCGCCGGTACCGCCGCTTCCAGGGCGGCGAGTTCCGCCGGGTCCAGCCGCAGGTCGAGGGCGCCGAGCGCCTCGGCCAGCCGGTCCCGGCGCTTGGTGCCGACCAGCGGGACTATGTCGGTGCCGCGCGACAGCACCCAGGCGATGGCGAGCTGGGCCGTCGTCACGCCGTGGTCCTGCGCGACCTTCTCCAGCCCGGCCAGCAGGTCCAGGTTGCGTTGCAGGTTCCCGTCCCGGAACCGGGGGAACCTGGCCCGCGGGTCGTCCGGGCCGATCTCGCGCGCGCCGGCCGCCGACAGCAGCCCGCGGGACAGCACCCCGTAGGCGGTGACAGCGATGCCCAGGTCGCGCACGGTGGGCAGGATGTCCGCCTCGATCCCCCGGCTCATCAGCGAGTACTCGATCTGCAGCGCCGAGACCGGGTGCACCGCGTGGGCCCGGCGGATGGTCGCGGCGCCCATCTCGGACAGGCCGAGGTAGCGGACGAAACCGGCCTCGATCATCTCCGCGATCGCGCCGACCGTGTCCTCGATCGGGACCTTGGGGTCCAGCCGGGCCGGCTGGTACAGGTCGACGTAGTCGGTGCCGAGCCGCTGCAGGCTGTAGGCCAGCGAGTTCTTGACCATGTTCGGGCTGGCGTCGTGCCCGATGAACGCGCCGCCAGGGTCACGCTGGCCGCCGAACTTGACGCAGATGAACACGCGGTCGCGGGCCACGCCGCGCAGCGCGTCGCGCAGCAGCATCTCGTTGTGGCCCATGCCGTAGAAGTCCCCGGTGTCCAGCAGGGTGACCCCGGCGTCCAGGGCGGCGCGGATGGTGGCGACGCTCTCGTTCTCGTCGGCGGGTCCGTAGATGCCCGACATGCCCATCAGGCCCAGGCCGACCCGGGACACCAGCGGTCCGCCACGACCCAGCGGGATTGACTCCATCGGCTCCTCCACTCCAGTGCTCGCCCCGGTGGACAAGCCTAGGACCGCGCCGGGT
>DATAVV010000351.1:0-11331 GCA_036267555.1 Streptosporangiaceae bacterium | reverse complement strand
CGGCCCGGGCCTGGCAGTCGGCCCGCGGCTGGCTCCGGGTGGCACCCGCCTATGCCTCGGCCGCCTCCCCCACCCCCGGCCAGGCCGTGGCCGCCCTCCTGCGGTCCGGCGCGCCCCGGGTCGTCGTGGCCACGTACCTCCTGGCCCCAGGCGTCTTCGCCGACCAGGTCCGCGACCAGTCCCTGGCCGCCGGCGCCCAGGCCGTCTCCGCCCCCCTAGGCGCCGCCCCCGAGGTAACAGGCGTCCTCCTAGAGCGCTACCTCCAAGCGGTACCACGGGACGCCGGGGCGGCCCGGTCCGGAGGCTGATGCGCCAGGCCAGCCCTAGTCCGGTCCTCGCCCGGAGCCGAGGAGCGAGGAACGAGGCGGAGGGCGGGTCAAAGCGCCCCGGAGGCGCAAAGCAAGCACAGCGTGTTGAAATGGGAGCAGGAGGTTCCCATGACGCGCGCGACACCACATGTCACGCATGAGGTTCTCAATCAGGTTCCGCCACTGGCCGAATACGACACAGCCGACGACCCGGCCCTGATCGAGGCGCTCCGCCGGGAGGCCGGGCCCGGGTGGCCGGACCCGGAGGGCCAGGAGGCAGCGCTGCACGAACTGGGCGCGGCGGCCGGATCGGCGGCCACGCAGGATCTCGCCCGGCTGGCGAACGAATACCCTCCGGTGCTGCGCACGCACGATTCCCGCGGCCACCGCATCGACGAGGTCGAGTTCCACCCCGCCTGGCATGAGCTGATGGCCACGGCCGTGGCCCAGGGCCTTCACGCGGCCCCGTGGCGCTGTGGCGCACCCGGGGCGCACGTCGCGCGGGCGGCCCGGTTCTACGTGTGGACGCAGGCCGAGGCCGGGCACGGCTGCCCGATCTCGATGACCTACGCCGCGGTCCCGGCGCTGCGGCACGAGCCCGCGCTGGCCGCGCGCTTCGAGCCGCTGCTCGCGTCCCGTGTCTACGACCCGGGCCTGCGGGTGGCTGACGGCAAGGCCGGGCTGCTGGCGGGCATGGCCATGACCGAGAAGCAGGGTGGCTCGGACGTGCGGGCCGGCACGACCCGGGCGGTCCCGGACGGCGATGGCGGGTACCTGCTCACCGGGCACAAATGGTTCTGCTCGGCCCCGATGTGCGACCTGTTCCTGGTCTTGGCCCAGGCGCCCGAGGGCCTCACCTGCTTCCTGCTGCCCCGGGTCCTCCCGGACGGCACCCGTAACGCCATGCGCCTGCAGCGGCTCAAGGACAAGCTGGGCAACAGGTCTAACGCCTCTTCCGAGGTCGAGTACGACGGCGCGTTCGCCTGGCGGGTCGGGGAGCCGGGCCGGGGCGTGACCACGATCCTCGAGATGGTGAGCGCGACCAGGCTGGATTGCGTGCTCGGCAGCGCGGCCGCGATCCGGCTCGCGTGCGTCACGGCCGTGCACTACGCAGGCATCCGGCGCTCCTTCGGCGCCACGCTCGTCTCCCATCCCCTGATGACCTCGGTCCTGGCCGACCTGGCCCTCGAATCCGAGGCCGCCACCACGCTGGCCATGCGCCTGGCGGGCGCCGCCGACCGCGCGGCCCGCGGCGACGCGGGCGAGGCCGCGCTGCTGCGACTGGCGCTGCCCGCGGCCAAGTACTGGGTGTGCAAGCGCACGCCGGCGGTCGCCGCCGAGGCCCTCGAGTGCCTGGGCGGCAACGGCTATGTCGAGGAGTCCGGCCTGCCCCGGCTGTACCGGGACGCGCCGCTGAACAGCGTCTGGGAGGGCTCGGGCAACGTGACCGCGCTCGACGTGCTCCGCGCGCTGGGCCGCGTCCCCGGATCGGCCGACGCGCTGCTGGCCGAGGTCGATCTCGCCGCGGGCGGCGACCGGCGCCTCGACGCCGCCGCGGCGCGGCTGCGCCGCGAACTGAAGGAGGCCACCGCGGTCTCGGCGGCCCAGGCCCAGTACCGGTGCCGCAGGCTGGCCGGCCTCATCGCCGTGATCTTGCAGGCGTCGCTGCTGGTCCGGCACGCTCCCCCGGCGGTGGCCGACGCGTTCTGCGCCTCCCGGCTGGGCCACCCGGACCTGACGGCCGGCCCGGCCGCCGCGTTCGGAACCTTGCCGGACGGGCTGGAGACCGCTCCGCTGCTGGAACGCGCAACGGTCAGCGTGTGTGGGTAAGGTCGGCGGATGCACGTCTGGCCAGGGACTCCGTATCCGCTCGGCGCGACCTGGGATGGGGCCGGGACCAACTTTGCCTTGTTCTCCGAGGTGGCGGAGCGGGTTGAGCTGTGCCTGTTCGACGCCGACGGCGGCGGCGGAGCGGAGACCCGCATCCCCGTCACCGAGGTAGACGGGCTCGTCTGGCACTGCTACCTCCCGGCCGTGGAGCCCGGCCAGCACTACGGGTACCGGGTGTACGGCCCCTACCAGCCCGAGCGCGGGCACCGGTGCAATCCGGCCAAGCTGCTGCTCGATCCCTACGGCAAGGCGGTAGCCGGGCAGGTCACCTGGCACCAGGCGCTCTTCTCCTACCAGCACGGCAACCCCGTGGTGTTCAACGGGGACGACAGCGCGCCGTACATGCCGCGCAATGTCGTGATCAATCCCTACTTCGACTGGGGGGACGACCGGCCGCCGCGCACGCCCTACCACGAGACGCTCATCTACGAGGCGCACGTCCGCGGCCTGACCATGCGCCACCCCGAGGTTCCCGCGGAGGAGCGGGGCAGCTACGCCGGCCTGGCCCATCCCGCGGTCATCGAGCACCTGACCCGGCTCGGGGTGACCGCCGTGGAGCTCATGCCGGTACACCAGTCCGTGCCCGAGTCGGCGCTCGTCCGGCGCGGCATGACCAACTACTGGGGCTACAACACGATCGCGTTCCTGGCCCCTGACAACCGGTACTCCTCCTCCGGCACGCCCTACGGCCAGGTCGCCGAGTTCAAGGGGATGGTCAAGGCCCTGCACGCGGCGGGCATCGAGGTGATACTCGACGTGGTCTACAACCACACGGCGGAGTCGGGCGCGCTCGGGCCGACGCTGTCGTTCCGCGGCATCGACAACGCCGCCTACTACCAGCTCGCCCCCGGCAGCCCGCAGCACTACCTGGACTACACCGGCTGCGGCAACAGCCTCAACGTGCGGCACCCGCACGCGCTGCAACTGATCATGGATTCGCTGCGGTACTGGATCCTGGACATGCACGTGGACGGGTTCCGTTTCGACCTGGCGGCGGCGCTGGCCCGCGAACTGCACGACGTGGACCGGCTGGCGGCGTTCTTCGACCTGGTCCAGCAGGACCCGGTGGTGTCACAGGTCAAGCTCATCGCCGAACCCTGGGACGTGGGCCAGGGCGGATACCAGGTCGGCAAGTTCCCGCCGCTGTGGTCGGAGTGGAACGGCAAGTACCGGGACACGGTGCGCGACCTCTGGCGTGGCCGGCCCGCGACGCTGCCGGAGTTCGCGTCCCGGCTGACCGGGTCCAGCGACCTGTACGAGACCAGCGCGCGGCGGCCGGTGGCCTCGGTGAACTTCGTCACCTGCCACGACGGGTTCACCCTGCGGGACCTGGTGAGCTACGACCGCAAGCACAACGACGCCAACGGCGACCACGGGCGCGACGGCAGCGACGACAACCGGTCCTGGAACTGCGGCGCGGAAGGCCCGTCGGACGACCCAGCGGTGAACGAGCTCCGGGCCCGGCAGGTACGGAACTTCCTGGTCACGCTGTTCTGCTCGCAAGGCGTGCCGATGCTGCTGGCGGGCGACGAGATGAACAGGACCCAGCAGGGCAACAACAACGCCTACTGCCAGGACAACGAGGTGTCCTGGATGGACTGGGCGGAGGCGGGCAAGCAGCAGGACCTGATCGACTTCACCTGCGCGCTGTCGGAGTTGCGCCGGGCCCATCCGGTGTTCCGCCGCCGCCGGTTCTTCAGCGGGCAGGCCGCGCCCGCCCGCGGACGGCACACCGGGCTGCAGGACATCGCCTGGCTGACTCCGGCCGGGCGGCAGATGACCGACGGCGACTGGCAGGCCGGCTACGCCAGGTCGCTCGCTGTGTTCCTGAACGGGGACGCGATCACCGAACCGGATCCGCGCGGCGAGACCGTGCGGGACCAGAGCTTCCTGCTGCTGTTCAACGCGCACCGCGGGCCGGTGACGTTCACGCTGCCGGGCAGCCGGTTCGGGGCCGCGTGGGAGGTGCTGTTCAACACGGCTGTCCCGGCGGGCGAGGCCGGCGGCACCGTCCGGGCGGGCCGTCGCGTCGAACTGGCCGGCCGTTCGATCGTCGTGCTGCGCGGCGAAAAGCCCGGCTGACCGCGGCTAGCGCCGGGTCGCCTGCGTGGCCGCGACCAGCACCAGCGTGAACGTGGTCAGGCCGACCACGCCGTGCGTCGCGACCACCCCTGGCCGGGAAGTGCTGCTCGGCGCCCCTGGCGTGCCGTCTTGGCAGCACATCCCGCACTATCTGGCCGTGAAGGGGGCCAGGACGGGATTTCACGAGACACTACGTACAAGTATTGGCCGCACGAGCCCGGCGTTACATCCCGGCCAGTTCGTCTGGTTGACTGCTGGCCGTGCACCAGATCTTTCCCGCGGCCGGGGGCGAGTTCGCCCCCGCCGCGCCGGGCGACCGCGATCCGGAGGCGGAGCGCGCCGTGGCCGCGCTGGCCGGGCTCTACGCCTACCCGGACGCCGCCGCGGCCCGGCCGGCGCCCTGGCTGCGCGCGAACATGATTGCCAGCGTGGACGGCGCCGCCTCGCTCAGCGGGCTCTCCGGGGCGCTGTCCGGAGCCGCCGACCGGCTGGTGTTCTCGGTCCTGCGCAGTCTCGCCGACGTCATCCTGGTGGCCGCGGGCACGGCCCGGGCCGAGAAGTACCGCCCGGTGCGCGCCAGCGAGATCTGGCCGCAACTGCGGCGGGGGCGGCCGGCCACGCCGCCGATCGCGGTGATCACCCGGTCCCTGGACCTGGATGCCGGCCACGCGCTGCTGGCCGGCGGTCCCGGCCAGGCCCGCACGATCGTGCTCACCACGCAGGCCGCCCCTGCGGGCCGACGCGACGCGGCGGCGCGGCACGCCGACGTGATCGTGGCCGGCCCGGACACGGTCTCCCCGGCCGCCGCCGTCGGCGTGCTGGCCGCCCGCGGCCACCGCCGGGTCCTGGTCGAGGGCGGGCCGAGCCTGCTGGGCCAGATCAGCGCCGCGGGCCTGCTGGACGAGATCTGCCTGACGTTCAGCCCGGTGCTCGCGGGCAGCCCGGCGGGCCGGATCCTGTCCCAGCCCCGGGCGGACCAGCCCGGCCCCGGCCCGGGCCCGTCCTGCGGGCGGCCCGGCCTGCCCGAGGGCCTGCGCCTGGCCCACGTGCTCGAGGACCAAGGCTCCCTGCTGTGCCGCTACCTGCGGGACGCGGTCTGACGCGCGAGGATGGACCATGCCCTCCGGATCGCACGGGACCTGACGCCACGGCAGAGCGTCGAGCAGGAATGCCGCCGCCGCGGCGAGGCCGAGGTGGTAGCGGGCTGCGTCGTGCTGCTGGGCGGCGGCGACGCCGACCACGCGTTCGCCTACGCCCTGGGCGGCCCGGGCGGGCCGCCGCGACCCGGGCCACGGTGGTCCTCACCGCGGCCGGGGCCTGACCCCGGTAGCGTGGCCCCGCGGCGGTCCGCCGCCAGGTCAGCTACCGAACTCGAGCATCTCGCGCAGGAACGGAGCGCCGCATGGCACTGCACCGCAAGGCTGATTCCGCAGCCGAGGACGATCTGGACATCAACCCCGTCTACGTCCGCGAGGCCGGGCTCAGGGTGCCCCGCAACCGGCTCCCCGAGCACGGCATGCTGCCCAACACCGCGCTGCAGACCGTGCGGGACGAGCTGATCCTGGACGGCAACGCCCGGCTCAACCTGGCCACGTTCGTGACGACGTGGATGGAGCCGCAGGCGCGCCAGCTCATGGCCGACTGCTTCGACAAGAACATGATCGACAAGGACGAGTACCCGCAAACGGCCGAACTGGAGCGGCGCTGCGTCAACATCCTGTCCAGCCTCTGGCACGCGCCCGACGCCCCCGCCAGCGAGGACGGGCCGTCGGGCGCCGTGGGCTGCTCCACGACCGGCTCCAGCGAGGCCTGCATGCTCGGCGGGATGGCTCTGCTGTGGCGCTGGCGGGCCCGTCGCCGGGCGGCGGGCCAGGCGGCCGGGGCGCCGAACCTGGTGATGGGGTCCAACGTCCAGGTCTGCTGGGACAAGTTCTGCCGCTACTGGGAGGTGGAACCCAGGCTGGTGCCGATGGCGCCCGGCCGGCTGCACCTGACCGGCCCGGAGGCCGTGGCCCGGTGTGACGAGAACACCATCGGCGTGGTCGCGGTCCTGGGCTCCACGATGGACGGCAGCTACGAGCCGGTGCTGCAGATCAGCGAGGAACTGGACAAGCTGCAGGCCGCGCGGGGGCCGGACATCCCGATCCACGTCGACGGCGCGTCCGGCGGGTTCGTCGCGCCGTTCCTGCACCCGGGCCTGGAGTGGGATTTCCGGGTGGCCCGGGTCGCGTCGATCAACGCCTCGGGCCACAAGTACGGACTGGTCTACCCGGGCGTCGGCTGGGTGGTGTGGCGGGACGCGCAGTCCCTGCCCGAGGACCTGGTGTTCAAGGTCAACTACCTGGGCGGGGAGATGCCGACGTTCGCGCTGAACTTCTCCCGGCCGGGCGGGCAGGTCGCGGCCCAGTACTACAACTTCCTGCGGCTCGGCTTCGACGGCTACCGCAGCGTGCAGCAAACGTGCCAGGACGTGGCCATGTACCTGTCTGGCGAGATCGCCGGGATCGGCCCGTTCGAACTGCTCACCGACGGCAGCGACCTGCCGGTATTCGCGTTCAAGCTGCGCGGTGAAGGGGGAATGGGGAGGCGGGCGGGGGCCCATTACACGGTGTTCGACCTGTCCGAGCGGCTGCGGCAGCGGGGCTGGCTGGTCCCGGCCTACACCTTCCCCGCGGACCTGCAGGACACCGCGGTGCTGCGGATAGTGGTCCGCAACGGCCTGTCCAAGGACCTGGCCAACGCGCTGCTGGACGACCTCCGCACGCAGGTGCAGATCCTCGAGTCACACCCGAACCCGGCCCCGCTGCTGCCCGGCACCGACGAAGACCGGTCGAGCTTCGCCCACTAGCTGTCCTCAGCCACCGTCCCCGGCCGACGGCCGGGTGGCGGTCGGGAGGGCCGGCCGGAGGCTGGCCCGAGCGGACGCCAGAAGCCTTCGCGGAGCCGCCAGGCGGAGCGGCAGGGGGTTATGGGGGGATCGCTCCCCCCAGGAAATCAAGCTCCCCGGCGAAGGCGGTCCAGGGCCTCGGCCAGGATGGCGGCGCCGTCGGTGTCGTTGCGGCGCTCCTTCACGTAGGCCAGGTGCGTCTTGTACGGCTCGGCGTGCGGCGGCGCGGGCGGGTTGGCCTGATCCTGGCCGGCCGGGTATCCGCACCGCGGGCAGTCCCACGTCTCGGGGACCGCGGCGTCGCTGGCGAAACTGGGCACGGTCTCGTGCCGGTTGCAGCACCAGAACGAGATCCGCACCCGGGGAGCAGCCTCCCCGCGCTCAGCCTCGCCCATCGGACCGGCGCCGACCCGGCTGCCCCGGATGGCGTTGCCACTACTCACTGCTCACCCCTTGCGTAAGAGACCTGCTGTAGAACTGGCCGTGCGTGAATGCGGTGACCGGCCTGGCCACGCTGTCGCCGTTTAGCGGTTCAGCAGCAGGCCGAGCCCGACGATGCAGACGAACCACAGCACCCCGGTGAAGACCGTGATCCGGTCCAGGTTCCGCTCGACAACCGACGATGACCCGAGACTCGACGAGACGCCCCCGCCGAACAGGTCAGACAGGCCGCCCCCCTTGCCCTTGTGCAACAGCACGAGCACCACCATGAGCAGGCTCGTGATGATCAGCACGATAGAGATTGCGATGGTCACTCTGGTTTCGGTCCCCTCCGGGCGCTGTGCTCAGGTGCTGGTGACGCTTAGTTCACGATACCGGCAGATTCTGACGAATTCCGGGGCATCGAGGCTTGCGCCGCCTACCAGGCCGCCATCGACGTCCGGTTGCGCCATGATCGCCGCCATGTTGTCCGACTTCACCGACCCCCCATAAAGGATACGCGCACCAGACGCTGCCGCGTCCCCGTGAACGGCGGAAATGCGGCCGCGAATGGCCGCGCAGACCTCCTGCGCGTTCTCGGGCGTAGCCACCTCACCGGTACCTATCGCCCAGACTGGCTCATAAGCGATGACCAGACCCGCCACCTGCTCGGCCGGGACACCGGCCAGGCCGCCGTCCACCTGGCCCACGGTGTGGCCGACGTAGTCGCCCCCCTGGCGCACTTCCAGCGTCTCGCCCACGCACAGCACCGGCGTGATGCCCGACCGTAGCGCGGCCTTCAGCTTGGCGTTTACCAGGGCGTCATCCTCATGGTGGTACCGCCGCCGCTCCGAGTGGCCCACCAGCACGTACTCGCAGCCCAGCTTGGCCAGCATCCGGCCGGATATGTCGCCGGTGTAGGCGCCGTCCTCGTGGGGCGAGAGATCCTGGGCCCCGTAGGCCAGCCGCAGCCGGTCGCCCTCGATCAGCGTTTGCACGCTGCGCAGCGCGGTGAACGGGGCCAGCAGGGCCACGTCGGCGGCGTCGAAGTCCTTGCCGTTCAGCGTGAACGCCAGCTTCTGGGTCAGCGCGATGGCCTCGAAATGCGTGGTGTGCATCTTCCAGTTGCCGGCGATCAGGGGCTTGCGCCCCGTGGCCGGGCTCACGGAGCCGCCTCTTCGTCCGGCGCTTCGGCCGGGTCCGGCGCGTCGAGCGCCGCGAGCCCGGGCAGCGTCCGGCCTTCGAGGTATTCGAGGCTGGCGCCGCCGCCGGTGGAGATGTGCGAGAACGAGCTTTCCGGGAAGCCGAGGCTCCGGACGGCGGCCGCGGAATCGCCGCCCCCGACCACGGTCAGCCCGGTCACCTCGCTGATCGCCTGGGCGACGCTGCGGGTGCCCGCGGCGAACGCGGGAAACTCGAACACCCCGACCGGCCCGTTCCAGAACACGGTCCCGGCGTCCTTGAGCTTGTCCGCGAACAGCGCCCTGGTCGCCGGGCCCATGTCCAGGCTCTCCCGGTCGGCCGGGAAGTCGGCGACCGGCACGACCTCGTGCTCGGCGTCGGCCGCGAAATCCGTGGCCGCGACCAGGTCGACCGGGAGCACGACCTCGACCCCGCTCCGCTCCGCCTCCGCGAGCACCTCGGACACCCGGTCGAGCATGTCGGCTTCCAGCAGCGACCTGCCCACCTCGTAGCCCTGCGCCTTGAGGAACGTGTACGACATGCCGCCGCCGATGATCAGCCGGTCCGCGCGGCCGAGCAGGTTGGAGATCACGGCCAGCTTGTCGGACGGCTTGGCGCCGCCGAGCACCACGACGTAGGGCCGCTCCGGGCTCTCGGTGAGCCGCCGGAGCACCGCGACCTCATCGAGCACCAGGGTCCCGGCGGCGTGCGGCAGCAGCGCGGGCAGGTCGTACACGCTGGCGTGCTTGCGGTGCAGGGCGCCGAACCCGTCGCCCACGTACAGGCCGCCCGGCCCGGCCAGGGCCGCGAGCCGGCGCGCGAGCCCGGCGCGATCGGCGTCGTCCTTGCTGGTCTCGCCGGGCTCGAAACGTATGTTTTCCAGCATCCCGACGCCGCCGTCGGCCAGGCCGGCCGCGACGGCGGCCGCCGAGTCCCCCGCGACGTCCGAGGCCAGCGGCACGTCCTGGCCGAGGAGTTCGGCCAGCCGGCTGGCGACCGGCTGCAGCGAAGGGCCGCCCGCGGCGCGCTCGGCGTAGCCGGCCCCGGCGGGGCGGCCCAGGTGCGCGCAGACCAGGATCCTCGCGCCCCGGCCGGCCAGGCTGGTGATCGTCGGCAGGCTGGCCCGGATCCGGCCGTCGTCGGTGATCGTGGTCCCGTCCAGCGGGGTATTCAGGTCGGCGCGCAGGAAGACCGTCCGGCCGCCGACGTCTAGGTCGTCGATGCTCCGCATGAGCCGGGGAACCTCTTAGCCCCTGGCCGCGAGGCCGCCGCCGACCAGGGCGGCCAGGTCGGCGAGCCGGTTGGAGTAGCCCCACTCGTTGTCGTACCAGCCGATGACCTTGACCTGGTCGCCGTTGGCCATCGTGAGCAGGGAGTCGAACGTGCACGACCACGGCGTCCCGACGATGTCCGAGGAGACGATCGGGTCGGCGGTGTAGTGCAGGTAACCCTTGAGCGGGCCGTCGGCGGCCGCCTGGTACGCGGCGTTGACCTCGCCCACGGTCACGGGGCGGTCCAACTGCACGACCAGGTCGGTGACCGAGCCGTCCACGACCGGCACCCGCATCGCGCGCCCGTCGAGCCGGCCCTTCAGCTCGGGCAGCACCAGCGCGGTGGCCTTGGCCGCCCCGGTGGTGGTGGGGATGATGTTCTGCGCCGCGGCCCGTGCCCGCCGCAGGTCCTTGTGCGGGAAGTCCAGGATCACCTGGTCGTTGGTGTAGGCGTGGATCGTGGTCATGAACCCCTTGGCCAGCCCGAAGCTGTCGTGCAGCACCTTCGCCATCGGCGCGACGCAGTTCGTGGTGCACGACGCGTTGGAGATGATGTCGTGCGCCGCCGGGTCGTAGGCGCCATCGTTGACGCCCATCACGATCGTGATGTCCTCGTCGGTGGCCGGGGCCGAGATGATCACCTTGCGCGCGCCCGCGTCCAGGTGCTTGCGCGCGTCGGCGGCCTTGGTGAAGCGCCCGGTCGACTCGACCACGACGTCGACCCCGAGGTCGCCCCAGGGCAGCGCGGCCGGGTCACGCTCGGCCAGCACCCGGATCACCTGGTCGCCCACCCTGATCGCGCCGTCGGAGGCGGATACCTCCACGTCCAGCGTGCCCAGCACGGTGTCGTATTTCAGCAGGTGCGCGAGGGTCGCATCGTCGGTCAGGTCGTTGGCCGCGACGATCTCGATGCCGGCCCCGCCCGCCGCCCCGGCGTGCAGTGCTCGCCAGAAGTTGCGCCCGATCCGGCCAAATCCGTTAATGCCCACGCGGACAGTCACCGCAGTGTTCTCCTCGTCCTGTTTAATCGTCGCCTTGCTGGCCGGCCATGTGGCGGCGGCACCGTCTGTCCCCCAGTGTGGAACCCTACCGAACTCAGGGCACCAGCATGTCCGCGGTCAGGTGCGCCTCGGTCCCCAGGATGCCCAACTCCATCGCGCGCCGGTCGGCGAGCGCCAGCAGCCGGCGGATCCGCCCGGCGATCGCGTCCTTGGTCAGCGCGGGCTCGGCCAGCTGGCCGAGTTCCTCCAGGCTCGCCTGGCGGTGCTTGATCCGCAGTTCGCCCGCGACG
>DATAVV010000350.1:0-1587 GCA_036267555.1 Streptosporangiaceae bacterium | reverse complement strand
CAGGGCGCCGGAAGCTTCTTGCTGGGCTAGTTCGGTCAGCCGGTCAGCGACGAGCCCCGGCGCGTGCCGTTGTACCAAGTTCAGCCGAACTCACGTCCTTCCCCCACCCAGCGGTTCCCGTCCCTGGTCACGCGGTACTGGTGGCCGGCCGTCAGGCGGCCGGCGCGACTATGGCGAGGCGGGCCCACGTCAGGTGGATGGCACCACCCCTGGCGGCAGCCCAGACCTCGCCAATACTGAACGTACCGGGCGCTCCGCCCCGGCCGCATGACCAGATCCATGTACCCCGGTATGTAACTTATGTTCCGTATTCGTGACTTGGTCGCTGGTTTCCTTAAAAGTAACCACTGGTGGTGGCTGGCCGTGGCACCTGCCGCCTCATGCGGACCTGCTTCACGCGGGGTCCGACGGCGTGTGCGTGGCGGGATCGCACTGCGCGCGTGACCGCCTAGGTCTCGCCGCGCCAGCAGCACCGCCAGCCGACTGGGTGGGTGGGCCGGCTAACGCGGTGGACTGGCATTACCCGGAGGAAATGAACCCCCAGAAGGGTCCGGATCCACCGCCTAGTGCGGATCCACCGTGCTACTTCCCCGCACGCTCGCCCTGGCGCGGACTTCCGGCGACTCGCCATTCCCACGCGCATCACGCGCATCAGAACCGACATGCCAATGATTCATGATCAACTTATTGTGTCGACTTACCTCCCATTTTCGGGGGGCAAGTCGACACGATAATAGTGCAGCGCGCAAGAGCCGCATCTGCCCCACGGGTAAGGGCACCGGGGTGATCGCGGATCGCAATCGGCGGGAAACAAGGAATTTCATCCGCCGTGTCGCGGTCATGAACTAGAGCGGCCAGGCGATCGGCGACTGGTGATTGTTGCCGCCCTAGGCGGTCGCGGGCTGAAGCTCGGCGGGGACGGGCTGAAGCTCGGCGGGGGCCGGGGCGGGCAGCAGCAGGTCGCTGACCGGGTAGCGGGTGCGCGGGGCGGCTTCGCGGGCGGCCAGCGGGGCGGGGAGCCCGGCGGCGGCGCCCTGGCGGCCGATCGCGAGAACCACGACCGGGGTGAGCGCCTCGCCGAGACCGAACCCGGCTTGCACCGCACCGGTGTCGAAGCCGCCCATCTGGTGCACGGCCAGCCCGTCGGCCTGCGCCTGAGTGACCAGCGCGGCGACCGCCTGGCCGGTGTCGTACAGCGCCCACGGCTGCGGCCGGCCGTCCTCGCCGGCGGTCCGGGCGGCGACCAGGACCAGTGCGCTGGCCGCGCCGGCCCAGGCCTGGTTGCCCGGGGCCAGCGCGGCGAAGAGGCGAGCGTGCGCCTCTTCGCCGCGCCGGGCCACGAGGAACCGCCACGGCTGGCTGTTCGCCGCCGACGGAGCCCAGCGCGCCGCCTCAAGCAGGGCGGTCAGGCGGTCGTCGGCCAGCTCATGAGCCTGGTCGAAGCCGCGCGGGCTCCATCGCTCGGCGAGCAGCGGGTGAACGGGAACCGTGGTGGTTGCGGTCTTGCGCATCGCGGCGATCTCCTCCATGACGTGTCATGGAGATTCAACATGAATGACGTGTCATCCATTCCGCGCGGCGGGGACG
>DATAVV010000349.1:0-13700 GCA_036267555.1 Streptosporangiaceae bacterium | reverse complement strand
GGGCATCGCGGTCAGCGGTATGCACTACACCGGGATGGCCGCGATGCGGATGTACCAGGCCAGCGGTCCCGCCGGAATGGTCATGGGCGGCACGGGCGGTGCGACCGCCGAGAGCTTCCTGCTCCCGCTCATCCTCGGCATAAGCGTCGTCGCCTTCATCCTGATCGCGACTATCGCGCTGTCACCGACCGAGGACGAGATCCGCAGCGACGCGGCGCTGATGAACCGCATCGACAAACTCCGCTCCGAAGCCCGGTTAGGCCGCCATGGCCCAGCCGACCGGGCCGCGCGGACTGCTGCGGAGTCGTGCTGCTGAGACAATGATCGCGTGACCGAAGGCAATGACGGTGTGGGCGGGGCCGGCCAGCAGCCGGACGGCGGCTGGCTGCTGCTCGTCTACCGGGTTCCTTCCGAGCCGACCAGGCTGCGCGCCACCGTGTGGCGGCGGATCAAGAGCCTCGGCGCCATCTACCTGCAGAACTCGGCCGCCGCGCTGCCCGCGAGCGTCGCCGCGGAGCGGGCGCTGCGCAAGCTGCGGAGCGAGATCCTGGACATGTCAGGGACCGCGGTCCTGCTGTCCTGCGCCGTGCTCGCCGGGGAGCAGGAAGTCCGCGCCCAGTTCCAGGCGGCCCGCGACGACGAGTACGCGGAGATCGTGGACAAGTGCCAGGACTTCCTCGGCCAGGTGAAGAAGGAGTACACCGAGAACCACTTCACCTACGCCGAACTGGAGGAGAACGAGGTTGACCTGGTCAAGCTGAAGAACTGGCTGGACCGGGTCCAGCAGCGCGACGCCTTCGGCGCCTCGGGACGGCAGGCGGCCGAGAAGTGGCTGGAAGACTGCGAGCAGTCCCTGGAGGCCTACGCGGCTCGGGTGTACACCGAGGAGGCGGAGAGCCGCTGAGCCGACGATCGGGGGGGCCTGGGGGGGTCGCCCCCCCGAGGGCAGCCGAGTCTGAGCGTCAGGGCCGGCGGGTCGCCCGCCAGAGGCTGAGCGGAAGCAGCAGCACCAGGAACAACGGCAGCAGCCACCAGGCCGGGACGCTGGTCCGGCTCAGCCCGTAGGTCAGCGCCAAGGCGAGCACCACGCCCACCGCGATCAGCCAGTCGTCGCCGACCACGAAGTCGTACCAGAAGGCGGCGAAGGCCCGGATGCGACCGCCCATGTCAGATCCTCCCCCCGCTCCCGCCGTCGACTGCCGCGGCAGGCACCGCCGTCTCCCGGCCGGCAGCGCCCAGCCGGTTCCCGCGCATCAGCGCCACCAGGACGAGGGCGAACGCGGCTATGGCCGGAATGAGCACCAGTATCGAGGCGTCCGAGCCTGGCCAGTGCGCGCCGGCGCCCTCTGCCCCCCAGAACGTGCCGAAGGCGGTGAGCATGATCCCGACCACGAACTTCATGGTGTTCTCGGGAACCCGCGACAGTGGCGACCTGATCGCCACGCCCGCGATCGCCACCAAGGCCACGGCACAGCCCGCCGCGACCGCGGCCAGCCCGACATCGTGTTGATTACTGCCGAAGGTGAGCACGATGAACACGACCTCGAGTCCCTCGAGCAGCACCCCCTTGAACGACAGCGTGAACCCGTACCAGTCCGGCACCAGGCCGACCCGCCTGCGCGGCTGCGCCCCGGCGGCGGCGAGTTGCTCGGCGAAGATCTTGTCCTCATCGTGGCGCGCCTTGTGGCCGCTCGCCCGCAGGACCGCCTTGCGCAGCCACTGCAGGCCGAAGATCAGCAGCAGCGCGCCGACGGCCAGCCGCAGGCCGCGCAGCGGGATCTCGGACACCGCCGGGCCGAGCGCCGCCACGACGATCGCGAGGACGGCCAGCGCGCCGGCCATCCCGCTCGTGGCCGACCGCCAGTCCCTGGCGGTGCCGGCGGCCAGGACGATGGTGGTGGCCTCCACGGCCTCGACCACGCAGGCCAGGAACACCGCGATGAACAGCGCCCCGCTTCCCATCCGCGACACCTCCTCCGGCAGTTACCTGGCGACTATAACGATCGTCGCAACGCTTGCATGACAGTGGTTATTTCCGGTTCTTAGCGAACGTTTAAGTTAACTGTAACCCTTTGATACACCAGTCATTGGGCCCGCTGCCGAAGGCTCGCAGCCATGACTCGCTCCTGACCCACCATGGATTTCGCCTCACGGCCGGCGTTCTCGGCATCGGTGCGCTGGTCCTGGCCGGATGTTCGCCGCCGGCGTCATCAACAACCGTCGCCGCCGCCGCCTCCTCGTCCAAGGTGACCCTGGTTGTCTACTCGGCCCCGGGTTGCGACCACGCGATGACGGCGGCGTTCCAGAAGGCTACCGGCATCCCGGTCAAGCTCGACGACAACTCCACCGGCCCGCTGCTCACTCAGATCGAGGCATCGAAGAACAACCCGAACTGGGGGCTGCTCTGGGTCAACGGGCCGCGGGAATCACGAGCCTGAACGGGCGGTAATCGGCCTGCCCGGTCAGGCATTAGGCTCGGACCCGTGACAACGACGTTGCATACCAGCCAGGAAACCCCCCGTGAGGCGCACGCCGATGCGATCATCATCGGGGTGACCGCCGGCCCGGACGCGCCGCGACTGGCGCCTGGCGCCGAGGACGTGGACGCCGCGCTCGGCGGGAAGCTAGCGCAGACCCTCGGCACCCTCGGTGCCACGGGCAAGGCGGAGGAAGTGACCAGGATCGCGTCGGGGGGCCAGCTGAACGCTCCGCTGATCGCGGCCGTGGGCCTCGGTGAGTACGGCCGCGGCAACGGGCGCGCCGCCAGCGACGGCCACGACCACGGCGACGGCGAGGCGCTGCGCCGCGCCGCCGGCGCGGCCGTGCGCGCGCTGGGCCGGGGCCCGGCCCGGCAGATCGTGCTGGCGCTGCCCGCTCGCGACGCCGCCGAGGCCGAGGCGGTGGCCCTGGGCGGCCTGCTCGGCAGTTACGCCTTCGGCCGCTACCGGAACGGGGGATCCCCGCCGGGCGTGGAGCTGATCCTGCTCGCCGGGGCCGACACCGACGCCGCGGCCCGCCGGGCCCAGGTCCTGGCCGACGCGGTCATGCTCGTGCGGGACCTGGTCAACACCGGGCCGTCCGATCTCTACCCGTCCAGCTTCGCGGCCGAGGCCGAGCGGGTAGCCGGGGCGGCCGGGCTGGCCGTCGAGGTGCTGGACGAGCGGGAACTGGCCGAGGCCGGCTACGGCGGCATCGTCGGCGTGGGCCAGGGCTCGGTCCATCCGCCGCGGCTTGTCCGGGTGGCCTATGCGCACCCGGACGCGAGCAAGACCGTGGTCCTGGCGGGCAAGGGCATCACGTTCGACTCCGGCGGGCTGTCCCTGAAGCCGCCGAAGTCGATGGAGCAGATGAAGTCCGACATGGGCGGGGCCGCGGCCGTCCTCGCCGCCGTGGCGGCGGTGGCCGCGCTTGGCCCGGTGGTCAACGTGATCGGGTACCTGCCGCTCGCGGAGAACATGCCGGGCGGCGCGGCCCAGCGGCCGTCCGACGTGATCAACATCTACGGGGGCGGCACCGTCGAGGTGCTGAACACCGACGCGGAGGGGCGCCTGGTGCTGGCCGACGCGCTGGCCAGGTCGGCCGATGACTCCCCCGACCTGCTGGTCGACATCGCCACGCTGACCGGCGCCCAGCTCGTCGCACTCGGCCCGCAGATCATGGGCGTGATGGCCAACGACGACGACGTGCGCAGCGGTGTCGTGGACGCGGCCGGGCGGGCGGGCGAGGCGGCGTGGCCGATGCCGCTGCCCGGCGAACTGCGCGAGGGACTCGATTCCACCGTGGCCGACCTGGCGAACGTCTCGGGCGACCGGAATGGCGGGATGCTGGTCGCCGGTTTGTTCTTGCGGGAGTTCGTTCCCGACGGCGTGCGCTGGGCCCACCTGGACATCGCCGGCCCCGCGTATCACGACGGCGACCCCTACGGGTACACGCCCAAGGGCGGGACCGGCGCGGCCGTGCGCACCCTCGTGCAGATCGCGCTGGACGTCGCGGACGGACGCCTGTAGCAGACGGACTTAGGGAAAGGGAGCTCATCGTGTCGGACCGCGACGGCTACGACATCGTCATCCTCGGCGGCGGCAGCGGCGGCTACGCCTGCGCGCTGCGCGCGGCCGAACTCGGCAAGCGCGTCGCGCTCGTCGAGAAGGGGAAGGTGGGCGGCACCTGCCTGCACCGGGGATGCATCCCGACCAAGGCGCTGCTGCACGCGGCCGAGGTCGCCGACCAGACCCGCGAGAGCGCCTCGGTCGGGGTCCGGGCCACGCTCGAGGGCATCGACATGGCCGGGGTCAACGCCTACAAGGACAAGGTCGTCAACAAGCTCTGGCGGGGCCTGACCGGCCTGATCGGCAGCAGGCATATCGACATCATCGAGGGTGAGGGACGCCTGGTCTCCCCCACCCAGGTGCAGGTCGGCGACACCGTGCTCGAGGGCGCGCACGTGGTCCTGGCCAGCGGCTCGGAGGCCAGGAGCCTGCCCGGCCTGGAGATCGACGGCCAGCGGGTGATCACCAGCGACCACGCGATCGAGCTCGACCGGGTGCCGGCGTCGGCGGTCATACTCGGCGGCGGCGTGATCGGCGTGGAGTTCGCGAGCGTGTGGCGGTCGTTCGGCGCCGACGTCACGATCGTGGAAATGCTGCCGCACCTGCTGCCGCTCGAGGACGAGTCCAGCTCCAAGCTGCTCGAGCGCGCGTTCCGGCGGCGCGGCATCGGCTACAAGCTCGGGACCAGGTTCGAGAGCGTCAAGGGCGCCGATTCCGGCGTCACCGTGACGCTGGAGGGCGGTACCACGCTCGACGCCGAACTGCTGCTCGTGGCCGTCGGCCGCGGCCCGGTCTCGGCCGGCCTCGGCTACGAGGAGGCGGGCGTGGCCGTCGAGCGCGGCCACGTCGTCGTGGACGAGTACTGCCAGACGAACGTGCCGACGATCTCGGCGGTCGGTGACGTCACGCCCGGCCCGCAACTCGCGCACGTCGGGTTCGCCGAGGGAATCCTGGTGGCCGAGCGGCTCGCCGGACTGCCGGTCGTCCCGATCGACTACGACGGGGTGCCGCGGGTGACCTACAGCGACCCCGAGGTGGCGTCGGTAGGCATCACCTCGGCGGTCGCGGCCGAGCGGGGCATCAAGACCACCGAGGTCACCTACGACCTCTCCGGCAACGGAAAGAGCCAGATCCTGCAGACCGCGGGCGCGGCCAAGGTCATCGCGACCGAGGGCGGCGGCCCGGTCCTCGGCATCCACCTGGTCGGCGCGCACGTGGGCGAGCTGATCGCCGAGGGCCAGCTGATCTACAACTGGGAGGCCGTGCCGTCCGACGTCGCCCAGCTCATCCATCCGCATCCGACCCAGTCTGAGATGCTCGGCGAGGCGCATCTGGCGCTCGCCGGCAAGCCCCTCCACTTCCACTCATGACCGCGAGCCGCCGGGCGGGCGGCCGGTCAGCCACGGGAGACCGTGGGCATCGAACCAACGAAGGAGTCGCGGGAAGCCATGTCCGTCTCGGTATCCATGCCACAGCTCGGGGAGAGCGTCACCGAGGGCACCGTCACCCGCTGGCTGAAGCGGGAAGGCGAGCGAGTACAGGCTGACGAGCCACTGCTCGAGGTGTCCACCGACAAGGTCGACACCGAGATCCCTTCGCCAGTGTCCGGGGTACTGCGCGGCATCACCGTCGCCGAGGACGAGACCGTAGCGGTCGGCGCCGAACTCGCGGTCATCGACGAGGAGGGCGCCGAGGGCGGGGAGGGCGGGGAGCCCGCCGGAGGGGCCGCGCCAGCGCAGACGGCGCCCGCGCCGGGCGCGGCGTCGGCGAACGGTGCGCCGGGGGATGACCGCCCGGAAGCGGCCGAGGCCGAGCCGGACACCGCCCAGGGTCAGCCCGCGCAGGTCCCGGCCGCGCAGGCCCAGGCACCGGCCCAGGATCAGCCGGGCTACAACGCATCGCCTTACCAGCAGCCGTATCAGCCTCAGCCGGGCTACGGGACTCAGGCGCCGTCGTACCAGCCGACGCAGCCGCCCGCCCAGCAGGCCCCCGCCCAGCAGGCCCCCGCCCCGCCGCAGGAGCCGGGCCAGCCCGGCGCCGGCCAGCAGGAGCCCCAGGCGCCAGCGGCGGTGTACCAGACGACAGCCCAGCCGCCGGGCGGCCAGCCGCAGGCCCAGGCGCCCGCCGCCGAGCCGGAGGCAGGCCAGGCGGAGGCAGGCCAGGCGGAGGCCGACGGTGCTCAGCAGGCCGACGGGTTCGGCCCGCAACTGGGCTCGGGCGCCGACGGCCCCTACGTGACCCCCCTGGTCCGCAAGCTGGCCACCGAGCACGGGATCGACCTCGGGACCGTCTCGGGCACCGGGGTCGGCGGGCGGATCCGCAAGCAGGACGTGCTCGACGCGTCCCGGGTGAAGCGTGACGCCCAGGGAGCGCCCCAGGCCGCGAACGCTCAGCCGCCCGCCCAGGCACCTACCCAGGCGCCGGCCCAGGCCGCACCGCCGCAGGAAGCGGCCCCGGCCGCCGCGCCAGCACCGCCCGCGCCAGCACCGCCCGCCCCCGTTTCGCGGCCGGCGGGTGCGCCGGGCGCCGCGTCGCGGCCGGCCATCGAGCCGTCCAGCCTGCGCGGCCGCACCGAGAAGCTGTCCCGCTCGCGCCAGGTCATCGCGCAGCGCATGGTGGAGTCGCTGCAGACCTCGGCTCAGCTCACGACCGTGGTCGAGGCCGACGTCACCGAGATCGCGCGGCTGCGGGACCGGGCCAAGGCCGACTTCGAGGCCCGGGAAGGGGTCAAGCTCTCCTTCCTGCCGTTCTTCGCGCTGGCCACGGTGGAGGCACTCAAGGTGCACCCCAGGCTCAACGCGGTCATCGACACAGCCGGCGGCCAGGTGACGTACCACGACGCGGAGCACCTCGGCATCGCCGTGGACACCGAGCGCGGCCTCATGGTCCCGGTCATCCGCAAGGCGGGCGACCTCAACATCGCCGGGCTGGCCAGGAAGATCGCCGATCTCGCGCAGCGCACCCGGGCCGGGCAGGTCAGCCCGGACGAGCTGTCGGGCGGCACGTTCACCCTGACCAACACCGGCAGCCGCGGGGCGCTGTTCGACACGCCGATCATCAACCAGCCGCAGGTGGGCATACTCGGCACCGGTACGGTGGTCAAGCGGGCGGTGGTCGTCGACGACCCGGCGCTGGGCGAGGTCATCACCGTGCGGTCCATGGTCTACCTGGCCCTCACCTACGACCACCGGCTCGTCGACGGGGCGGACGCCGCGCGGTTCCTCGGCACGGTGAAGGCCCGCCTCCAAGAAGGTGCGTTCGAGACCGAACTGGGGCTGTAACAGGAGGGTTCATGCGGGTCGCGATCACCGGGGCCTCCGGGCTCATCGGCACCGCGCTGGCCGGCTCGCTGCGGCAGGACGGCCATGAGGTGATCAAGCTGGTCCGGCGCTCACCGCAGCAGCCGGACCAGGTCAGCTGGGACCCGCAGGCCAGCGACGGCGGGGTCGACCCGGCCACGTTCGACGGGCTCGACGCCGTCGTCCACCTGTCCGGGGCGCCGGTTGGCGGCGGCTGGTGGACGCGGGCCCGCAAGCGAGAGCTGGCCGGCAGCCGGATCCAGAGCACCAAGGCGCTGGTCACGGCGATCGGCAAGGCCGCGACGCCGCCCGCGGCGCTGCTGTGCGGCTCGGCCGTCGGCTGGTACGGGGACACGGGGTCGCGCGAGGTGGACGAGTCCGCGCCCGCCGGGACCGGGTTCCTGCCCGGCCTGGTCCGCGACTGGGAGGCGGCCGCACGGGGCGGGCCCCCGGGCCTGCGGGTGGTGAACCTGCGCTCGGGGGTCGTGCTGTCGCGCCAGGGCGGCATGCTGGGCCCGCTGGTCCCGCTGTTCCGGTTCGGGCTCGGGGCCCGGCTCGGATCGGGGCGCCAGTTCATCAGCTGGATAGCGGTGACCGACCATGTGGCCGCGGTCCGGTACCTGATCGAGCACGCGGACATCGAGGGCCCGGTGAACCTCACCGCCCCGAACCCGGTGACCAACGCCGAGTTCACCGCCGAACTGGGCCGGGCGCTGCGGCGCCCCGCGCTGCTGCGGGTGCCCGCCCCGGTGCTGCGGGCAGGGCTGGGAGAACTGTCCGGCGAGCTGCTGGGCAGCCAGCGTGTGCGGCCCGCGCGGTTGCTGCGGGAGGGCTTCGCGTTCCGTTACCCTGACGTCGCCACGGCCCTGGCCGCCGCGTTAAGCCCAAAGGACTAACTGCCGTCCCTGGCCCCTTCCCTGGGCCGCTTGGCCGAGCCGGGCGGGATCGGGTCGCGCAGCACCCCGCCTTCCTGGTAGCTGAACAGCGGGATCCGCCATAGCGACGGCACCGGCCCGGGGAGCCCGCTATGGCTCCTGATCCGCCCGATCGTCAGCCGGAGCAGCCGCCGGGCGCTGACGATCGAGACGATCGCGAGCGGAATCTCGATGAGCAGCGCCGAGAGCAGGCTGAACGTGAACCCGCTCGTGCGCACGTTCAGCGTGACGTCGAACCACGCGTCGGCGAGCAGCAGCGTGGCCAGCACGAGGAGGCACATGATCAGCACCTGCCGGCCGCGCCAGGCGGCCCAGGCGGTCGCCGCGAACGCGATGAGCTCGGCCAGGTCGAATCCCACCCACGCGCCGCGCCAGTCCCCCGCGCGGTAGAACCGCGGCAGCGTCACGGCGAGGACGCCGATCCACGCGGCGAGGCAGACACAGCACACGACGGTCCCCAGCAGGAAGTACCTGCGCCGCCGGGGGCTGCCGGCGTTGCTCAGCCGCGGCATGTCCAGCACCGCCAGCGCCTGCATCAGCCGGGCGCGCTCGCGCGGGCTCATCCGCTTCAGCTCGGCCTCGTCGAACACCAGCCGCTCCTTCCCGGAGGCTGCCTCCGTATGCTGGAACCCCAAGGGAACCGGGCTTCTTCCCCAGACATGCCCGCAGGTCCGGCGTTCAATTCCGGGCCCGCGAAGGATGATCGGCCCGGTTGCATAGGCTGGTGGGCGTGAACCGCGAGCTGATTTTCGCCCGGGCCGGTTTCGGTTCCGCGGCGCTGCCGTACCCGGAGGCCTGGGACCTGCAGCGACTGCTGCACGAGCGGCGGGTGCGGGGCGAGATACCCGACGCCTGCCTGCTGCTCGAGCACCCGCCGGTCTACACCGCGGGCAAGCGGACCGGTGACCTCGACCGGCCGGCCGGGGACCCGGGCGCGCCGGTCATCGACGTGGACCGGGGCGGCAAGATCACCTGGCACGGGCCCGGGCAGCTCGTCGGGTACCCGATCCTGCGGCTGGGCGAGCCGATCGACGTGATCGCCTACGTCCGCTCGGTCGAGGAGGCGCTGATGCGCGCCTGCGCCGAGTTCGGCGTGGCGACCACGCGGGTCGAGGGGCGCAGCGGGGTCTGGTTCTGCGGCTCGCCCGGGCCGGACCGGAAGGTCGGCGCGATCGGCATCCGGGTGTCGCGGGGCGTGACCATGCACGGGTTCGCCCTGAACTGCGACTGCGACCTGTCCTGGTACGACCGGATCGTGCCGTGCGGCATCCGGGACGCCACCGTCACCAGCCTGTCAGCCGAGTCGGGCCGCCCGGTCACGGTCCGCGACGCGATCGGGGTCGTCGAGAAGCACCTGGCCGAGGTGCTCGGCGCCGACCGCTGGCGCAGCATTGAGGGCACCGCGGAACTGACCGGTCAGGCCGTCCACGTCGGCCCGTAGACCGCCGCGCCGGAGGCGCGCGCGGCCAGCGCGGCCTCGACCCGGCGCACTCCGAACGGGGCCAGGTAGCCGGCCACCTCGTCGGCCGCGGTGAACCGGCAGTCGTCAAGCTCCTCGGCCTGCAGCACGATCCCGCTGCCGTCGGCCAGCGAGCCGCCGTCGAAGACGAAGTTCATGATCGGACGGGCCTTCTCGCCGTAGGGCTGGGTCCATTCGACGGCGAGCAGCGTGGTGAACGGCCGGTCGAGGCCGATCTCCTCGCAGACCTCCCGGGCACAGCCCTCGTGCGGCGGCTCGCCCTGCTCGCAGATCCCGCCGGGCAGGCTCCAGTGGTCCCGGTAGTTGGGCTTGACCAGCAGGACCCGCTGAGCCGGATCGGTGATCAGCGCCGCGGCCGACACCACCACGCCCGGCAGTTGCGCGAACCACGTGTCCTGGTCGAGGAAGTTTCTGGTGGTCATCGGGCCGGTGACCCCGCTCGGGGCGACTGGGTTGGCATGCGCCCATGCTCGCCGGCGGCGGGCGCCCGCGTCACACCGACCCGCCCGGCGGACGCCGTGCGCTCCAGCCCGGCGCAGCGATTACGCTAATGAGCGTGGTACTCGCACCCGAAGGACGCCGCATGCTCCGGCTGGAGGCGCGCAACAGCCGGACGCCGATCGAGCGCAAGCCGCCGTGGATCAAGACCAGGCTGCGCACCGGGCCCGAGTACACCGCGCTCAAGCAACTGGTCCGGCGCGAGGGCCTGCACACCGTGTGCGAGGAAGCGGGCTGCCCCAACATCTTCGAGTGCTGGGAAGATCGCGAGGCGACGTTCCTGATCGGCGGCGACCAGTGCACCCGGCGCTGCGACTTCTGCCAGATCGCCACGGGCAAGCCCGAGCCGCTCGACACCGACGAGCCGCGCCGGGTCGCCGGGTCCGTGGCGACGATGGGCCTGCGCTACGCGACCGTCACCGGCGTGGCCCGCGACGACCTGGCCGACGGCGGCGCCTGGCTGTACGGCCAGACCTGCCGCGAGATCCATGCGGCCGTGCCCGGCTGCGGCGTGGAACTGCTGATCCCGGACTTCAACGCGAACGAAGAGCAACTCGCCGTGGTGTTCGGCGCCCGCCCGGAGGTCCTCGCGCACAACATCGAGACCGTGCCGCGCATCTTCCGCCGGATCCGGCCCGGCTTCCGCTACGAGCGCTCGCTCGAGGTCCTCAGCCGGGCCCGCGCCGCCGGGCTGATCACGAAGTCCAACCTGATCCTCGGCATGGGCGAGCAGCGCGAGGAGATCAGCGGGGCCCTGGCCGACCTGCGCGCGGCCGGCTGCGACCTGGTCACGATCACCCAGTACCTGCGCCCGTCCGTGCGCCACCACCCCGTCGACCGCTGGGTCCCCCCCGAGGAGTTCGACGAACTGGCCGAGGAGGCCCAGGATCTGGGCTTCGCCGGCGTCATGTCCGGCCCCCTGGTCCGCTCCTCCTACCGCGCCGGCCGCCTCTACCGCCAGGCCACCGCCGCCGTTTCCCATGATCTGGGTTGATTACGTGCGATATGCGCACGCGAATAACCCTGATCATGAAACCGGCCGCCACGCCCACCGGGGTCGTTCTCAGGCGGCGAGCACAGTATTCTCGCCAGCATGGTGAATAAGCCGCAAGGCGCTTCGACGAAGAAGGGCGCGGCGGACCAGGAAGGCCCAGGCCGCCTCAAGCAGATCGGCATGGTCGCGGGGATCATCCGCAAGGCCAATCCGAAGGCGCTGCCGATCGTCGTGGGGGCCGGCCTCGGGATCATCGCGCTGGCCGTGGTCGTCGGGCTCCTCACCGGCCACCTGCTGTTCCTGATCCCGGTGGGCGTACTGCTCGGCGTGGCCGTGGCGATGTTCCTGTTCGGCCGGTACGCCCAGGCCGCGCAGTACGCGACCATCGAGGGGCAGCCCGGGGCCGCGGCCGCGATCCTGCAGAGCATGCGCGGAAGCTGGAACGTGACGCCGGCCATCTCCGCCAACCGGAACATGGACGTGGTGCACCGGGTGGTGGGCAAGCCCGGCGTGATCCTGGTCGGCGAGGGCTCCCCGAACCGGCTGCCGAGCTTGCTCGCGGCCGAGAAGAAGCGGGTCTCGCGGGTCGCCTTCGAGGTGCCGATCTACGACATCCAGGTGGGCGACGAAGACGGGCAGATCTCGATCAAGAAGCTGCAGCGGCACATCATGAAGCTGCCCCGCAACCTCAAGGGCCCGGCCGTGGCCGACCTGAACTACCGGCTGAAGGCGCTGCCGCAGACGCTGCAGATGCCCAAGGGCCCGATCCCGAAGGCCGGGCGGATGCCGAAGGCCCCGCGCCCGCGCTTCCGCTGACCCGGCTGACCGGGCTAGATCCGGATGACCACCGTGTGGGCGGCCTTGTCGTGCAGGCCGCGCAGGTCGACGTCGAAGACCAGCGGCGGGACCACGGCCAGGAACAGCAGCGTCCGGACCAGGGACCAGATCAGCCCGACCGGCTTGCCGTCGAGCCGCACGACGCGCATCCCCAGCAGGCGCTTGCCGACCGTGAAGCCGGTCAGCGCGGTCAGCAGGTAGGTTTCGGCGGCGAATACGGCGATCGTCAGGTACTGGCTGTGAAACGCGGTCACGGCGATGGCTTCGCACAGCAGCCAGTCGATCAGCAGGGCGCCCAGCCGCCGGCCGACTCCGGCCGCCGACCCGGCGCCGGACTCGGGCAGCCCGAGCCGCTCGCCGGGGTATTTGCTCTTACTCCCGGCCGGTGTCACACCGGACAGCCACGACCCGGTCCACCGTCGTTCCGCCACGGCCCCCACGTTATCCGACCGGTGGGTGGCGGCGGATCGCGGACGCGTCAGCGCCCGAGCCACCGACGAAGCCCATCGGGTCCCCCGAGCCGAGGTCGCGCTGGCCCCGCGCTCTCCAGGGCGCCGATCGCCATCGTCCGGCGCACGGCCGCGAACGTCAGCACGTGGGCCAGCACCCTGACCGTGTTTGCTGTCTTCCCTGGCCTGCTCCGGGCGCTTCCGGCGCGCCGCGAGAGACCGCCCGTAACATGGGCGAAACATTGGGGATACGGGTCGGAAATCGCGACGGCCTAGCGTTCCAGCAGTGCCCGCATGCGGGGGCGCGAGCTTGTCAATAAGTCAGCGGCCTAGGGAGAGCAGATGTTCACCAACGGCGATGAGGTTCTGCGGTTTATCGAGGCCGAGGGGGTGGAGTTCGTCGACGTCAGGTTCTGCGACCTGCCCGGGACGGTCCAGCACTTCACGGTGCCCGCGGGATCCTTCGACGACAACGTCTTCAGTGACGGCCTTATGTTCGACGGCTCGTCGATCCGCGGCTTCCAGCAGATCCACGAATCGGACATGCTGCTGCTGCCGGACGCGACCACGGCGGTCGTCGACCCGTTCCGCACGCGCAAGACGCTGAACCTCACGTTCTTCGTGCACGACCCGCTGACCGGCGAGCCCTACAGCCGCGACCCGCGCAACATCGCCCGCAAGGCCGAGGACTACCTGCGCGGCACCGGCACCGGGGACACCGCTTTCTTCGGCCCGGAGGCGGAGTTCTACATCTTTGACTCGGCCCGCTTCGAGACCAGCCCTAACGCGGGCTACTACTACCTCGACTCGGTTGAGGGCGCCTGGAACACCGGCCGGGAAGAGCCGGGCGGCAACCTTGGCTACAAGCCGCGCTACAAGGGCGGCTACTTCCCCGTCCCGCCGGCCGACCACTACACCGACCTGCGGTCCGAGATGGTCAGCGCGCTGATCGAGTGCGGCATCCAGGTCGAGATGCAGCACCACGAGGTCGGCACCGCGGGCCAGGCCGAGATCGACATCCGGTTCGACAGCATGCTGCACATGGCCGACAAGGTCATGCTGTACAAGTACGTGGTCAAGAGCGTGGCGCGGGCGGCCGGGAAGACCGTGACGTTCATGCCCAAGCCGCTGTTCGGTGACAACGGCTCCGGCATGCACTGCC
>DATAVV010000348.1:0-16702 GCA_036267555.1 Streptosporangiaceae bacterium | reverse complement strand
GATGCCGCCGTGGATCTGGATGTTGTCGGCGGCGGCGCGGAAGTACGCCTCCGAGCAGTAGGCCTTGGCCATGCTGGACACCAGCGGCAGCTCGTCGGACTCGTCCTGCGCGGCCCAGGCCGCGTAGTAGGCCGCCGACCGCGCCGACTCCACCTCCAGCAGCATGTCCGCGCACATGTGCTTGATCGCCTGGAAGCTGCCGATCGGCCGGCCGAACTGCATGCGGATCTTGGCGTACTCGACGCTCATGTCCAGGCAGCGCTGGGCCCCGCCGACCTGCTCGGCGGCGAGCGCGATCACGGCGAGCCGCAGCGTCCGCGTCACCACGTCGGCCGCGCCGCCCTCGGTGCCCACCAGGGCGGCCGGCACGCCGTCCAGCGTCAGCGCGGCCTGCTTGCGGGTCATGTCGAGCGTGGTCAGCGGCCTGCGGGCGAGCCCTTCGGCGTCGCCGCGCACCGCGAACAGGCTCGGCCCGGCGTCGGCCTGGGCCACGACCAGGATCAGGTCGGCCACGTGGCCGTCGAGCACGAACGACTTGCGGCCGTCGAGCAGGTACCCGTCGCCGTCGCGGCGGGCCCGGGTCGCCACGCCCTCGGTCGACCACGCGCCGTCGTCCTCGGGCCCGGCCAGGGTGGCGATCGTCGTGCCTTCGGCCATGCCGGGCAGGAACTCCTCGGCGGCGGCCTGGTCACCGCTGTGCAGCAGCGCGTAGGTGGCGAGCACCGCGGTGGCGAAGAACGGCGCGCACAGCAGCGCGCGGCCCATCTCCTCGCACGCGAGCGCCAGTTCGACCGGCCCCGCGCCGGCCCCGCCGTACTTCTCCGGGACGACCAGGCCCGGCAGGCCAAGCTGCCCGGCGAGCTGCGCCCAGGTCTTCGGGTCGTAGCCTTGCTCGGTCGCCATGAGCCTGCGCACCTCGGCCGACGGCGACTTGTCCTGCAGGAACCGGCGCAGGCCGGCCGCCAGCTGCTGGTGCTCGTCGGTGAACGTGAAGATCATGACGCCTCGCCCGGGGCCTCGGTCTTGCTGGACTGGGTTCCGACCCTGAGCTCGCGGAACGGCAGGGTACGCGACGGGTCCTGCTCCCGGGGCAGGCCGAGAACCCGCTCCCCGATGATGTTGCGCTGGATCTGGTCCGAGCCGCCGTAGATCGACGGCCCGGGCGCGGCCAGGAACTGCAAGGCCACGCGCCCGCGCAGCGGCCCGTCGTCGCCGGCGAGCATGTCCTGCGGGCCGGCGATGACCGAGGCGGCGGCGCGCCACTGCCGGGCGATGGCCGACGACATCAGCTTCCCGAGCGACGCCTCGGCGCCCGCGCGCCCCCCGGCCTGCACCTTGGCCCGGGCGCGCAGGCCGTTCCAGTTGTTGACCGAGCTGAGGGTGTGCAGGCGCACGATCTCCTGGCGGGCCTGGGGATCATCCCCGCGCCCGAGGTCGGTGGCCAGCTTGACCAGCGGCGTCACGCTGCCGCCGATCATGGCCGTGCTGTTGGTCCCGAAGCTGCGGGCCCTGGTCTTGGCCGCCTCGATGTACTCGCCGACCGTGGTGTTCTCCTGCTGCTCGCGGAGCTTGCCGCCGCCGAACCCGCTGAGCCTGAAGCCGATCCCCGACCCCGCGCCGAGACCCGTGCGCTCGAAGCCCAGCGTGCTCAGCGCCACGCCCCACCCGCCGTTGATCTCCCCGATCACGGCGGACGCGGGCACGCGCGCGTCGGTGAAGAACACCTCGCTGAACCCCGACTCGCCGGTCATCTGCACCAGCGGCCGCACGTCCACCCCTGGCTGCTCCATGGCCAGGGCGAAGTACGTGATCCCGCGGTGCTTGGGCAGGTCGGGGTCGGTGCGGGCGAGCAGCAGGCCGTAGTCGGCGCCCTGGCCGCCCGACGTCCACACCTTCTGGCCGTTGACGATGAACTCCTCGCCGTCGCGTTCCGCGCGCGTCTGCAGGCCGGCCAGGTCCGACCCGGCACCGGGCTCGCTGAACAGCTGGCACCAGGCGTGGTCGCCGATGAGCACGGCCCGGACGAACTGCCGCTTGAGGTCGTCGGTGCCGTTCGCGATGATCGTCGGCGCGGCGAGCATGACGCCCAGCCCGGCGGGCGGTCCCGGCGCGTCCACGCGGTTGAACTCCGCGTAGGCCTGCGCGGCCAGGTCCGGCGGCAGGCCCCGGCCGCACCACTGCTGCGGCCAGCCGGGCTGCGCCCAGCCCGAGTCGGCCAGCCGCTCCAGCCAGACCCGCAGGCTGATGTCCGGGTCGAAGTTCTCGTCGATCCACTCGCGCGCCTCCTGGCGCACGGAACTGGCCGTTTCTTCCACGTGCGGCTCCGATCTATCCCGTCGCTATCGTATCGACCAGCACGTCCGCATTCATTACCCGCTGGTAGGAAATCTTCCGGAAACCGCCGCCGGCAACCCGGCCGACCAGACCGGTGCCAGGCGCGCCGGCCGGGCAGAGCCTGGTTTCATGATCGATGTGCGCGGGGGGCACACCGATGTGCCCGGATGCCGCATTCATCACCGTGATCGCCGGCCGGGCCCGCGACACGGCCGGCCCGGGGGGCGGATGGGGCCACAGGGACGAGCGGGCCGCGCCGCCACCGCAACCGCCCCCCGGGCCATCAGGCGCAGCCGCCACCGCACCTGCCCGGGGCAGAAACCCGTCGGCGCTGGCACCCGCCACGACCGAGGCCAGGCCCGGCCGCCACCGCAGCATGATCAACTTACGCTAGCGGGATTGGATGTTGCTGCTGGCCAGCTTGCCGAGGGAGCCTTCGGGGCCGGGCGGCCGGCCCAGCGCCCTGGCCGCGGCGGCCCGCTGCGCGCTCCACCGCGCCGACCACGCCAGCGTTGTCAGCCGGGCGATCTCCTGGCGGACGAGCGGGTCGCCGTCTCGGCCCGCGGCGATCGCGCGCTCGATGACCAGGTCGGGGCGCCCGGCCCGCTGCGGGTACCAGCGGTAGGGCTCCAGCACCTGCTCGGTCTCGGTCGCGGCTTCCCGCCGGGCCCGGCCCGCGGGCGGCGGGGCCGCCCCGGCCGCCGGGCGGGCCGCCTGCGGGGCGAGCCTGCGCTCGTGGGCCAGCGTGGCCACCGCCCAGGCGGGCTGGACCGGTCACCGGCCCTCGAACCGCGGCGGCCGCCGTTCGGCCATGGCCCGCACGCCCTCCTGCCAGTCCGCGGTGACCCGCAGGCGGTCCTGCTCGGCCGCCTCGCGGTCGGTCGCCGCGCGGACCTGGCCCGCCAGGTGGCCGCGCATCGTGGCCCGGATCGACGCCACCGCCAGCGGGGCCGAGCCCGCGATCTCGGCCGCGAGCGCGTGCGCGGCGTCGCGGACCTGGCCGTCGGGCACTAGCCGGTCGCACAGGCCGATGCGCTCGGCCTCCTCGCCGCCGATCCGCCGCCCGGTGTACAGCAGGTCCAGGCTGCGCTGCGGCCCGACGATCGCGGGCAGCGTCACCGAAAGCCCGAACCCCTGGTGGAAACCGAGCCGGGCGAAGTTCGCGCAGAAGCGCGCCCGCGGGGAGCCGACACGGAAATCGGCTGAGCACGCCAGCCCGAGACCGCCGCCGACCGCCGCGCCCTGCACCGCGGCGACCACGGGCTTGGCCGCCTCGAACAGCCGGATCGCCTCCCGGTACAGGCTGGTCGGTCCGTCCTCGTCACCGCCGCGGCCCAGCGCGCGCGGCCCGGTGAGGCTCGCGCCCGCGCAGAAGTTCTTTCCCTCCGAGCACAGCACGATGGCCCGGCATCCCGGATCGCCGTCCAGCGCCTGGTAGATATCGGCGAGGTCGCGGATCAGCGTGCGGTCGAAATAATTGTCCGGCGGCCGGTGCACCTCGACCACGGCGACGAAATCGTCGCCCAGCGTGACCGAGATGTCGCCCGCCGGGCCGCCGTGCTGCCGGTCCGGCTCTGACGTCATGGATACTGGTCTCCCGTCGATGAGTTCTTGCCGCCGCGATCGTCTACTCCGAGGACGCCGGGCCGCTCACGGGGGCCGGCCCGGCGGCGGCCAGTACCTCCTGCGCCCTGGCCGCGATCAGCGGGTCGGGGTCCTCGGCCAGGCGCTGGGCCAGGTCACGGGCCACCGCCGCGGGCTGGACCGAGGCCACCGCGAGCAGGGCGCCGGCGACCGCGTACCGGTCCCGGGCGTCGCCACCGGCGGCCAGGGCTTCGAGGATCGCGTAGGCGTCGCGCCGGTGCGGCACCAGTTCCTGGATCGCGGCCATGGCCGGAGTCCAGACGAACCAGTCTTCCGCGCTGGGTCTGGCCAGCCGCCCGAGGACCTCCAGGGGGATCTCGAGCGGCGCCAGGACGGCCCGGTCCAGCAGCAGGCCGGCCGCGCACGCGCGCGCCGGGTACCCGGGACAGCCGGCGAGCGCCTCGACCATCTCGCCGCCGACCAGCCCGGCGTCCAGGCCCGCTACCGCCCGCAGCAGCGAGGCCGCCACGAGCGAGCGGGCGTCGTCGGGCTCCATGGTCTCGCGGTGCAGTTCCGCGGCGATGCGGCGGCGCCGGTCCTCGCCCCGGTCGCGCAGCAGCGGGTAGACGCGCCGGCGGGCCTCGTCGTGATCGCCGGGCTCCAGGCCGGGGAACAGCACGTTCACATCGTCCGTGGCCTCGGTGCCCACCGGGTGCGGCGCCGCCGGGGCGTTCCCGGCCACGATCCCCCACTGCTGAAGCTGCTTGAGTATGACGTCGGCCGCGGCCACCGGCTTGGTCACGTCGAGGCTGTCGCAGGTCGGGGTGATGTCGCTGGGCAGCAGGACGCCGGGCGACTTCAGCACCTGCGACCGGTCCCGCAGGTGCGGGTACGTTCTGGCCTGCTGGATCTCGTCGATGATGTTGGCCTTGGGGTACTTCGAGCCGTCGCTGAGCTCGTAGTCGGCCGTGCACAGGGCCACGAACGCCGACGACGCGTCGAGATAGGCCTGCGCCCTGGCCTCTGGCTCGACGGGGGCACCGGGCAGCGGCGGCGCGTCGCTCATGATGACCGCGCACAGGCCCTCGCTGGCCAGCGCGTCGCGAACCGGCCACGCGAGTTCAGGCTTGAACCTCTCGGAACAAGCCAAGAAGATGGCAACCTGCCCGCGTAGCATCCCCGATCACTCCTTTGCGGATGGCCTGCCTGGGATTTTTGCACCGCAAGTGCCCACGTGACTACTGCTTCTTGCGGCGGGCGGCGCTGATGACCTCCTGCGTGACGCGCT
Organism: Streptosporangiaceae bacterium; assembly: GCA_036267555.1. Taxonomy (GTDB): domain Bacteria; phylum Actinomycetota; class Actinomycetes; order Streptosporangiales; family Streptosporangiaceae; genus JASHPR01. The sequence continues at coordinate 11,496 of DATAVV010000348.1, read as the reverse complement.
GCGCCGCGTCGGGACGCCCGTGCGTGCGGGCGTTGTCGGCCAGGTTCCTGCTCTCCTGGGGGTCCTTCAGCAGGGTCAGCAACTCGTCCCGGAGGCGCTCGGGGGTGGCGTCCGGGCCGGTGAGCATCCGGGCCGCGCCCGCCTCGGCGAGATGCCGGGCCGTGCGCCGCTGCTCGTCGCCGCCGGTGGGCACGAGCGGGATCAGGATGCTGGCCTTGCCCAGGCCGGTCAACTCGGCCACGGTGCCCGCCCCGCTGCGGCAGATGACCACGTCGGCGGCGGCCAGCACGTCCGGCAGTTCGTCGTGGATGTAGTCGACCACCCGGTAGCGGCCCGCCAGCGTCTCCGGCAGGGCCGCCGCCGCGGCCCGGGCCTGGGCCAGGCCCTGCTGGCCGGCCTGGTGCAGCATGTGGCAGTACGGCAGCACGTCGGGCAGGATCCCGGCCACGAGCTTGTTGACCTGCAGCGCGCCCGTGGCCCCGCCGGTCACCAGGACCAGCGGCGGCCGCGGGTCCTGGCCGTACCCGGCCAGGCCCCGCTCCCGGTCGCCGGCCAGCACCTCAGGGCGGATCGGGTTGCCGGTGACCACGGCCCGCGGGCGGGCCCGGGCCGGCAGGTGACCGACGGACGACTCGTGGCTGACCAGCACCCGGGTGGCCAGCCGGGCCAGGATCCGGTTGGCCAGGCCGAGCGCGGCGGTCTGCTCGTGCATGACCAGCGGGCGGCGCAGGACCCAGGCGGCCATGCCGATCGGCACGCAGACGTAGCCGCCGGTCGACAGCACCACGTCCGGCCGGTACCGCGCGACGATGCCGAAGGCCTGCAGCACCCCGAACGGGATGCGGAACGCGTCCGCGACGTTCCTGGCCAGTTCCCGCGGCGTGGGCGAACGGCGCAGCTTGCCCGTGGTGATCGCCCGGAACGGTATCCGCTGCTCCCGGCAGATCCTGGCTTCCAGGCCGGTGGCGACGCCGACCCAGAGGAACTGCAGTGGCGGCCCGGTCCGGCCGAATTCGGCTCGCAGGGTGCGGATCGTGGTCAGGGCGGGATAGGTGTGGCCCCCGGTACCGCCGCCGGTGACGATGATCCGAAGGCCCGTTTTCCTGACGTGCTTGGCGCTGTGGGTGCCCATGCCTTCCCTCGCGAGGTGGCGGTCGTGGCCATGGTAGAGGCATCCCGGGCCGGCCACCACGCGCCAGGCGGTGCGGCCAGCGCGATCAGGCCACCTCGAACGTGGTGCCGATGCCCATGCCGGTGAGCCATTCCGGTACCGGCTCGTAGCTGGTCCATACCAGCGGCTCGCCGACCGCGGCAAAGCCGGCGAGCCAGGCGCGGATCTCGTGGCTGCCGCTGCCGGCCTGCTGCTCGAGGACCTCGTCGCCGAGGCCGGCCACCGGGCCGGCGTCGGCGGCGAGGAGTTGCTTGAGGAACCAGGCGTCCCAGGCCGCGTTGACCGGGGCGTCCGGGTTGCCGGCCAGGGCCTGGATCCGCGGCTCGCGGGTGGCGGAGTACGCCCGCACGTCGCGCCGGCCGTGGATCATCGCCGCGCGCCGGTCAGCCGGAACCGACGTGTCGCGCGGGTCGTTGGACGGCAGCCAGTGCGACAGGCCGCCGCTGGCGACGACCAGCACCCGCCCGGCGCCGGCGGCCCGGATCGCGCGGCCCAGCGACCGGCCGAGCGCCAGGCAGCGGGGCATGGACGGCAAGGGCGGCGCGGCGGTGTTGATGACCAGCGGGACCAGCGGGAGGTCGGCCGCGCCGCGGACCATGTCGTAGCTCTGCGCGATGCCGTGGTCGACGGTGAGCGCGTAGGACAGGGCGATGTCGAACCCGTCGCGGGCCAGCCCCTCGCGGATCAGCCAGGCGAGCGCGGACGCCACCGGCAGCGGGCCCGAGCGGCTGCCGAAGTCCCCGAAGGCCTCGGCCTCCTCCACCCCGAGCACGAACGGCGGCATCACATCGTAGAAGTTCCCGTGGAAGTGGTCGGGGCCGATGACCACCAGCGCGTCGGGGGCCAGCGCCTCGACCGCGGCGCTGACGCGGGCCGCGGCGGCCAGGAACCGGCCGCCCGGCGCGGCCGCGTCTGGCGGCGGCAGCATTGTCGCGAACGGCGAATGCGACATGCCGACCAGCCCGATGATCTCGCTCACGGTGCCGCTTCCCCGGCCGCTTCCCCGGCCGTGCCGCGCAGCAGGAAGTCGTGATGGACGCGCAGGTACTCCTCTCGCTTCTCCCACTGCGGCCAGTGACCGGCGTCCTCGATGACGTAAAGCCGGGCATCGGGCAGCCAGCCGAGCAGCATCGCCGCTTCGTCCAGCCCGCCGGTGGGATCGTGGTCGGTCCACAGCAGGAGCGTCGGCGCGCCGATCTTGCCGACCCACCCCGGATCCCACGCGAAGTCCTTGCGGACCACCGGGTCCTGCAACACCAGCGTGTTGCTGATCGCGCGCAGGAAGCCAGGCCGGCTGTAGACGGCGCGGCGCAGGGTGACCAGCTCGTCGGTGACCATCTCGGTGTGGTGGAACAGGAACTCGACCCGCCGGCGTACGGTCGCGTCGCTCGGGTCACGCACCGCGGCCAGTGTGCTGTCCCGCAGCCGGGCCATCACCTCGGGCTTGTTGGCGATGTTGCCGGGGGTGTTGAGCACGAGCCGGCCCACGCGATCGGGATGGCGGGCAGCGGCCCACGCGGCGACCCAGCCCCCCAGCGATTCACCGGACAGGTGGGCCGCGCCGATGTCCAGCGCGTCCAGCAGCCCGATGAGGTGGTCGCAGAGAACGTCGATGGTGTACGGCCGGTCCGGCAGGTCCGACCAGCCGTGGCCGACCATGTCGTAGGCGGTGACGCGGAAGCTGTCGGCCAGGCCCGCGATGTCGCGGGCATATGCCTCCAGGTGACCCCCGGTGCCGTGCAGCAGCACCAGGTCGGGACCTGATCCGGCGCGCAGCACGCGGGTACGCACGCCGTTCACGTCGATGTGACGCAACTCGTGGTCGGTGTCGGCCAGCTCGCCCCAGATGCTGATGTGCTCGGGCAGGTCGCTATTCATCACTGGTCCTCCGGGAATCGGGCGCGCGCCTCAGCCACCGTGCACAGGCCGGCACTCTGCCGGCGGGCGACGCCGAGGGCTTGCAGCAGGCGGGAGTTCTCGATCGTGAGGAACTCGGCCGGCTCGTCGGCCGAGTCGTTGTAGTGGCGGTGCCAGGTCCACGGCGGCGTGTAGACGAAGTCACCCGTCGCCCAGCCCTCCGTGTCGTCCTCGATCTCGCTGTGCCCGCGACCGGAGATGACGTAGTGGACGGTCTCGTGGTAGTGCCGCTGCATGTCCGAGCTCTGGCCGGCCGGGATCGTCTGCCGCAGCAGCTCGAACGTGGTGGTGGGCAGGCGCCCGGCCACCGCCAGCGTGGTCGGGTTGTGGACCTGCGCGGCCGGGAGCGTCTCCAGCTCGGCGGCGTGCACCACGACCGGCCGGGCCTGGCTGGGACGGACGGTGTCGCTGATCGCGCCGAGGAAGTCGGCCATGGTGAAGGCCGGGCCAGACAATCCCATCAGAACGTCTCCGTCCTTCCCCCGTCGACCGTGAGCACGGTCCCGTTGATGTAGCCGGCCTGCGCTGAGGCGAGGAACGCGACGGCCGCGGCCACCTCGTCCGGGGTGCCGGGCCGGCCGGCCGGCACCTCCCGCGTGTCCTGCGCGTCCACCTCGGAGACCGGCTGGCCGGTCCGGGCGGCCCGGCTGGCCAGAACCTCTCGGCGGCGCTGGGTGTCGGTGGCCCCGGGCGCGACGCAGTTGACGGTCACGCCCGCGGCCGCGTGCTCCAGCGACAGCAGCTTCGCGGCGGCGGTGACGCCGGCGCGCAGCACGACCGAGATGGCCAGGTCCGGCTGCGGCTGGCGGACCGCGGTCGAGGTCACGAACACCAGGCGGCCGAAGCCGCGGGACGCCATGGCCGGCAGCACGAGACGGGCCAGGCGCAGCGGCCCCAGCAGCAGCAACTCGGCCGCTGCCCGCCAGGCGTCGTCGGTGACGTCAAGGATCCGGCCGGGCGGCGGGCCGCCCGCGTTGAGTACCACAACGTCCGGAGGGCCGTACCGCGCCGTCATCGCGTCCAGCACGGTGGCCGCCGCGTCCGGCGCCGCGATGTCGCTGACCAGGGTGCCGATCACCGCGCCCGTCTCGCCCTGCAGCCGCGTTGCGGCTGTCGCGAGCGGGCCTGCGCGCCGGCCGGTGATAACGACGCGGTGCGCCGGCGCGAGGCGTGCGGCGACCGCGTAGCCGATGCCGGCGGCCCCGCCGCCGATCAGCGCGGTTGGTTCGGTGATGGTGTGCCTCCCCCGGGACTCGTGCGCGATGCCTTACCGGGCTTAGCCTGACCCGTATGTACCCGCGGAACCAACTGTGAGTCCCACTGAGCGGGACGCCGTGCCCTCCGAGGGCGGGCTGAACCGGGCGGCGGCCATCCTCGGCGCGTTCGACCCCGCCCACCGCGAGCTGACGCTGGCCGCGCTGGCCGCCCGCTGCGGATTGCCCCGCTCGACCACCCACCGCACCGCGGACCGGATGATCCGGCTCGGGTGGCTGGAAAAGCCCGGGAACCGCTACCGCATCGGCAACCGCCTGTTCGAGATCGCGAGCCTGGCGCCGATCCGGCTCGAGCTGCGCGAGGCGGCCCTGCCGTTCCTGCAGGACCTGCACCAGGCCACGAAGATCACCGTTCAGCTCGGCGTGCTCGACGGCACCCACGTCCTGGTGGTCGAGAAGATCACCGGGCACCGGGCCATGCCGATGCTGTCACAGGTCGGGGGGATGATCCCGGCGTACTGCTCGGCGCTGGGCCGCGCGATCCTGGCCTACTCGCAGCCGGCGGTCATCGACGCCGCGCTGGCCGGGCCGCTGACGGCCCGTACTCCGCGCACGCTGACCAGCCCCGTCGCCATCATGAGGGAGCTGACCGCGGTGCCCGAGCGCGGCTGGGCGATCGAGCGCGAGGAGGGCAACATCGGCGTGAGCTGCGTCGCCGGGCCCATCTTCGGCCCGCTCGGCGACGTCGCCGCTGCCCTGTCCGTCACCGGGCCCAGCCAGCTCGTGCGCGCCGACCGCACCGGGCCCGCGGTGCGGATGGCGGCGGCGGCCGTGTCCCGCGCCTACACCAGCCGCCCCCGACTGCTGTCCCAGTGAGCGGGACAGGTCATTGCGGCGCCGGCCGCTCCGCCGCACGCTGTGATATCAAGCACCCGCGACTGCGCGGGTGGGCGACCCAAGGAGGCGACGATGAGTCTTGGCGGCGGATACATGCTGCCCTCACGCGAGGGGCGGCAGATCGCGGCCATCGGCCTCGGCATCACGATGAAGACCGACGGCAAGTCGACCCACGACGCGTACTCCCTCTTCGAGTACTCCATCCCGCCCCGCACCGACGGCCCCCCGGCCCACATCCACACCCGCGAGGACGAGTCGTTCATCTGCCTGGCCGGCCAGCTTGACGTGTACCTCGGCGGCGAGGACTTCACTCTCGGCGCCGGCGACTACCTCTACCTGCCACGCGACGTCGTGCACACGTTCCGTAACGCCTGCGACGAGGAGTCCCGGGTCATCTCGGTCGTCTCGCCGGCCGGCCTGGAGGGCTACTACCAGGCCCTGGCCGACATGCCGCCGGGCCCCAAGGACATCGGCAAGATCAAGGAGATCATGGCCGACTTCGGCATCCAGTTGCAGCTGCCGCCCGCGGTGAGCTGACCATGCGCGTCGGGATCATCGGCGCCGGCGTGGCCGGGCTGGCCACCGCCAAGGTGCTCAAGCAGGCCGGACACGAGGTCGTCGTCTACGACAAGGCCCCCGACGTGGGGGGCGTGTGGAGCCGCACCCGCCGCTACCCGGGGCTGACCACGCAGAGCCCGAAGCAGCAGTACTCGCTGTCGGACTACCCCATGCCGCGCGACTACCCGCAGTGGCCGACCGGAGAGCAGGTCCAGGCCTACCTCGCGGCGTACGCCAGCCATTTCGGCCTCGACCCGGCGCTGCGGCTTGCCACCGAGGTCACGTCCGCCGTGCCGAAGGCCGGCGGGGGCTGGACCATCGCCACCGCGGGCCCGGCCGGGCACGTCGACAAGCTCGTGGTGGCCAACGGGGTGTTCTGCGAGCCAGCCGTACCGCGTTATCCGGGCGAGGCCCAGTTCACCGACGCCGGCGGCCGGGTGATGGCCGGGACCGAACTGCACGACGCGGAGCAGGCCCGGGGCAAGCGGGTGCTGGTCGTCGGGTACGGCAAGTCGGCCTGCGACGTCACCGTGCCCGTCAGCCTGGCCGCCGCGAGCACGGACGTGGTCGCCCGGCACCTGCTGTGGAAGGTGCCGCGCCGGATCGGCGGTTTCGTCAACTTCAAGCTGCTGCTGCTGACCCGCATGGGCGAGGCCCTGTTCAAGTACCTGCACCTGCAGGGCGTCGAGAAATTCCTGCACGGCCCGGCCAACGGCATGCGGGCCCGGATGATCAACTCGATCGGCTCGGCGTCGGTCCGCCAGTTCGGGCTCCGGCGGCTCGGGCTGGTCCCGCCCGGCCAGATGGAGGACATCGTGCGCGGCGCGATCGGCCTGGGCACCGAGGGCTTCTTCGAGGGCGCGGCCGCCGGGCGCATCGTCGTGCACCCCAACCGGACCATCGCCCGGCTGCTGGCCGACGGCGCAGGCCCGGCCGCCGAACTCGACGACGGCACCCGGCTGCCCGCTGACCTCATCGTCTGCGCGACCGGGTTCACCCAGGGCGTGCCGTTCCTGCCCGCCGAGGTCACGCGGGACGTGCTCGACGGGCGCGGCAACTTCATGCTCTACCGGCAGATCCGCCCGGCGGGCGTGGCCGACCTGTACTTCAACGGGTACAACTCCTCGTTCTTCAGCCCGCTCAATGCCGAGATGGCCGCGGTCTGGATCGCGGCGGACCTGGCCGGCGCGGTCACGCTGCCCGCGCCGGAGGTCATGCGCCAGCAGGTCGTCGACCAGCTAGCGTTCATGGACACCGCCACCGACACCCACCACTGCCACGGCGGCAAGATCATCCCGTTCTCCATGCACAACGTGGATGAGGTGCTCGGCGATCTCGGCGTCAACGTCAGCGCCGCCGTCCGTGCGTCCCACTGGCTCAAGCCGGTCGATCCGGCGGCGTACCGCTCCATCACGCCGGCCGTGCTGCGCCGGCTGCCGCCCGCCCCGCAGCCCGCGCCCGCGATGGCGGCCGCCGGACTGGCTGAGCCGGGCGAGGCCGGCGGTTAGTCCAGGCCGTCCCGGTCGGCCCATTCCAGCAAGGGTTCCAGGGAGTAGGCGACGTCGTCGATGCCCTCGTACAGGTCACCGACCTCGGCGAAGCGGGCCGGCACGGTGGCGATCGTGAACGCACGCGGATCCACGTCGTCGACCTCGTCCCAGGTGATCGGGGTGGACACGGTCGCCTCCGGCACGCCCCGCACCGAGTAGGCGCTGGCGATCGTGTGATCCCTGGCGTTCTGGTTGTAGTCGACGAACAGCATGGCCGGGTCGCGGTCCTTGCGCCACCAGGTGGTGGTAACCAGGTCAGGAACGCGGCGCTCGACCTCGCGGGCGAACGCGTAAGCCGCCCGGCGCACCTCGGCGAAGCCCCATCTCGGCTCGATCCGGACGTAGACGTGCAGCCCGTTGCCCCCGGAGGTCTTGGGCCACCCGGTCACGTCCAGTTCGCCGAGAATCTCCCTGACCACGTGAGCGACCCGGCGCACGGTGCCGAACCCGCAGCGCGGCATGGGGTCCAGGTCGATGCGCCACTCATCGGGCCGCTCGGTGTCGGCCCGGCGGGAGTTCCACGGATGAAACTCCACCGTGGACATCTGGACGGCCCACACCACAGCGGCCAGCTCGGTGACGCACAACTCATCCGCGTGACGGCCGTAGCGCGGGAAGCTCACGCGCACGGTCTCCAGCCATGGCGGCGCGCCGGCCGGCACCCGCTTCTGGTGCACCTTCCCTCCGCCGGCGCCACCCTCGCCATGCGGCGCGACCCCGGACGGGAAGCGGTGCATCATGCACGGCCGCTCGCGCAGGGCGCGCACGATGCCGTCCCCGACCGACATGTAGTACCTGGCCAGGTCGAGCTTGGTTTCACCGCGGGCGGGGAAATACACCCGCTCCGGGTGAGAAATCCGCACCGTCCGGCTCCCGACCTGCAGTTCTTCTGCGTCCGCGGCCATAGCAGGACGCTACCCCGCCGGCCGCTGCTGACCCGGCCCGGCCCGGGTGGATGATGGCCGAGACAGATCACCACGGGGAGGTGGGCGTGACCGGGGACGTCGAGTGCGATCTGGTCGTCCGCGGCGGGACCGTCGTCACGGCGGGCGGGCGCGGCGAAGCCGACGTGGGCATCAGCCAGGGCAAGATCGCCCAGATCGGCGGCCCGGTCCGCGGCCGCGGGCAACTCGACGCGACCGGGGCCCTGGTGCTGCCCGGCGGCCTGGACATGCACGTGCATCTTTCCTACCCGGCGCTGCCCGACCGCGGCGAGCCCGGGTGGGCTGACGACTTCGCCAGCGGCTCGGCGGCCGCGATCGCCGGCGGCGTGACCACGATCGGGAACATGACGTTCCCCGGCGAGGGCCAGTCGATGCGCCAGGCCCTGGCCCACGACCTGGCCACCGCCGGCGGCACCGCGGCGGTCGACTACGTGCTGCACCCGGTGCTGGCCGACCCCACGCCCGGGGCGCTGGCCGAGGTGCCCGAACTGGCGTCCGACGGGCACACCAGCCTCAAGCTGTTCATGACCTCCGCCGTGTTCGAGGCCAACGCCGCCGAGATGATCGCAGCGGTGCGGGCGGCCGGGCAGCACGGGATGCTCACGCTGATCCACTGCGAGGACGGCGCCCTGATCCGGGACGCGGGCGAGCAGTTGCTGGCCTCGGGCCGGGGCAGCCTGGACCACTGGGCGCAGGCCCGGCCGGTCGCGGCCGAGCGGGCCGCCGTCGAGCGGGCGGTCGCGATCTGCGAGACGACCGGGTCACCGGTATACCTCGTCCACCTGTCATCGGCCGCGGCGCTGCGGTCCGCTCGCGGCGGCCAGCAGCGCGGCCTGCCGGTGTTCGTGGAGACCCGGCCGCTGTACCTCTACCTGACCAGCGAGGCCCTGGCCCAGCCGCAGGGCGGCCGCTACATCGGCGCTCCCCCGCTGCGCGAGCCCGGGGACGTCGCCGCGCTGTGGGCCGGCCTGGCCGACGGGTCCGTCCACACCCTGGGCAGCGACCACGCGCCCTGGCTGCTGCGCGACAAGGTCGACGAGTCGCTGGACGTGACCACGGCCCGCCAGGGCGTCGCCGACCTCGAGACGGTCCTGCCGATGCTGTTCTCCGAGGGCGTCAGGACCGGGCGCATCTCGCTGTCCCGGTTCATCGCCCTGACCTCGTCGAACGCCGCCCAGTTGTTCGGCCTGTACCCCCAGAAGGGGACGATCGCGGTCGGCAGCGACGCCGACCTGGTCATACTCGACCCGGACCTGCGCCGCACGATCGACGGCCGGTCCATGCAGTCCAGGGCCGACTACTCGGTCTACGACGGCCGCGAGGTCCACGGCTGGCCCCGCTTCACGGTCAGCCGGGGCGAGGTCGTCCTGGAGGACGGCGAGGTCCTGGCCACCCCCGGCCGCGGCCGGTGGCTACGCCGGAACCCCACCGCCGCCCCGTAACCACCCTCGTAACCCCGGCGCCGCCCCGAAATCCCCGCCCGGCGCCCGGGCGAGCCGAACGCTCGACCTTTCATAGATGGGTTCATGACGCGCGCATACCGCACGCAATCCACCCAGATCATGGAAAACCTCCCGCTGGCCGATGCGGCAGTGGTGGCGGCGGCTTCTCCCCTGGGCTGGCGGGGTTGCTGGACCTGCCCGGATACCAGTGGGGCGCGGGACACGCCATGGAACTGGCCTACCTGTGGCCGAGCTTCAACAACGGCTACTCGCTCTACGGCCTGCTTACCCCGGCGCAACTGCAGTTGTCCCGCCAGATGGTGCTGTGGTGGGGCGCGTTCGCGCGCTTCGGCGCCCCGCAGGCGCCGGGCCAGCCGGCCTGGCCGGCGTACACCAGCCGCCGGCTGATGTCGCTGCGCCCCGGGGACCAGAGCCAGACCATCTCGGCCGCCGCGTTCGGCGCCGAGCACCAGTGCGGCTTCTGGGACGCCAACCCCGGGTACCTCGGCTAAGCCCGGACCGGATCAGCCGAACTGGCCGTACCCGGTGGCCGGGGCGGGACCGCCGGGCTGCAGGCGGGCGGCGCGCTGCGCCACGAGGATGCGCTGCACGCCCAGGCTGATCGCCAGATACAGCAGGAGGGTGACGTTGCCCAGGTCACTGTCGCCCCTGCCGTGCAGGAGCAGCGCGTCGTAGCCCAGGTGCGCGGCCACGGCCACGACCCACAGCGAGGCCGACACCCAGTTGCCCTTCCGCCAGACCTGCCCGTCCTGCTGCCACACGCGCGTGCTCAGCGCGCGCAGCACGCCGAAGATGCCGGCGAGCACCAGGCTGCCGAGGATGGCGGCGTAGATCGTCGGACCGCCGTGGTGCTTATCCAGGTACTGGACGGTCTCCACGATGCCGATGACCCCAAGGATCAGCATGATGCGCACGCCGCTGTCCCGGACGGGCCGGGTTTGCAACTGCCGGAACATCAGCAGGGCCAGGACGGCGACACCAATGACGACTTCGACCGCGACGGACATAGCTACCTCCTCGGGACCGCGGCAGCGACCTCATTGTCCCACCGCGCACCGCCTTCGGTGGCGGTGCCATGTTCACGCTAAGGCCGCCCGCGCCCGCGCGGGCCATGCCCTTCATCCTGATCTGCCCGTGACAGATGTCATGGCTGTGCCGTGGCCGCGGCCGCGCCGATGAGTTCGCGGCCCGTGCGTCGTCGGTAACGGGGAAGCGGGGACGAACATTATCCGTTTCGCCGATGTCGGTGCGCACCGGTAGGTTCGGGTGCACCGGGGACGTTCGCGGGGCCGAAGGCCCGTTCAGGGGAGGATGAAGGTGTCATCTGCTAGTTCTGGCCCGGCGATTCTCGTTGAGGGACTGACCAAGTCCTTCAAGGAGGTCCGGGCCCTGCGCGGCATCGACCTTTCGGTGCCGCAGGGGACGGTGCTCGGCGTGCTCGGCCCGAACGGGGCCGGCAAGACGACCGCGGTGCGCATCCTGACCACGCTGCTGCGCCCGGACGGCGGGCGAGCCCTGGTCGAGGGTTTCGACGTGGTCAAGCAGCCCGCAGCGGTGCGCCGCACGATCGGCCTTTCCGGGCAGTCGGCCGCGATCCAGGAGGAGCTGACCGGCCGCGAGAACCTCGAGATCGTCGGGCGCCTCTACCACCTGAGCTGGCCGAAGGCGCGCAGCCGCGCCACCGAGTTGCTGGAGCAGTTCGGGCTGACCGAAGCGGCCGACCGGGCGGCCAAGAACTTCTCCGGCGGCATGCAGCGCCGCCTGGACCTGGCCGCCAGCCTG
>DATAVV010000347.1:0-12596 GCA_036267555.1 Streptosporangiaceae bacterium | reverse complement strand
TATCACCAGGTAAGCCGCTAACGATCCGATAGCGATGGGCTCGCGTGGAAGGCCATTCCGTGATCCGGGTTGATGGCGCGCGGATGTCGCACACGAATAACCCAGATCATGGAAAACACCGCCGAAGGGGCGCGCTGTCAGCCGCGTCTGCGCCCGGCTTCCCGGGAAAGCCGCCTGTGCCCCGGACTCCGTGCCGTAACGACCATGGCGATGGATGGAAATCTGATGCTCGCCGGCGAGCACCAAACTTCCATCGATCTTGCTGCAGCCCTCCCCGGCCAGCGGGTGAGCCACCGGCCCGCCCACCCTGCCGCATGTACCTGCACAGCAACACGCACATGTGCCGCTGCATGTCCGCGACATCACCATGCCCCTTGGCGCAGGAGCATCATGAAAGTCAACCCCGGCACGCCCGGTTGGGCGACGGGCGGGGTGGGGCGGACGCGAGGGGCCTGTGTGACGAGGTCAGCGCGGCTACCATACGATTTGGACCATGCGAGGATCTTTTGGGCCCCGGTGAGGCAGTCGCGATCCTCGCTGCAGGAACCGCCGCCGGCGGGGTCAACGCTGTCGTCGGTTCCGGGTCGCTGATCACCTTTCCGACGCTGCTCGCGTTCGGCTACCCGCCGGTCATCGCCAACGTGTCCAACAATATCGGCCTCGTGCCCGGCAACCTCAGCGGCGGGTTCGGCTACCGGCGCGAACTGGAAGGGCAGCGCGGCCGCCTGATCCGGCTCGGCGTGGCGTCCGCGATCGGCGCGCTCATCGGCGCGATCGCGCTGCTGTCGCTCCCGTCCGCCGCGTTCCGGCTGGTCGTGCCGGTGCTGATCCTGATCTCGTGCGTGCTGGTGCTCGTGCAGCCGTGGCTGGCCGCCTGGATCAGGACGCGCAGAAACGACGAGAGCGACGGCGAGCGGGGCGACCGGGCCGGCCCCCTGCTCTCGGCCGGCGTCTGCCTCTCCGGGATGTACGGCGGCTATTTCGGGGCCGCCCAGGGGGTCCTGGTGATCGGGCTGCTCGGCAGCTTTCTCGACGAGACCCTGCAACGGGTCAACGGAGCCAAGAACATCCTCGTCGCGATGGTCAACGGCACCGCGGCCGTGGTCTTTATCCTGCTCTCGCACGTGTCCTGGGCGGCAGCGGCGCTGATCGCGGTCGGGTCCACAGCCGGCGGGCTGCTCGGCTCGCGGTTCGGGCGCCGCCTGCCGCCCATGGCCCTGCGGCTGTTCGTGGTGGCCATCGGGGTGGTCTCCGCGGTCAAGCTGATCTTCTTCTGACAGCCCGGGCGGCCGGAAGGTGTGGCCTGGGCGGAGGCCTCCCGGTCGCGACCGGGTAAGCGGGGTGGCCCGCGGGTAAACCGCAGGGTGGCGGTGCTTGCCGGTCGAAGCCTGGGCGGTGGTTGGCGATGAAGGGCGACAGGGTCGAGATCGTGATCGACGCCGGGGACGTGCCCAAGACCTACGAGGTGGCGGCGACCAAGGCCGGGCGCCGGGTCGAGGTCGTCAACCGGCGCGGCCTGATCGAGGTGAGCGAACTCACCCGGGGCGGCGTGCCGGTCAGGACCGCCCGCTTCATGGCCGCCCGCGTGATCGCCCTGGTCGAGCACCCCGCCCCCCGCCGCCCCGCGCCCGGCCCGGTGGCTACCGCCCGCGAGGCGAGCAGAAACTAGGGCGCGAGCAGGCCGGTGCGGACGGCGCGGTCGACGAGGTCCCTGGCGTAGCGCCCGAGCGCGGGGGAGCCGTCTTCGATCAGCGCCACCTTGGCCAGCACCTGGGCGGCGGTGATCGCGTGCTCGGTCCAGGTTCCCCCGCCGGCCTTGACGTTCTCCAGCATGGGCTGGAGCCGGTCCAGCGCGCGGGCGAACCGGGCCTCGGGCGTGCGGCGCTCCTCGAACTCGTCCCACAGGCCGCGCAGCCGGTCGGCCTGGCCGCCGGGGAGCAGGCTGAAGATCCGGTCGGCCGCGGCGCGCTCGGCCTCCTCCTGGCGGGCCTGCTGGGCCGCGTCGGCGTAGGCGAACAGGTCCCCGGCGTCGATCTCGACCAGGTCGTGCACGAGCACCATCGCGGTGACCCGGCTCAGGTCGGTGCCGGGCGGCGCGTGCTCGGCCAGGGCCGTCACCATCACGGCCAGGTGCCAGGAATGCTCGGCCGAGTTCTCCCGCCGGCCGACCTCGGCCAGCATCGTCTGCCGCAGCACGCCCTTGAGCCGGCCGATCTCGGTCACGAACCGCATCTGCTGGTCGAGGCGGTCCGCGCCGGGTGAGCTGGCCAACGGCTCAGGCGGCGCCGGAGCCTTCGGCGGTGCCGGAGCCCTCGGCGGCGTGGCGCTCCCTCAGGGCCTTGCGGTACTCGGAAACGACCAGTTCGGTCATCTCGTCGACCGAGGTGTCCTTGGTGTACTTGTCCAGGGTGATCTCGCCGTGCTGCAGCAGGTTGACCCGGTCGCAGACCTGGAACACCTGGCCGTAGTTGTGCGCGATGATGATCACCGAGACGTCGCCGCGCTTCTTCAGGTCGAGGACCAGGTCCAGGATCATGGCGCCTTCCTTGGCGCCCATGGCCGCCAGTGGCTCGTCCAGCAGCAGGATCTTCGCGTCCTCGAACACCGCCCGGGCCACCGCGATCGCCTGCCGCTGGCCGCCGGACAGCCGGGCCACGGGAAGCTGGACCGAGGGGATGTTTATCCCGATCTCGTCCAGGTGCTCGCGGGCGATCTTGCGCATGGCCCGGTTGTTGAGCAGCGGCCAGCGCACCTTCTCCCGGTTCAGGAACATGTTGTGGTACACGCTGAGCTCGTTGACCAGGGCCAGGTCCTGGTACACGATGTCGATGCCGAGCGAGCGGGCGTGGTCGACGGACTTGAACGTGACTTCCTGGCCGTTGAGCAGGATCCGGCCGCGGTCCGGCGGCTGGAATCCGCACAAGATCTTGAGCAGCGTGGACTTGCCGGCACCGTTGTCGCCGATTAGGCCGAGTACCTCGCCCTGGCGCAGGTGCAGGTTGATGTCGCGCAAGGCGGTCACGGCCCCGAACCGCTTGCTGATGTGCTCGACCCGCAGGGCGTCGTCCGGGGAAGGACCGCCCGCGCCGCTGGAGAACGTGGTCCCGGTGTCCTGAGCGCTCATATGCTTCTCCCAGCTCCTCGCAGCCGTGCGAGCTGCACGTTCGCGATCATGGCGACCAGGATCGCGCCGCCGAAGATGATTCCCAGCGGGTTCGCGCTAACCCCAAGTATGGCAAATCCGTCGGTCAGGGTGGCTAGCACGAGCGCGCCGAGGAACGCCCCGAAGATCGTGCCCGAGCCGCCCAGCATCGCGGTCCCGCCGATAACGGCGGCGATCACGGCGTAGAACATCGGCGTGTAGCCGCCGGAACTCGGGTCGACGTTGTTGGTGTAGAACGCGACCTGGAGGCCGACCAGCGCGCCCATGAAGCCGGTGATCATGAAGTTGCCGTACTTGATCCGGTTGACGTTGATGCCGGCCTCGCGCGCGCCGAGCAGGTTGCTGCCGGCGGAGATCGTGTACAGGCCCCACCGGGTGCGGGTGAGAACCACATGGAAGATGGCGACCAGCACCACCGCCCAGACGAACGGCGCCCACTGCCACGGGTTGCCGGGAACGCCGAGGAACCGGCCGACGCTGATGGAACTCGGCGGGATCTCCGAGGGCTCGGCATGCGAGAAGGTCAGGGTCATACCGAGCAGGATGAACCCGGTTCCGATCGTGGTGATGAACGAGGGGACGCGCAGCGTGATCGTGATGAACGCGTTCACCCAGCCCGCTATCACCCCGGTCAGCAGGCCCAGGATGACCGCCAGGAACGCGGGCACGTGATAGTCGTCGATCGCGAACAACATCACGAACGGGGCGAACGTGTAGATGAACCCGACCGACAGGTCGATCTCGCCGCAGATCAGCAGCAGCACCTCGCCGATCGCGATGATCGCGATCGGCGCCATGATCTCGGATAGCAGGTCGACGGCGTTCGTCTGGCTGACGAACGTGGAAGCGTGGCTGAGCCC
This sequence comes from Streptosporangiaceae bacterium, assembly GCA_036267555.1. Taxonomy (GTDB): domain Bacteria; phylum Actinomycetota; class Actinomycetes; order Streptosporangiales; family Streptosporangiaceae; genus JASHPR01. The sequence goes on along the minus strand of DATAVV010000347.1, from coordinate 8,573 downwards.
GAAATAGAGCAGCAGCGCCACGGTCACGACCAGGACCGTGGCCTCGCGCTGGCGGCCGAAGAGGCCCAGCGTGCGTACGGTCAGGTTCTTGGCCTTGGTCTCGCCCGGGGGCGGTGGCGCCCCGATGACCTCACTGCCGGACTCGGTTGTCTCGCTCACGTCGCCTCCTGGTCTTTCCGCTCGCCCGTGAGCCGACGGCGGGCGACTGGCCTCATTCAGGCTCAGTCTCCCGCCGCCGGCTTTTCCCTAAACGCCCGGGGCCCCCGGGTGCCCGCTCAGGTGCTGGTGGTCGCGGGCGGGTTCGCGATCGCTCCGGACGGCCGCGGCAGGTACGTCTGCGCGGTCGTCGAACCCTGGAACCGGCTGGGCTTGTTGAACTCGGCCAGGTTGCCCTTCGTGATGAAGCTCAGGCCGGTGTCGGTGTCGGACGGGCTGATCGTCCCGCCGGAGATGTTGTACAGGTACAGGTACAGCGTCGGCAGGAACCCCTGCAGGTACGGGTCCTGGTAGATGGTGAAGTCGGTGGTGCCCGCCTTGATGTTGGTCAGCGTCTGCGGGACCGTGTCAAAGCCACCGTTCGGGAGCTTCAGGCTGGTCTCGGCGAGCGCCTGCGCCAGGAACGAGGACGAGGTCGAGTCCACGGCGAACGCGCCCTTGACGGCCTTGTGCGCGAGAAGGTAAGCCTTCTCGGCCGCGAGGATCTGGGACGTGACCGTGCTGGTCGGGATCTCGGCCACCTTGTAGCCCGCCGGGGTCAGGATCGAGGCGGCACCGTCGTAGCGCGGCTGGATGTTTCCCTGCCCGGGAGTCTGAATGAAGATGACCACCTCGCCCGGGGTCGGGATGAGCGACTTGATCCGCTCCCCGAGCTGCTGACCCGAGGTGTACAGCGCCTGGCCGATGTAGGCCAGCCGGTTGGTGCCGATGTTGGGCACGCCCGTCTTGCTGACCAGCCCGTCGGCGTTGTAGCTGACCACCGGGATGCCCGCGTTCATCGCGCTCGACACCGGGCTGGTGAAGGAGCTCGAGTCGATCAGCGTGGTCGCGATGCCCGCCGCCTTGGCCGACACCGCCGCGTTGATCTGGGACACCATCTGCGAGGCGACCGAGTTGGTCGACCCGGTCCACTTCGGGTTGGGCAGGCCGAGCAGCGCGGCCGCGTCGGCCATCCCGTACTGGGTGGGCACGAAGAAGCTGTTCGTGGTCACGTGGTTGACGAACCAGAACTGCCACGACGGGGTCTTCGGGAAGTTGCCCGCGACCGAGGCGCCGCCCGAGGTGCTGGCCGTGCTGCCCGAGGAACTGCACGCCGCGAGCAGGGCCGAGGCGGCCGCGGTCGCGCTGACCAGCCCGGTGCCCTTCAGCAACCGGCGGCGCGTGGGCCCGTCCTTCATGTTCAGTGTTTCGATTGCCTCTTCGACCTTAGGGTCGACTCTGTCCATCACGGGCCTCCATCATTTCCTGGGGGCGGCGATGAGCCGCCGCCCTTGGATGCCGGGCGGGCACCATGCTCCCCGGCCGTTATTTTTGCTGATCAAGTCCGGATGCCCCCCGATCGCAGGGTGCCCCGGCAGCCCAGGGTGAAGCGAGCACGCCAGCCGGCGGGATCGCGTCATCCTTGACTCCCGTCTCAGAGCCGTCCGGGTCCGGGCGGCTCGCGTAGGCGGCCGTTCGTTATCGGCCGATGTGAGCGCTAACATCCTGCTGGCTGCTGCGCCTGACGAGGCCATAAGCTAGAACACCCTGACTGGGTCGTCAACGATCGGCACATACCAGACGCGAAAATGTGATCTGCTCATGTGATTTGCGCATGCCCCCGGTCCACGCCCGGGGGCGGACCGAGTTCGGGGGGTCTGGGGGGTCGCCCCCCGAGGACAGCACCGCCGATCATCTCGCCACCTCAACGGGTCTCCGGTGCGCGATGCCATCCGCCGCCCGGCCGGTCTCACGACGGCACGGGCGTTGTGACACGCACAACGTGACGTGATGTGCACGTGTGGACAGTGTGCCGGTTCTGGGGCCATTTGAGCGAGGCCCAAGAACGTAAAGAATTCATAACACACACCATGTCCGAGTTCACCTGCGAAAGGGCGGTGTCTGGGGGCGGGGCTCCCGCGCGCGGGCCCGTCCGCCGGGCCGGCCGGGGCGTCGGCTGCCGATCACCGGGACGCTCGATCGCGGCCCGCCGCGGGAATGGCCGCGCGGGCGGCCTGGCCGGTCGCCACACGGGCCCTGGGGATTCCCCGGCCCGCCGTGGCGCCGCGTTAAGCCGAAATGTTTTGAAAAAATGGCTGCCGGGCTATCGTCACCCGCTATCGCGCGGCGAGACCATGCCCAGGAGATCCTGGTGGCGCGATGGGGTGGGGCTCCGGACCTGGCCGCTCCTCGCCGGCCGCCGTGAGGAGGCTGCCGTGAGGACCAGGGGAACTGCCGGACGCAGGCTGCTGACCGCGGCCTTGGCGGCCGTGCTGCCGGCCGGGATGATGCTCGCGACCGCGCCCGCCGCGCCCGCCGCGCCGCTGCCGGGCCTGCGGCAGGCCTTCGACAACGTCGCCATCACCACGGCGTCGGACGCCGCGGCCGGGAACTACGACGGCATCGGCGACTCGTTCAGCGCCCCGGCGCTCGCCGCGGACGCGCTCGCCCCCGGCCGCTGGCTGCTGCACGACGGGCTGGGGATCACCTGGCCGGACGTGGCCCCGGGCACCGCCGACAACGTGGTCGCCGACGGCCAGACCGTGGCGGTCAGCGGCAAGGGCACCGTGCTCGGCGTGGTCGGCGCCTCGGCGTACGGGAACACCACGGGCACGTTCACCGTGACCTACGCCGACGGCACCACGACCACGGCCACGGTCACGTTCGCGGACTGGGTCGACACCAGCCCGGCCGCCGGCACCGACCTGCTCGCGACCACGGGCGGCTGGAACCCGGGCGGCACCACCCCGGTCAGCCTGTCCTACGCGGCGATCCCGCTGACCGCGGGCGAGCCGGTCGTCTCCGTGACGCTGCCCGAGATCGGGCCGGCCGTGGGCAAGAACGTGGCGGCCATGCACGTGTTCAGCCTCACGGTCGGGTCGCCGGGGGCGCAGGCCGCGGGCGCGCCCGGCGCCGCCTCCTACTACGACGAGGCCCGCAAGGACTGCGTCGGCACCGCGGCCGGCACCGCGTCCAAGGCCTGGTACACGGTCGCGGACGGGACACTGTCCGACGTCTACGCGCCGACCATCGACAACACCGACGTCAAGAGCCTCGACCCGATCGTCACCGGGCCCGGCTTCACCGCGCTGCAGCCGCGCGACATGACCTACACGGTGACCTCGCTGGATGCCACCGGCATGGCGTGCCAGGTGACCGCGCTGGACGCGGCCCACCACTTCCGGCTGGTCACCGACTTCATCACCGACCCGGCGGCCGAGGCGGTCGTGATGCGGATCAGCCTGGTCCCGCTGGCCGGCGCGCCCGTCGGCCTGGCCGTGTACCTGCGCTTCAACCCGCTGCTGAACGGGCACGCCGGCGGCGGGTCCGGCAACGCGGGCGGCGAGTCCGCGACGGTCGTGGCGACGTCGCGCGGCCCGATCCCGCTGTCGTACTCGACGAGCTCGTTCACCGAGGCGGTGAACCGCAGCTACGCCCGCCCCATCTACGCGGCACTGGCGTCGGACGTCCCGTTCCAGGGGATCGAGACCGGTTACGCGGGCACGGCGAGCGACGGGCTCAGCGAACTGGACTCGGCCGGGGCCCTCACCTCCACCGCCCCGGACGCGAGCAACGGCAACGTGGTCCAGACGGTCAAGCTGGCGCTCGGCCGCGGGCCGGCCGCGTCGCGGACGGTGGCGCTGGGCTTCGGCGGGACCGAGGCCGGCGCGCTCTCCAGCGCGCTGCACGCGTCGGCCGCGCCGTTCGCGGCGACCTACGCCGCTTACCAGGCGGGCTGGCGTGCCTACGACGCGCGGCTGCTGCCGCCCGGCGGGTCTTCGGGACGCCGCGCCGCGCTGACCCCGCGCGAGACCAGCGCCTACTGGCTGAGCGCCAACGTGCTCAAGGCCAGCGAGGACAAGACGTTCCCGGGCGCGACCGCCGCGTCGCTGGCCAGCCCGTGGGGCCAGGCGGTCCCGGCCGGCCAGCCCGCGAGCGACGGGCTCGCGCCGTACTTCGGCTCCTACCGCGAGGTGTTCCCGCGCGACGCCTACGAGACGTTCACCGGGTTCCTCACCGACGGCGACCTGGCCACCGCGCGCCAGATCGTGGAGTACATGTTTGATGACATGCAACTGCCCAACGGGTCGTTCCCGCGCAACGGGCTGCTCAACGGCAAGGCGGCTCCGGACACCGGCGGCCTGCAGCTAGACGAGGCCGCGGACCCGATCCTGGAGGCGTGGCAAGCGGGCCTGGCCGGCGACCGGTCCCTGTACCTGAACCACATCCGCCCGGCCGCGGACTTCCTGGTCGGCAACGGCCCCGCGGACGGGGTGGAACGCTGGGAGGAGCAGAGCGGGTTCTCCCCGTCCACGATGGCCGACGAGGTCGCGGGCCTGGTCGCCGCGGCCGCGATCGCCCGCGTCCAGGGTGACGCCACGTCGCAGCGGCTGTTCCTGGCCACCGCCGACGACTTCCGCCGCCTGATCCTGGCCACGACCGTGACCAGCAACGGCCCGCTGTCCGCCCAGCCGTACTTCATCCGGGTGGGCAAGACCGGCGACCCCGACCAGGCGTTCTCCTACACCCTCGGCAACGGCGACCCGACGAGCTACGACCAGCGGTCCGTGGTGGACCAGGGCTTCCTGGAACTGGTCCGCCTCGGCGAACTGCCCGCCAGCGACCCGCTGGTGGCGAACTCGCTGGCGGTGACCGGCGCCACGATCAGCGCGCCCACCCCGTCCGGGACCGGGATCCTGCGCTACAACGGCGACGGGTACGGCGACTGCGAGGTCGCGGTGTTCAACGACTGCCAGGTCAACGGGCAGCCGTGGGCCACCACCGACCAGGGCACCGGGCACCCCTGGCCGGTGCTGTCCGGCGAGAACGGCGAGTACCAGGTGCTGGTGCACGGCACCGCCGCCCTCGGCGCCGACCTGGGCTTCATGCGCAGCAGCGCCTCCGGCGTCGGCCTGGTCCCCGAGCAGGTGTGGAACTACCCGGACGTGCCCGCCTCGCCGTACGGCGCGGATCCGGCGACCGCGTCGATCGGGTTCACCGACGGCCAGCCGGACGGCTCGGCCGCGCCGCTGACCTGGGCCCAGGCCCAGCTACTGCGGCTGATCTCGGACATGGCCGCTGGCCGGCTGCTCGAGCAGCCTTCGATCGTGGCCGACCGCTACCTGCCGGCCCCGCCCGCGGTCGCGCCGCTGGCGGTGACCGCGCCGCTGGCGGTAGCCGGCGGCAACGTGCCGGCCAGCCTGACCCGGCCCAGCGTGACCGTGGACGCCGCCTCGGTGACGGTCACCGGCACCACGTCGCCCGGGGCGACCGTGGACATCGCGGTGACCGGGACCACGCCGGGCGCCGCGGCGCCGGCCACGTCGGTCACGACGGTCACCGCCGGCGCGTCCGGGGCATTCTCCGCGCCGGTGAGCCTGCGGCCCGGCACCGACTCGGTCGAGGTCGCGGCCACCGCGGGCGGCGCGGGGGGCGCGGGGGGCGGGACTAACGAGGCCATCTTCACCGTGACCGACCTGTTCGTGCCCGGCACCGTGGTGCTGTCCGCCGCGCCCGCGACCGGCGGCGGCAACGGCCCCGGCACCTACGCCTACCCGACGGCCGCCAACTCCGACGGCTCGCCGGTCTTCGCGCCGGGCTCGTTCCGGCTGAACGGCCTGACCGTGATCAACTCGGGGAGCACGGTCACCTTCCAGGTCGGGATCGCGAACCTGCAGTCCACGTTCGGGTCGCTGGACGGCGCGCAACTCGTCGACCTCTACATCCACGCCCCTTCGGGCAGCGTCCCCGGCGGCGAGACCCAGTCCACCGGCGCGGCCGGGGCGTGGAACTACTCTCTCGCGCCCGCGTCGGGCTGGAACCAGCTCATCGAGGTGGACGGGTTCGGCACCGACGACTGGGTGACCCCGTCGAGCGCGGGGGCGGGCCTGTCCGGTTCGTCGTCCGTCGGCACCCCGCAGGTCTCGGTGGCCCAGCTCAGCCCGTCCGGCGGCCAGACGCCCGGCCTGGTCACGATCACCGTGCCGACCTCGGTGCTCGGCACGCCCGGCCCGGGCTGGACGTTCACGGTCACGCTGACCGGGCAGGACGGTTTCGGCAACGACGACGCCCGCGCGTTCACCGCCACCCCCGGCGACTACACGCTCGGCGTCTGCTCGGCGGCGGAGGCGGGCGCTGCGTCGCCGCCCGCGATCTGCTCCGCTGACCCCTCGGCCGTGCCGGTCGTGATGGACACGATCCCGCCGGCCGGGGTGAACGTGCAGACCGAGCTAGACCCCACCGCCAGCCCCTCGGGCGTCACCCTCCAGGGCGTCACCGTCCCCTGATTTCAACGGGTGCGGGCGCTTGTCAGCGGGTCGGGTGTCCTCAGCGGGTCGGGCGGAGGGCGGCCACGTAGTTGGCGGCGGGGTTGCCGGGCTGCCGGCGATCTCGCTCAACCGTGGCGAGGTGGTCTACCGCCTCCAGGGCGAGGCGGGAACGCGCCTGGGGTGGGACCGCGGCAGTTCCCCGGCAAAGCGGTGCTGCACATTCCCGACGGAACCTGACTCGGGTCCGGCGCAAGTGTGGTGCCGCCGGCCGGCTGTCTGGGTCAGGCGGCCGGCGGCACGTCTTCACGGGCCCGGGATCCTGGGTCAGCAGGAGCCGGCGGTGGCCCAGGCGGCCACGGTGTCGGTCGCGGTGTAGCTGGCGTCGGCGGTGTCGAAGCCGAACGCGCGGTTGGCCGCGTCCCCGCACGAGCCGGTCTCCTCGACGTTGTTCCAGGAGCCGAGCGTGAACTTGTACTGGAAGCTGGCCACGGGCACGCCGGTGAGGGTCAGCGTCCAGGCGTCCGGGCCGGTCTGGCTCATCGGGTAGTCGGTGGCGATCCAGTCGTCGGACGACGGGATGCCGGTGCCGAGCGCGTCGTAGTTGCCCGACAGGTAGACGGTGTCGCCGCCCGGCGTGTCCGACGGGACGGTCACGTTGATAACCGCCGCGGATGAACCGCAAGCCCCCGGGCCGGCCCAGTTGGCCACGGTGTCGTTGACCGTGCCGCCGTTGACGCTCATCGCGCGGTTGCTGACGTAGCCGCAGTCCGCGGTCTCTTCCACGTTGTTCCAGTTGGCGCCCAGGTCGTACTTGTATGACAGCGTGGTGTCCGCGGCGGCTTCCACGGTCGCGGTCCACTTGTCGGCGCTGACCCGGGTCATCGGGATGCCGGCCGCGGCCCAGTCGGACTGGCCGAGGCCGAGCGCGGACAGGTTGCCGTCCAGGTACACGGTGTCGCCCGAGGCGTCGGTGTTCACCGGCACGGTCACGTTCACGGTCTCCTTGACCGACCCGGTGACCGGGCAGTTGCCCTGCGGCACGCACGCGGTGACCACGGCCGGGGTGTCCACGTCGTGCCCGGCGGAAATGTCGATGGCCAGCCGCGCGAACTGGGCCATGGCCCACATCAGCGGGGTCGCGGAGTTGTCCGGCGCGCCGAACGTGAACCCGCCCGTGCCGGTGGACCCGCCCCAGACCTGCTCGGAGATCTGGTAGCCGGTGTTGGCCGCGCCGGCCATCGTGGCCAGCATGGACTGGGCCCCGGACAGGTTGCCGTCGGCCACGTCGTACTCGCCGCGCTCCCCGGTCAGCACCGGCCACGGGTTGCCGACACCGGAACCGGTGTAGTCGCCGCCCGACGCGGTCTCGCCGTAGCCGTCGAAGCTGTAGCGGTGCCAGATCGGGCCCTCCGGGGCCGATACCTCAAGCTGGGAGTCGACCACCGGCAGCGTGCTGGTGATGTCGGTCGCGTTGGCGGCCTTGACGCCGAGGCGGACCAGTTCCAGGAAGCTCGGGTCGACCACAGTGCGGTCGTCGTGGCTGCCGCCGCCGTTGGCGATCGAGATCGACGCGCCCGAGTTCGGGCTGCCGTCCGGGGTGATCCGCAGGAAGTAGGAGCCGCCGCCGTACGGGCCGGTCGTGGTGTACGTGAGGCTGTCCACCTCCGACGCCCACGACAGCGCCGTGGACTGGTACGTCTCGGCCTGGCTGGTCGCGCCGTTCGCCTCCGCGATCGACGCGGCGCAGATCAGGCCGGCGATCTCGGCCGCCATCGTGGCCGGGGAGTAGCCGCCGTTCTCCTCCCAGCGTTCCTCCGGCGTGTCGGGGCCGTTGGACACCAGGTAGTTGGCCAGCGCCTCGATGTGACTCCAGTCCGAGGCGTTGGTCGCGCCAAGCTGGTAGGCGAGGATGATCGGGTCGGCCACCTCGTCCATCTGCAGCGACCCGAACACCGCGGTGCCGTTCAGGAACGTGTTCTGCTTGACCGCGCCGTTCGACTCCTCCTCGTAGGTGAAGATGTACTGCAGGGCCGCGTTCGCGTCCGTGGTGTCACCGGCCGCGAGCAGCGCCGAGGCCATCTCGTACTCGTCGCGGGTCCACACCGCGTG
>DATAVV010000346.1:0-2334 GCA_036267555.1 Streptosporangiaceae bacterium | reverse complement strand
GCCACCGTCCGCGAGCACTTCGTGGCCGCGGGCGTGGCCCGGCAGAAGACGCCGGAGATGCTGGTGGTCCGGCCCGAGTTGCCCCGCACGGCCGCGGGCAAGGTGAAGAAGTTCCTGCTGCGCGAGCAGATCGGCGCCTTCCGGGCGCCCGAGGTCAGCTAGCCCGCGCCGACCACGCGCCCGCCGGCACGCCGGCCCGGCGCAGGTCCACCTTGCGGATCTTGCCGTTGGGCGTCTTCGGCAGCCGCTCCCCGATGCTCACGTGCGCGGGGACCATGTGCCGGGGCAGCACGGCCCGCAGCCGGGCGGAGAACGCCTCGGGGTCCAGGGTCACGCCCGCCGCGGGGACCACGGCCAGGTGGATCTCCTCCCCCGTGGCCGCGGACGGCACGCCCACGGCCGCGCACTCCAGCACGCCGTCCTCCTTCATGATCACCGACTCCAGGAAGGCGGACGAGACGTTCTCGCCGAACCGGCGGATGGTGTCGCGCATCCGGTCGACGAACTCGAACCACCCGTCGGGATGTCGCACGAACGCGTCGCCGGTGCGGATCAGCAACTCGCCCACGGACCCGTCCGGCACGTCATGCAGCGCGGCGTCGACCACGCGCGCGGCGTAGCCCGGCCGCAGCTTGCCCGCCAGGTGCCGGTTGGTCCCATCGACGTGCCTGCTGACCAGCGGGTAGGCGATCTCTGAGCTGCCGTACACGGTCATCACGCCGACGCCGAAGCGCTCCCGGAAGGCATCCACGTCGGGAATGACCGGGCCCATGACCACCGAGCGCAGCGCGTGCCCGCCGTCGTCGGGGCGGGGCGGGTGGTCCATGAGCAGCCGCGCGATCGGCCCGATGGTCGCGCAGGTGCAGCCGTTTTCGTCGACATCGCGCCAGAACGAGGAGATCGACGGGCCGTTGCGCAGCACGACCCGGCCGCCGACGTCGCTCATGATCGCCAGCGGGGTCAGCCCCATCACGTGAAAGGGCGGCCAGGGCACGAAATAGGCGTCCGCCGGGCGGAGCAGGCGGCGCGGGCGCAGGCCCACGGCGTTGGCGATCTGCCCCCAGGTGACCAGCACGCCCTTGGCCGGTCCCGTGGTTCCCGAGGTGTAGATGACCGTGGCCACGTCCCGGGCCAGCGGCAGCCCGGCCGCGGGCGGTTCCTGCGCCGGGACGGCGGCCACCGCGCGGTCCCATGCGGCCGGCGCCGCGCCCGGCCCGGCGACCTCGATGAGCTCGATGTCGCCGGGGAGCCCGGCCTCGCGCAGCGAGCCGGCCTGGTCGGTGCGCGCGAACGCCCGGCGCGCGCCCGCGTCGCGCAGCACGTGGGTGAGGAACTCGCCAGGTCTGCGCGTAGCTGAGCGACCCGCCGCCCACCTCGGCCAGGAACGGGCGGTCCGGGCCGGTCTGCGCCCGGTGCCGGAGCACGCTGGGCAGCGGGGCCGACGTCACCGCGGCAGGCCCAGCACGTTCCAGGCCACGTTGTTGAGCTGCATTTCCAGCGATCCCGCGCCGATCGTGGCCAGCGTCCCGCCGACCAGCTGCCAGTCGCCCCGCGAGGACTCGGCCAGCGCGCCGGGGCCGAGCACGTCGAGGTAGGCGTGCGCGGCGCCGAGTTCCATCTGGGCCATGGACGCCCGGTAGACGGCGGCCAGGTTCGCGAACTCGACCGAGCCGTCGCTCCAGGCCTGGACGGCCGCGTAGTTGAGCACCCGGCTGGCCGCGGTCCAGGCCGCCGCGCGGCCCAGGCTCTCCCAGAACCGCTCGTCGGCGGGGTCAGCGCCCGCGGCCACCGCCTCGTCGACCAGCCGGTCCAGCGCGCTTTCCACCGCGGAGTGCCGCGAGTTCTGCGCCCGCTCGTTGGCCAGCAGTGTCCGGATGATCTTCCAGCCCTCGTTCTCCCCGCCCAGGCGGCATTCGACCGGCACGGCCACGTCGCGGAAGAACACCTCGTGGACCAGGTGACGGACGCCGAGCGTGGGGATCTCGCGGACCTCGATGCCCTCGAGGTCCATCGGGATCAGCAGGATCGAGATGCCGCGCCGGGGGTTCTCGGTGCGGGCCGTACGGACCAGCGTGAAGCAGTAGTCGGCCGCGTGCGCGTAGGACGTCCAGATCTTCTGGCCGTTGACGATGTAGACATCGCCGTCGCGTACGGCCGCGGTGCGCAGCGCCGACAGGTCTGAGCCCGCGTCCGGCTCGGAGAAGCCCTGGCACCACATGGCCTCGCCCGCCGCGATCGGGCCGGTGTAGGCCTGCTTCTGCTCCTCGGTGCCCAGCTCCATGATCGCGGGGCCGATCCAGTTCACGTTCATGTACTGCGGGCCGCGGGGCTCGG
>DATAVV010000345.1:0-25681 GCA_036267555.1 Streptosporangiaceae bacterium | reverse complement strand
AGGATGTCGCGGGTGCTGACCGAGCCCTGCCCGCTGCCGACGATCTGGAGGCGGGCCGCGCGCAGCGCCGCCGACGGAATCGGCGCGGTGAGCCCGGCGACGGAGCCGATCTCGATCCAGGCGAGCGGCTGGCCGCGATCGGCGCGGGCCGTGACGACGGCCGCCATCGCGGCCGCGCCGGGCTCGCCCCACAGGTAGTCGAGCACGACGTCGACATCGGCGGCGGCCTGGTCGAGGCGGCGGGCGATGTCACCGGCGGCCCCGTCGAGGAGGACGGTGCCGGTGGCGCCGACCGCGGGCAGCCCGGCCAGCCGGTCGGCGCTGCGGCCGGCCGCGATGACCTGGCCCGCGCCGAGCCGCTTCGCGACCTGGACGGCTAGCTGGCCCGCGTTGCCGGTGGCCCCGAGGACGAGCACGTTCTGCCCGGCCTGGAACGGCACCCGCTGGCGCAGCGCGACCCAGGACGACATGGCCGGGTTCATGGCGGCGGCGACCGCGACGGGGTCGCCGCCGGCGGGCAGGAGGATGCTGCGGCGGCTGTCCACGACGGTCTGCTCGGCCATCGTGCCCCTCGTGGTGTCCAGGAGGATGAAGTAGCGCAGCCCCCCGTCCGGGGAGCGGCCGACCCCGTCGATGCCCGGCACCAGCGGCAGCACGCCGGTGCTGCTGTAGTGCGACCCGTTGGCCTGCGACCGCACGCGCGGGTGCAGGCCGGCCGCGAGCACGTCCACGACCATCTCGTCGTCACCGGCCGCGACAGGATCGGCGAACTCTTCGTAGCGGGGCGCGGTGTCGAACGAGGAGACAACGGCGGCTTTCATGGTGACCTCCGCGATGTTGCGGGCAAAGTAGTTCGTAACACGAACCAAAAATAGTTGGTAACACGAATCAGGTCAAGTAGACTCCGGGACGTGGCGACATCACGGGAGACGGCATCGCAACCGGCACACGGCCGCGCGATCAGGCAGAACGGGCTGGTCGACGCGCTGGTGCAGGCCGCCTTCGCGACGATGGCGGTGCTGAACAAGGTAGGGGCCGACAACGACCTGTCGCTGACGCAGTTGCGGGTGCTCGGGATCCTGCGGGACCGGCGCCTGCGGATGGCCGCGCTGGCCGACTACCTGGGGCTGGAAAAGTCCACGATGACCGGTCTCGTCGACCGGGCCGAGAAGAGGGGACTCCTGCAGCGGGCGCCCAGCGCCAGCGACGGCCGTGCCGTGGAGGTGTTCCTCAGCCCAGGCGGCGCTGACCTGGCCGAGCGTCTCTACGCACAGGCCGAGCGGTCGCTGGCGCCGATGACCGGCGGACTCGGTCCCGCCGGCCAGCGCCGCCTGCAGTCGCTCCTGGAGCAAGTGATCGGCTCCGGCTCGCGGGAGCTCTGACGCGCCGCACGGGACCGCGGCCGGCGCCGCCGCCAGAAATGGGCTGGCCGCAGCGACTTCCGATGTCGTATGCTGGCCAACTTTGTTTCTCCAGGAGGTTGAGTTGGCGGAGTATCCACCGGAAGTTATGCAGCGCTTCCATGGCACCCCCGGGCAGATGGCTGCCGCCTTAGTAGGTGAGCTGCCGATGAAGTGGCAGTCCATCGTCATCGAGGACTATGACCCGGCCTGGGCGGACCGGTTCGCTGCTGCCAGGTCGTCGCTCAGAGACGTTCTGGGCGGCCTGGTCGTCAACGTTGAACACGTCGGGTCCACATCGGTGCCGGGCCTGGCGGCCAAGCCCATCATCGACATTGATCTCGTCATCGAGGACACAACGGAAGAGGCTCGCTACCTCGCGCCCCTCGAGAGGCTCGGGTACCGGCTCGTTCTTCGAGAGCCGTGGTGGTACGGGCACCGGATGCTCGTTGGCCCTGACGAGGACGTCAATCTTCACGTCTGGCCGCGGGGTGCGCCTGAACCGGTACGGCACACGCTCTTCCGCGACTGGCTGCGCTCGCATCCAGGCGACCGCGACCTTTATGCCAGGACCAAGAGGCGCCTCGCGCGGGACACCGCGCAGCAGCCTGGCGACTACAGCCTGGCGAAGAACGACGTCATCGATGCCATCTATGCGCGGATCTTCGCGGGAACCGGTGAGAAGGATCAGGGCTGAGCGCCCGCTGATGTCAGCCCGGCGGCCGATAATGGGCGCCGTGGAAAACAGCCATTACAGCCTAGTTGTCGCGGCTGCTCAGGCTGCGGGACCGTGCCCTGCTGGTGAAGAGGCGGCCTGGGGTCGCCGGGTACACGGCCTGACCGTAGACCTTCACCTGATTGCCCAGCAGGCGAGGCAGGACATCGAGCGGCTGGAGTCGGCGCGGACCTTCATCGCGTTCCTGGAGAAGGCTGAGATCGAGGAATCGAGCCGCCGCGGGCTGCTCACGTTGCGCCTGCCGTCGGGGGAGAGTGAGCCGATCCGCACCGAGCAGGAGAACACCGACCGCGGCCGGGCGCTGATCGACCGGGCCCGTTCCCTGGAGGGACGCTGGGTGCTGGTCTACCGGTACAACGAGCAGAAGACGGGGCAACGGAACCAGTCGGTCCGGATGCTGGCCTACCTGATGGATCTCGGCGGTGACGGGGCGGTGCCCAGCACGACGGCCAAGAAGATAGTGCTGCAAGAGGCGGGCGGGGACACGGCACGCGCGCAGGAGGCGTGGCTGGCCGCGGGGTTGCCGGGAACCGGCCCGGTCAGCGTCGACCAGATGGAGCAAGCCCGCGCTGCCGCACGAAAGGCCAGGTAAAGGCGGAGAGCGAAGCCCTCCGCTCGATTCCAGGACTGATAACAGCAAGAAGCGGGAAGCTGACAAACGCAGTCAACTTGCTGCTGATAGAGGTCCGGGCCGTACCGAACCGGTTCGTCTCGGTACGGCCCGGACCGAGACGGCCCCCCCCTCTCCGAGGGGTACCGACCGGGCTCGTTCCGGTCTGTGCCGCCTCTTGCTGTTATCAGCGCAAGCGTGTAGTTTTCGGGCATGCCAGTCCCGGACGCCCGCTCGCGGGGGAGCAGCGCTCTCGACGACTTCATCAGCCATCTGGCCGGCGGTCAGTTCAGCAGCACAACCCGGCGGATCCGGCGGCACTTCCTCGAGGAGTACCTGCAGCACGCCCAGGCGGCCGCCGGCACCACCAGCCAGATCACAGTCGGCGAGCTCATGGATCCCGCACGTGCCGACGCATGGCTCTCCGATGCGGCCGCAGGCAAGATCCGCGCCCGCAACACCCGCTACGGTCCCGATGCCGCCGCGTATCTCAACTCAATGCGCGTGCGCATCGACTCCTATAACGCCTTCGCTGAATTCCTCGGCCTGCCCGACCGCCGCGACAGTCCATCGCCCGCCCGCGGCTTCTACCTGACCCCCGCCGATACGGAGCGATTCGTCCACGACCTGACCGTCCGCAGGCCCATCCACGCCAACGCCGCCACATCGCTGCGCACCGCCGCCGTGGCCGCGCTCGTCGCCGACACCGGCCGGGGCGTCCCCGAACTGGCCCGCCTCAAGGTCAGCGCCCTGCACCTGGACGGCGGCGCAAGCGTCGAACTCACCGACGGCTCATGCCCGCTCAACGTCGCGACCGTCCAGGTTCTCACCCGGTGGCTCGGGGCCCGGGCGGAGATCATCGCCGAGCTTGAGGGCAGCGACCCCGGCCACCTGTGGATCCCGACAAAGCCCGGCCGGCCCCGGGGCGGCCGCCCGCCGGTCAAGCCCGGCCTCACGCCCGCGGCCGTCCGCACCCTCCACGCCGCCCACCGGACCCTCGTCAGCCAGCTGCTCGGCACTCCGCTCCGCCCAGGGGCCCTGCGCGATTACGGTGCCGGGCGGTGAGCTGGCACCGCGAGAGGGGAGCGTGAGACGGCACGGATCGCCGCCGGCGCTGTCGGCTATGGTGAAGGCATGTGCTGCGTCGCTGCCATGACTACACGGACCGCCGCTTAGCGGCGGTACCGAGGCTGCCGTAACCGCGGCCTCAGTGCCTGCCCCTGGCGTGGGCAGTGCCAGGACGTACCGCCGGATCAGTGTCCTGCCGGCAGCCGTTCGCGTATCCCTGTGCTGCCGGGCCATCCTGCCTGATCAGGGGAGTCATGTCTGCGTCGCAGCGTTCCGGTTCACAGAGCGAAGAACCATTCCCGTGCCCGGCCGCAGCCGGACCCGCCGTCACGCGTGCCACCACCCTCGTCCTGATGGTCGGGCTCCCCGCAGCCGGGAAAACCACCCGGGCCAGAGAACTCGCCGCAACGCACCAAGCGCTGCGGCTGACCCCGGATCACTGGATGATCCCGCTGTTCGGGGATTCGATGGCGGGCGGCAAGCGCTGGGTGCTCGAAGGCCGGCTCATCTCGGTCGCCCTTCAGGCGCTGCAGCTGGGGACCAGCGTCGTGCTCGACTACGGGCTCTGGGGCCGCGATGAACGATCGGCCCTGCGCTGGCTGGCCCGGTCGGTCGGGGCAGCCTGCCAGGTGGTCTACCTGCCCGTGGACAAAGACGTCCAGCTCGCCCGCATCGCACACCGCCAGGAAACGGCACCGCACCAGACATTCCCGATGAGCGAGGCCGACGTGGACGCGTGGCGGGAGCAATTCCAGGTGCCTGACGCCGCCGAACTCGACGGCGGTGAGATCCCCGCCCCGCCAGCAGGGTGGCCGGGCTGGCCAGAGTGGGCAGTAAGCCACTGGCCCTCATGCACCGGCAGCTAACCGGCGGCCGGGCCGTTTCTGCCGGAGCGACGGGCCCATCCTCGGCCGCGGTCCGTCAGCGTCCGCCGCCATCACCATTTCCGGCTAGACCACACTGCGGAGGGTGGTCACGCTCGCGTTGATCCGTATTCGCGGAAGAGGCCGTGGCTCAGAACTGCTACTTAACATAATGTACATTATCGGCGTTTGACCGAGAGCGGCCGGCCCGGCCTTCGACGTCGCCGCGGGGGTCGCCGACTACGTCGCGTGGCGCGCCGGCAACCCCCCGCTGAAGGAGCACACACATGCTTGCCCCCGGCGTGCGCCGCCTCCCCCGGTGAACCCCAGCCGCATCGACCTTCGGGCCGCGTATGCTGACAGCGGCAGGCACGTCTGCCGGATCCGAGCTACGCCAGCCCGGCGCTGGAGGTAGCGCTCAAGGACAAGAGCGGCCCAGCCCTCGCGTGCGTTTCCTTCTCCTTCCTCCTTCCATCGTGATCACCTGATGGTGGCCGGGCGCCGGGACAGGGCCACCGGAGAGGGCACGATGTCTCACGACAAGGTCAAGGCGGCGGCGCGCGAGCGCGTGGCGGGAACGGGTGAGCCGTACGCCGCTGCGCGGCGCGAGGTCATCAGCGAGTACCAGGCCGCCGCGGCCCAGGCGCCGCTCCCGGGCACAGGGACGCTGATGTGGATCAACGGCCCGTGCGGGGTGGGCAAGACCGCGACCGCCTTTGAGCTGCGCCGGCGGCTGCCGGGCAGCGTCGTCTGCGACCCTGAGCACGTCGGCTTCGGCATGCGCCGCATGCTGCCCGCATCCCTGCAGCGCAGCTGGCAGGACATCCCGGCCTGGCGGCATGCCGTGCGGGACCTGCTCCGCATGACGCTGGCCGGACATGACGGGCCGGTCATCGCCCCGATGATGCTGGTCAACCCCGGCCACTTCCAGGAGATCATCGGCAGCCTCCGGGCCGATGGATTCGGCCTGCACCACTTCGCCTTGCTGGCCGAGCCCTCGACCGTGGTGCACCGGCTGCGCAGCCGCAGCCTCGGCCTGGAGCCGAGAACGCAACCCTGGCAAGTCGATCACCTCGGTGAGTGGCTGGAGCAGCTTCGTCAGCCCGAGTTCGCCGAGCACGTCGATACCGACGGCAAGAGCGTGGCGCAGGTGGCAGACCTCATCTCCAGCTCGGCCGGACTGCCGATCACGCCGGCCGCCGACGGCCCGGTCCGGGCCTGGCTGCACCGGTACGCGACAACCGTGCGTCACATCCGGATGCCGTTCCGATGAGGCAGAGGATCAGTCGGTGCCAGAGTCCATCGCGGCGTGATCGAGGAGCTCGTCGTCGCCGGGGACCTTTCCGCGGGAGGCGATCGCCTCGGCCCCGCCCTCGGGCAGCACGCCGATCAGCGCCTCCGGGGCCACCGGTGCGGCACCAGTCAGCGCCGGGTGCGGGCCGCCGACCATGCCGAGCCCGGCGTACTGCTCGAGCTTGGCGCGGGAGTCGGCGATGTCGAGGTTGCGCATCGTCAGCTGGCCGATGCGGTCTACCGGCCCGAACGCAGAGTCCTCGGTCCGTTCCATGGAGAGCTTGTCCGGGTGGTAGCTGAACGCCGGCCCGGATGTGTCCAGGACGGAGTAGTCCTCACCGCGCCGCAGCCGCAGGGTGACCTCGCCGGTGACCGCCGCCCCGACCCACCGCTGCAGCGACTCGCGCAGCATCAGCGCCTGCGGGTCCAGCCAGCGGCCTTCGTATAGCAGCCTGCCGAGCCGCCGTCCCTCGCTGTGGTAGCTGGCGAGGGTGTCCTCGTTGTGGATCGCATTGACGAGCCGCTCGTATGACGCGTGCAGCAGGGCCATTCCCGGTGCCTCGTAGATGCCCCGGCTTTTGGCCTCGATGACCCGGTTCTCGATCTGGTCGGACATGCCCATGCCGTGACGGCCGCCGATGGCGTTGGCCTCCAGTACCAGGTCGACGGCGGAGGCGAACTCCTTCCCGTTGACGGTCACCGGCCGTCCCCGCTCGAAGCCGACCGTGACGTCCTCGGCGGCTATCTCGACGGCCGGGTCCCAGAATCGCACGCCCATGATCGGCTCGACGTTCTCGATGCCCGCGTCGAGATGCTCGAGTGCCTTGGCCTCGTGGGTCGCGCCCCAGATGTTCGCGTCGGTCGAGTAGGCCTTCTCCGCGTTATCCCGGTACGGCAGGCCACGGGCGAGCAGCCACTGCGACATCTCCGTGCGACCGCCGAGCTCGCCGACGAAGCCGGCGTCCAGCCACGGCTTGTAGATCCGCAGGGAGGGATTGGCCAGCAGGCCGTAACGGTAGAACCGCTCGATGTCGTTGCCCTTGAAGGTGGAGCCGTCCCCCCAGATCTGCACGTCATCCGCGAGCATCGCGCGCACCAGCAGGGTGCCCGTGACGGCCCGCCCGAGCGGGGTCGTGTTGAAGTAAGCGCGGCCACCGGACCGGATATGGAACGCCCCGCAGGCCAGGGCGGCGAGCCCCTCCTCTACGAGGGGCGCCCGGCAGTCGACCAGCCGGGCCGCCTCCGCCCCGTACGCCGTAGCGCGCCCGGGCACCGAGGCGATGTCGGGCTCGTCGTACTGGCCGATGTCGGCAGTGTAGGTGCACGGAACTGCGCCTTTCTCGCGCATCCACGCGACCGCTACCGAGGTGTCGAGGCCGCCGGAGAAGGCGATCCCGACACGTTCGCCGACAGGCAGGGAGGTGAGCACCTTGGACACGACTGAAAGTATATGCATAACAATGCATGAGCATGCAAAGACCTGGAACTGGCCAGGCCGACAATGAACCGTGGCCGTCACCGATGATCCTGCCCGCCTTGAACGCGGCGGCCGCAATACTGTGCTCCGCCGAGGGAATGTGGTCATCCGCGCGGCCTGGCCCCGGACACCAGCGGGGTCCGCGCGGCCCCGGTCAGGTGCCGACGTAGGCCGCGAGGTGCTCGCCGGTGAGGGTGGAGCGGGCGGCGGCGAGGTCGGCGGGCGTGCCCTCGAACACGATCCGGCCGCCGTCGTGGCCGGCGCCGGGGCCGAGGTCGATGATCCAGTCGGCGTGCGCCATGACCGCCTGGTGGTGCTCGACGACGATGACCGACTTGCCGTCCTCGACGAGCCGGTCGAGCAGGCCGAGCAGGTGCTCGACGTCGGCGAGGTGCAGGCCGGTGGTCGGCTCGTCGAGGACGTAGACGCCGCCCTGCTCCCCCATGTGGGTAGCCAGCTTGAGCCGCTGCCGCTCGCCGCCGGACAGCGTCGTGAGCGGCTGGCCGAGGCTGAGGTAGCCGAGCCCGACGTCTTCGAGGCGGCCGAGGATGGCATGCGCGGCCGGCGTGCGCGCGTCGCCGGTGCCGAGGAACTCCCGGGCCTCGGCCACCGACATGGCCAGGACCTCGCTGATGTCCCGGCCGCCGAGGTGGTATTCCAGCACCGACGCGTCGAACCGCTTTCCCTCGCACACGTCACAGATGGTGGCGACGCCCGCCATCATGGCCAGGTCGGTGTAGATGACGCCGATGCCGTTGCAGTTGGGGCAGGCGCCCTCGGAGTTGGCGCTGAACAGCGCGGGCTTCACGCCGTTGGCCTTCGCGAACGCCTTGCGGATCGGCTCGAGCAGCCCGGTGTACGTCGCCGGGTTGCTGCGCCGCGAGCCGCGGATCGCGGTCTGGTCGATCGATACCACGCCCGTGTCGGCGGGCATCGACCCGTGTACGAGCGAGCTCTTGCCGGAGCCAGCCACGCCGGTGACGACGACCAGCACCCCGAGCGGGATGTCGACGTCGACGTCGCGCAGGTTGTGCTGCGTCGCGCCGCGGATCTCCAGCGCGCCGCCGGGCGTCCGCGCCTTTTCCTTGAGGCCGGCCCGGTCGCCGAGATGGCGGCCGGTGATGGTGCCGCTGCCCCGCAGCCCCTCGACGGTGCCCTCGAAGCAGACGCTGCCGCCCGCCGCGCCGGCCCCGGGGCCGAGGTCGACGACGTGGTCGGCGATCTCGATCGTCTCCGGCTCGTGCTCGACCACGAGCACCGTGTTGCCCTTGTCCCGCAGCCGCAGCAGCAGGCCGTTCATCCGCTGGATGTCATGGGGGTGCAGGCCCGTGGTGGGCTCGTCGAAGACGTAGGTGACGTCGGTGAGCGAGGAGCCGAGGTGGCGGATCATCTTGACGCGCTGCGCCTCTCCCCCGGACAGCGTGCCCGACGGCCGGTCGAGCGAGAGGTAACCCAGGCCGATCTCGGTGAACGAGTCGAGGATCTCCCCCAGCGCCGCCAGCAGCGGCGCCGCCGACGGCTCGTCCAGGTCGCGCACCCACCCGGCGAGATCGCTGACCTGCATCGCGCACGCATCGGCGATGCTGATTCCCTTGATCTTCGACGACCGGGCCGCCTCGCTGAGCCGGGTGCCGCCGCACTCGGGGCACGTGGTGAAGGTGACCGCCCGGTCCACGAACGCCCGGATGTGCGGCTGCATCGACTCCTTGTCCTTGGACAGCATCGACTTCTCGATCCGCGGGATCAGGCCCTCATAGGTCATGTTGATGCCCGCGATCTTCATCCTGACCGGTTCGTGGTGCAGGAAGTCGTGCCGCTCCTTCTTGGTGTACTTGCCGATCGGCTTGTCCGGGTCGACGAAGCCCGACGCGCTGTAGAGCCGGTAGTTCCAGCCGCCCGTCGTGTAGCCGGGGATCGTGAGCGCGCCCTCGCTGAGCGACTTGCTGTCGTCGAAGAGCTGGGCCAGGTCGATGTCGGTAACCGAGCCCCGGCCCTCGCAGCGCGGGCACATGCCGCCGGTGATGCTGAAGCTGCGGCGCTCCTTCACGGTCCGCCCGGCCCGCTCCAGGGTGACCGCGCCCGCCCCGCTGATCGAGGCGACGTTGAACGAGAACGCCTGGGGCGAGCCGATGTGCGGCTTCCCGAGCCGGCTGAACAGGATGCGCAGCATCGCGTTGGCGTCGGTGGCGGTGCCGACCGTCGAGCGGGGGTCGGCACCGATCCGCTGCTGGTCGACGAGGATCGCGGTCGTCAGCCCGTCGAGCACGTCGACCTCGGGCCGCGCCAGCGTCGGCATGAAACCCTGCACGAAGGCGCTGTAGGTCTCGTTGATCAGCCGCTGCGACTCCGCGGCGATCGTGCCGAACACCAGAGAGCTCTTGCCCGAGCCGGACACGCCGGTGAACACCGTCAGCCGGCGCTTCGGGATCTCGACGCTGACGTCCTTGAGGTTGTTCACGCGCGCGCCGTGCACGCGGATCAGATCGTGGCTGTCGGCAACGTCCAGCGCAGGCGACCGCGTGTCCGTCCTCGTGGCCATTCTCATCGTCTCCATCTGCTAGGCGGGACCGCGCCTCCGCGGCAGCACTCCCCTGTCTACCTGAGCCGGGCGGGACGGATGGCCGGTCCTCACGGGTCCTGAAGCAGCCCGAGGACGTTGCCGTCGGGATCGGTGACGCTGGCCACCAGGCGGCCGCCGCCGACGTCGTGCGCGGGCTCCTTCACGGTGGCGCCCGCGGCGGCCACCTCGGCCAGCTTCGCCTCGATGTCCGGCACCTGCCAGTAGGCCACCGGCGAGGTCATGCCCTGCGAACCGCCGCCGGGCACCAGCCCGATGTGCTGCCCCCCGACGTCGTAGCCGACGTAATAGGGCGCGTCGTGCTGCGGCGGGATGCCCAGCAGGGCGGTGTACACCGCCTTGGCCGCCGCCAGGTCGGACACGGGGTGCAGCACGGTCTTGATTCCCTGGGTGGAAGAGCCGGTCATGGTCACTCCTTGAAGATCCGGTGAATGGTGATGCCCGTCGCGGTCAGGCTAGTTGCGGCTCGGTGACCCGCGCTTCTCGAATCCTGACCGGTCTGATCGCCTCGCCGGTGACGGTGTCGAATCCATTGAACACGCTCCGCTACCGGCTGATACGCGGATCGGCGGCGTGCTAGCTGGGCAGCCCGCGGGAGCGGAGTGCCTTCTCGGCCACGTCGCGGCCCTCAGCCACCACCCGGGCGAGCGCCGGCTCCAGGCCGGGCTGAGCGAGGAAGTCATCCACCCGCTCAAGCAACTCCGGCGAAGCCGCGGTGTACGGGAACAGGACCTGCCCCAGGATGGTGCGCACCATCCCGTCCCGTCTGGCCCAGATCTCGGGTAGCTCCTGGAAGTACCTTTCGGCGTATGCCCTGAGCTGGTCGGCATGTTCTGGCGCGTTGAAGGCCCGGGCGATGGCGAAGGCATCTTCCAGCCCGAGCGCGTCCGGCCCGGTCAGCAGCCGCCAGGCCGCGGCTTTGTGCTCGGCGTCGCCGATCGCTGCTCGGCAGGCCGCGGAGTGGCGGCGTCCTGCGTCGGTGGCGTCGCGAGAGAGCTCCGCGTCGATCTCGGCGTCGCCGGCCCGGCCGCCCGTCGCGAGCCCGCGCAGCAAGCTCCAGCGCAGCTCGGTGTCGACGGGCAGGCCAGGAACGCTCACGTTCCCGTCCAGCAGGCCCGCGACGAAGTCGAGCTGCTGGGGGGTGGCAGCGGTCCAGGCCAGGAGCTGGGCCCACGCGAGCTGGCGGTCACTGCCCGGCTCGGCGGCCATAAGCTGCCGGAGGCCCTCGGCGGCCAGCAAGCGCTTGCCCTCGGGCACCCACGCCGGATCGGCGGAGACGGTGATCAGCCGCTCCGCGGCGG
Organism: Streptosporangiaceae bacterium; assembly: GCA_036267555.1. GTDB lineage: Bacteria > Actinomycetota > Actinomycetes > Streptosporangiales > Streptosporangiaceae > JASHPR01. Next base: position 14,355 of record DATAVV010000345.1, on the reverse strand, counting down.
CGTGCACGTTCTGCAGCACGGAGATGGCGGGCTCGTCGCCCATGCCCGCCACCAGTACCGCGACGAACGCGGGCACCGGCAGTTCCGCCTCGCTCGCCATGTCCGTCACGGCGCCCCAGCAGACCGTCCGCGCCAGCCCGTCGGCGAACCGGCCGATCGACTCGGTCAGGGTTCGCAGCGACCGGTCGTCGAAACGGATGATCGCGTAGCCCAGGTCATCGTCGTTGAGCAGGATCAGGTCCGGCCTGGGCCGCCCGGCCAGCGCGGGCACGGCCGTGCTCGGCCCGGCGATGTCCGCCTCGACCCGGTGGGTCCGGACCAGCCGGCCGTCGTCGTCGGTGTTGTAGAGCCCGATCGCGATGTGGTGGGCGCGCAGCTCCGGATGCGCCGCCGGCGCCTCCTGCTGCACCGCGAACTCGGCGAACCTGTCCTCGCCGTCGACGGCGAAGGCGGGCCGCAGCGTGTTCGGCCCGGCCGTCTCCAGCCAGGACTTGGACCATTCCGCCAGGCTGCGCCCGGAGCTGGCTTCCAGCGACTGCATCAGGTCGGCCAGCGTGGCGTTCTCCCACGCGTGCTCGGCGAGGTAGCTGCCGATGCCAGCGAAGAAGGTGTCCCGGCCGAGGTAGGCCACCAGCTGTTTCAGCACGGCGGCGCCCTTGGCGTAGCTGATCCCGTCGAAGTTGGCCTCGGCTTCGCTCAGCGTGGCGACGTCAGCGGCGATCGGGTGCGTGGTCGGGAGCTGGTCCTGGGCGTAGCCGAGGGTCTTGAGGCCGCCGCAGAACGTTGTCCACGCGCCGGTGAACCGGGTGGCTTCGGCCGATGACTGGAACGCGGCCATCTCGGCGAACGACTCGTTGAGCCACAGGTCGCCCCACCACTTCATGGTGACCAGGTCGCCGAACCACTGGTGCGCCATCTCGTGCAGGATCACCATGGCCCGCAGCTCGCGCATGGTGTCGGTCACCGCGGACCGGAACAGGGCCATCTCACTGATGGTGACGCACGCGACGTTCTCCATCGCGCCGCCCATGCCGGGGACGAACACCTGGTCGTACTTGGCGAACGGGTAGTCCATCCCGAACAGCCCCGTGAAGTAGTCAAGGCCCTGCCGGGTCAGGCCGAGGAGGTCGTCGGCGTCCAGGTACGGGAGCATCGACTGCCGGCAGGCCAGGCCGAGCGGGATGACCTGCCCGGACGGGGTCGTGTGCGTATCGCTGAGCACGCGGTACTCCCCCGCCGCCACGGCCGTCAGGTAGGTCGGGATGCGTGGCGTGGCCGGGAAGTGCCACACCGATGTCTGCGGCCCGGCCGGGCTGGGCTCCGGCGCGGGCTGGTTTGAGATAACCACCCAGTGCGAGGGGACGAGGACGTGGAAGGTGAAGGCCGCCTTCAGGTCGGGCTGCTCGAAGTTCGCGAAGACGGTACGCGCGTCAGCGGGCTCGAATTGCGTGACCGCGTAGACCCGGCCGTCGGCGGAGTCGGCCGACCGCTGCAGGCCCGCGCCGCTCGTGCCGTAGGCGCAGTCGGCGACCACCCGCAGTTCGTTGCGGGCCGCCAGGCCGGCGAGCGCGATCCGGCCGTCGGCATAGGCGGTCGCGGGGTCGACTGGCGACCCGTTCAGGGTGATCTGGTGCACGGCCTGCGCGACCAGGTCGGCGTGGGTCGAGGCGCCGGGCTCGGCGCAGTCAAAGATGATCACCGACACCGAGCCGAAGATGTCGTCGCCGCGGGTCAGGTCCAGTTCAATGTCGTAGGAATCGACCCGCAGCAGCCGGGCCCGCTCAGCGGTTTCGTGCACGGTTATCTCGGCGGCCTGCATATTGTCCCCGTTCGCCTCGGCGTGTGCCGGCGGCGCGCCCCCGGTGTCGCGCTGCCCCAAAGTTAAGTAATGTCGCATTATAAGCAATCTCACCAGCCGCTTGTCGCGCCCAGATCATCGACGGGATGCCCATAAAGCCCATAAAATAATGATGAGCGTGAGCGAACGTTCGCTCACGGACGGCAGGCTGTCGCCGGGAGGATGAATGAGGGCGCCGCGCGAACGAATCAGAACGGTCATCGGCAGGACGCTGGGAATCAGAACGGTCATGGGCAGGAAGCGGATGAGCCGGATGGCCGTCATTGTCGCCCTGGCGCTGACGGGCTCGGTTCTCGTCGGCGGGGCGGCCGCCGCCGTGGCCGCGAGCCAGTCGGGGAGCCGGCCGGCTTCGGCAGGCCAGAGCCAGGGCCAGGGCCAGGCCGCGCGCGCGGCCAGTTCGCCCGGCGTGCCCAACCCCTACATCTTCGTGCACGACCCGAGCATGGCCCGGGAGGGCGGCACGTACTACCTGTTCTCGACCGGCGACCCGGCGGGCGTGATCGGCAACGGCAACATCCAGATCCGCACCTCCCGCAACCTGCGCCAGTGGAGTTACACCGGCACGGTCTTCGCCACCAAGCCCGCCTGGATCACCAGCACGCTCGGGTCGATCCCGAACCTGTGGGCGCCGGACATCTCGTTCTTCAACGGGCTGTGGCACCTGTACTACGCGGGATCCAGCTTCGGCTCGAACAACTCGGTGATCGGGCTCGCCACCACGCCGACGCTGGACCCCAGCAGTCCCCGCTACCACTGGACCGACCGCGGCCTGGTGTTCCAGACCACGACCAGCGACGACTACAACGCCATCGACCCGTCCCTGGTCACCGCGGCCGACGGCGGGAAATGGCTGGTCCTCGGCTCGTTCTGGAGCGGGATCAAGCTGCTGCAGCTCGACGCGGCGACGGGCAAGCCCGCCAGCTCGTCACCGACCGTGTACTCCCTGGCCCAGCGGCCCGCGCCGGACGCCGAGGAAGGGGCGGGCATCACCTACCACGACGGCTACTACTACCTGTTCGTGTCGTTCGACTCCTGCTGCCAGGGCATCGGCAGCAGCTACCGGATCATGGTCGGCCGGTCGGTGTCGGTGACCGGGCCCTACGTGGACCCGAACGGCACCGCGATGATGAACGGCGGCGGCATGGAGCTGCAGGGCAGTGACGAGGGGATGATCGGCCCGGGGTCGTCGTCGATCTACCAGGACGGCTCCCGCGACTTCCTCGTCTACCACTACTACGACGCCTTCGACGCCGGTGACCCCTGGGTGCAGGTCCGGCCGCTGGTCTGGCTGCCCTCCGGGTGGCCGGTGACGGGCCAGCCGCTCACGCCGGTGCCGGGCAGCAAGGTACCGCTCGGCTAGGGCACGACCTGGCCGGCCGCGGCCAGCGCGAGCACGCGGTCGTAGGCGACGTAGCGGATCCGGCCGCCGTGCCCGCCGCGAAGGCCGCCTCGGCCGGCGGGCCCCACAGGTAGTCCACGACCAGGTCGTAGGGTCCGGCGGCGGCGATCGCCGCCGCCAGTTCGTCGCGCGGACGGTCGACCCTGGCCGCGCTCCACGAGCCGGTCGAGGACGCGCTGGTTGTGCCCGGCGACTTGGGGAAACCCGGCGGATCCGGTGCTCGCGCCCTCGGTTCGGCTTGCCCGCCTCTTGCTGTTATCAGTTCGTACGTGGTGGAAGCCGTTCGCCATCCACCGGTCGGACGGCGACCCGGCCGGGTAAGGCGTCACCGGCGGTGCCGCGACCTCAGCCGAGCGCGGCGATCAGGCGCTGGTAGGCATGGAAGGCCGGCGGTGGCCGGCCGGTATTGCGCTCCCGGGCGCCGCGGATTCCAAGATCCGTTTTCGTGGCGAGTTACCGGGTTCTGGTGCCTGTAAGTCACCACAAAAACGGATCTTGTGCTGGGCCGCGCGTGGTTTCGGGCCACAGCGCCAGGGGCTGTCCTGGTGCGCCGCCGGGTGCAGCTCCCGGGCCGGACGCAGGCGGTCCGCGCCGCGGGGGACGATTGGCAGGTTTACGACATGACCCGGCGGGTGATCGTTGCTGTCGGATTTTCGCTAGACCCGGGGCGGGGACGCGGCCGATGCTGGGCGGGTGCGAGGCGACAGGACACGGGAGAACCCCGAGGCGAGAGAGCGCTGGGTCCGCGCGGTCCAGTCCAAGGACGCGCGGTTCGACGGCTGGTTTTTCACCGCGGCGGTCACCACGGGGATCTATTGCCGGCCAAGCTGCCCGGTGGTGCCGCCCAAGCCGGAGAACATGCGGTTCTACCCCAGTGCCGCCGCGGCGCAACAGGCGGGATTCCGGGCCTGCAAGCGGTGCCGGCCCGACGCCAGCCCGGGCTCGCCGCAGTGGAACGAGCGCGCCGACCTGGTGGCGCGGGCCATGCGGCTGATCGCCGACGGGATCATCGACCGCGAGGGCGTCCCCGGACTCGCCACCCGGCTGGGTTACAGCGTCCGCCAGGTGGAACGGCAACTGCTCGCCGAACTCGGGGCCGGCCCGCTGGCCCTGGCCCGGGCCCAGCGGGCGCAGACGGCCCGGCTGCTCATCGAGACCACCGCGCTGCCGATGGGCGACATCGCGTTCGCCGCCGGGTTCGCCAGCATCCGGACCTTCAACGACACGGTGCGCGAGGTCTTCGCGCTCTCCCCCACGCAGTTGCGGAGCCGGGCCACCCGGGGCCACTCCGCCGCCACGCGCGGTGCGCTTTCGCTGCGACTGCCGTTCCGCGCGCCGCTGTTCCCCGACAACCTGTTCGGGCACCTGGTGGCCACGGCCGTGCCGGGGGTCGAAGAGTGGCGGGACGGCGCGTACCGGCGCACGCTGCGGCTGCCGCACGGACGGGGCATCGCGACCCTGCGGCCGGGACCGGAGTACATCTCGTGCCAGCTCTCCGTGGCCGACCTGCGCGACCTCGCGATCGCGATCAGCCGGTGCCGGCGGCTGCTCGACCTGGACGCCGACCCGGTCGCGGTGGGCGACCTGCTGCGCCAGGACGCCGTGCTCGGGCCGCTGGCCGACAAGGCCCCGGGCCGCCGGGTGCCGCGCACGGTCGACGCGGCCGAGTTCGCGGTCCGGGTGGTGCTGGGCCAGCAGGTCTCGACCGCGGCCGCCCGGACGCACGCCGGCCGCCTGGTGGCCGCGCACGGCGAGCCGGTCGACGATCCGGACGGCGGGCTCACGCACCTTTTCCCGGCGATGACCGCGCTGGCCGCGCTGGACCCCGAGACGCTCGGGCTGCCGCGGGCGCGCCGCCGGACGCTGCATGTCCTGGCGCAGTCCCTGGCCGGCGGCGAGATCGACCTCGGGGCCGGCAGCGACTGGCCGCGGGCCCGCGGCCGGCTCGGCGCGCTGCCCGGTCTCGGCCCGTGGAGCGTCGAGACGATCGCGATGCGCGGGCTCGGCGATCCCGACGCGTTCATCCCGAGTGACCTCGGCGTCAGGGCCGCGGCGCGCGATCTCGGCCTGGCGGCCACTCCCGCCGCGCTGACCAGGCGGGCGGAGGCCTGGCGCCCCTGGCGCGCCTACGCCGTCCAGTACCTCTGGGCCACAACCGACCACCCCATCAACCAGATGCCAGCAGCGAGCCAGCAGGGGCAGCGAAAGGAGAGCGCGAGATGAGAACCGGGTTCAGGACGCATGCGGTGGTTGGCAGCCCGGTGGGGCCGCTCACCCTGGTCGCGGTGGACGGCGGCCTGGCCGGGCTGTACATGACCGAGCAGCGGCACCTGCCGCCGCCCGCAGTGTTCGGTGAGCGAGACGACGACGGCGAGCCGTTCGCCGCCGCGGCCGACCAGCTTGGGGAGTACTTCACCGGGCGTCGTACCGCGTTCGGCATCGCGCTGGCCCTGGAAGGGACCGTGTTCCAGCGGCGCGTCTGGGCCGCGCTGCGGGAGATCCCGTACGGGCAGACGGTCTCCTACGGGCAGTTGGCCGACAGGATCGGGCAGCCGTCGGCGTCCCGCGCCGTGGGCCTGGCCAACGGGAAGAACCCGGTCGGCATCATCGTGCCGTGCCACCGGGTGGTGGGGTCCGACGGCAGCCTGACCGGCTACGGCGGCGGGATCGACCGCAAGCGCTACCTGCTCGCGCACGAGCAGCGGGTCAGCGGGCAGACGCTGGCCTGAGCGGCGGTCAGGTGGTCAGCGCGGTGACCAGGCCGACGTCGAAGGGCACCAGGACCGGGCCCTGGCCGGGCCCGCCCGGCCGGGCCCGCCCGGCCGCGGCGGCGGCGGTCTTTCCGGAGGGGCTCCGCCGCACCGGTTTTGGTTCGCTCGCTTCTTGCTGTTATCACGTTTCGCCGGCGGCGGGCGGCGCTGGAAGACCCAGATGTTCGCGCCGGGCCTGGGCGTGCGCGAGGACCCGGCGACGGGTTCGGCCGCGGGCCCGCTGGCGGTGCACCTGGCCCGGCAGTGCTGGCCCGGGTAAGGGGGCGTCGGCCTAGTAGTTGCCTAGTAGTTACGGGGTCACGCCGAACAGGGCGCTGACCGACTCGCCCTCGTGGATGCGCCGGATGGCCTCGGCCAGCGCCGGCCCGAGCGAGATCACGTGCAGCTTCGGGTCGCGCTCGGCCTCGGGGATCGGCACCGTGTTCCCGCAGACGATCTCGGTCACCTCGGGGTGGGCCGCGATCCGCTTCAGCGCGCCGTCGGTGAACAGGCCGTGGGTGCACGCGATGCGCACGGAGCGGGCCCCGTGCTCGCGCAGCCGGCAGAGCAGCTCGATGATCGTGGTGCCCCGGGCAATCTCGTCGTCCAGGACGATCACGTCCCGGTCGGCCACGTCGCCGATGATCGAGCTGATCGTCACGTGGTCGTCGCTGTGGCGTTCCTTGGTGCCCGCCGCGACCGGCAGGCCCAGCATCCGGGCCAGCACCGACGCCGGCTTGGCGTTGCCCAGGTCCGGCGAGACCACCACCGCGCCGCCGAGATCCTGGCGGCCGAAATGGCCCGCGATCTCCCGCAGCGCGTGCAGGTGGTCCACGGGAACCGAGAAAAACCCGTGCACCTGCGGCGCGTGCAGGGTCATCGTCAGGATCCGGCTCGCGCCCGCGGTCACGAGCAGGTCCGCGACCAGCCGGCCGCCGATGGACACGCGCGGCGCGACCTTCTTGTCCGAGCGGGCGTAGGCGTAGTGCGGGACCACCGCGGTGACGCGCGCGGCCGAGGCACCCCGCGCGGCGTCGAGCATGAACAGCAACTCGACCAGGTGCTCCTGGACCGGCGCGCTCAGCGTCTGGATCAGGAAGACGTCCCGCTCGCGGCAGTTGGACTGCAACTGGACCTCGATGCAGTCATTGGCGAAACGGCGCAGCATGACCGGGCGCAACGGCACACCGAGCTGCGCGCAGATCTCGGCTGCCATGCCCGGGTGGGAGCTTCCGCTGAAGACCGCGATTTCCCGCACAGGGCCAAGGCTAAAGCCCAGGACACATAACGCAACGGGCCGGGGTTTATTTGCCCTCCGCATCCCGGGCTAGCCGTTGACCTGCTGCCCGGAGCCAGGCGGCCGGGTCGGCCATGGCCGCGGCGGCGGATCCGGCCAGCCGGTCCAGCGCCACCGCGGCCACCCCCGGCGGCGGGTCGGCGGCCACGGACCCCGCGATCAGCACGGCCCGGACCCCGGCCGCGGCCGCCGCGGCCAGCACAGCGCCGGTGATCTTGCCGTCGCCGGAGGTGACGTCGTAGCGGCCCTCGCCGGTCAGCACCAGGCCGGCCTGGCGCAGCTGCCGGTCGAAACCGACCACGCGGCACAGTTCCGCGGCGCCGGGGACGACGCGCGCGCCCCAGGCCGCGGCGAAGCCGTAGCCGGTGCCGCCCGCGGCTCCGGTGCCGGGGGCCTCGGGGTCGCCGTCCAGTACCCGGGCCAGGCGGGCCAGGCCCGCTTCGAGGATCCCGATCTGGGCCGCGTCCGCGCCCTTCTGCGGCCCGAACACCGCCGCGGCGCCGCGCGGCCCGAGCAGCGGGGCCCGCACGTCGGTCAGGCACGCCACCCCGCCGGGCGGCGCGGCCCGCAGCCCGGACAGGTCCGCCGCGGCGAGATCGCGCAGCGCTCCCCCGCCCGGCGGGAGGTCCCGCCCGGCGCCGTCCCGGAAGCGGGCCCCCAGCGCGGCCAGGGCGCCGGTGCCGCCGTCGGTGGCGGCCGACCCGCCGAGCGTGATCGCGACCCGCCGCACGCCCGCGTCCAGCGCGTGCGCGACCAGTTCGCCGGTCCCGGTGGTCTGCGCGCCGAGCGGGTCGAGGGCGGCCATCATCGGCAGACCGCTGGCCTGGGCGAGCTCGACGTATCCGGTCCCGTCGGGAAATTCCAGCCAGCGGCTGGCCACCTGGCGGCCGTCCGGGCCTGTGACCCGGGCCCGGTGCCAGCGGGCGGCCGGGTCGGCCGCCGCGAGCACCTGCAGGGTGCCCTCGCCGCCGTCGGCGAGCGGCACGCACGCGAGGTCGTCCCCCGGCCGCTCCCGGCGCCAGCCGTCGGCCAGCGCCGCGGCGGCTTCGCGGGCACCGATGGTGCCCTTGAGCGAATCGGGCGCGATGACGACGCGCACGGCCTCAGCCGGCCGGCTGCTGCGGCGGCTGGTACGGGGGCAGTCCGAGACGCTCGCGGATGGTCTGCTGGATCTCTTCCTTGCCGGGCCGGGCATCGACGGTCACGACGTACTCCTTGCGGCGGAAGATGTCGAGCACCGGGTTGGTCTTCTGGTGGTAGTCGCGCAGCCGGACCGCCAGCGCTTCCTCGGTGTCGTCCTCCCTGGTGACCAGTTCGCCCCCGCAGACGTCGCACTTGCCGGGGACCTCGGGGCTGCTGGCCAGCAGGTTGTAGTCCATGCCGCAGCCCGAGCACAGCCGCCGGGCCAGCACCCTTCGCCTGACCTCGCTGTCGGGCAGGTCGAGATGGATCACGCCGTCGATGTCGTAGCTCTCCAGGAAGAACTCGGCCTGGCGCTCGTTGCGCGGGAACCCGTCGATGATGAACCCGAAGTTCCAGTCGTGCCCGGTGAGCCGGTCCCGCACGATGCCCTCGACCAGGTCGTCGCCGACCAGTTCGCCGGCGACCATGGTCCGCCTGACCTGGGCGCCGAGCTTGGTGTGGTTCTGCACGTTCCAGCGGAAGATGTCGCCGACGCTGATATGCACCAGGTCCAGGTCGGCCGCTAGCATCATGCTTTGCGTGCCTTTGCCGCTGCCCTGCACCCCCATGATGACGTATTTCCGCATGCCGCTACCCTTGCACACCCCAGCGTGCCGACGGCCCGCCCGCCGTCGGCGCGCGCACGGGAACCGCCGGGCCTAGCCGCGGCTCTCGCTGGCCTCGGCCGACTCGCGCAGCGCGAAGCGCCGTTCGCACCAGCGGCGCAGCTTGGGGTCGAGCGACACCCGGATCAGGGGCCAGTCCTCGATGAGCAACCGGGCGTTGAGGAAGCGGGCGACGTCGTTGCGCCGCCCCTGGGTCAGCACGATCCCGTACATGCTGCGGCGGATGCTGTCGTCCGCCACGTCGAACTCGCGCATGCCGGGCCAGGACAGGTGCCTGGGCAGCACGACGACCCCCTTGACCGGACCGTGCAGCTCCTCCAGCCGCTGCGGCAGACGCCCGGCGAGGCCGCCGCGGCCCGACAGTAGTTCCGCAATTGACATGGCACCGATTATCGCTGACCGCGCAGGCGATTCTGGCAGTGACTCGCGGACGGCCCGCTGACCAGCACCGGGACGGGCGATCCAGCCCCCCGGCGACCGCGAAATCGGGTGGCCGGCCCGGCCGGGTCGATGTGCTCTGGCGGCTGACCAGGCCGCGAGAGCGCTGATGCGCGGCCGGGTGCCGCGCCGCCGTTGCACCGACTCCAGATCCGCCGCCGCACCGCGGCGGCGCTAGGCTCTGAGCATGTCCAGCGTTCCGGCCCGACCACGGTGGCGCTTCCTGATCACGCCGAAGTGGCTCGGCTGGCACGCCTTCGCGGTCGTCGCGGCGCTCGGCATGCTGTGGCTGGGTGACTGGCAGTTCCATCGCGCCGAGTCAGGCAACGCGCTGAGCTGGGCCTACACGTTCGAATGGCCGGTCTTCGCGGTCTTCGGCATCGTGTTCTGGGCGAAGACGATCCGCGACGAGTTCAAGCCCCCGGCCGACCCCGGCGACGCCGACGCGGTCGAGCTTCCCGACGGCGTCGCCCCGGCCCGGGGCGCCCGGATCACCACCCCGGCCGCCGACGCGGCCGAGGACTCAGATGACCCGGAACTAGTCGCCTACAACGCCTACCTGGCCCGCCTGAACGACCAGGTAAAAGGCCACGGCCGATGGCACGGCCTGCGCTAGCGCCGGCCGTCCCGAAGACCGCGCTGACCCGCGCGAGCAGAAAATAAGGAGACCAACCAAATGCGGGCTGATGCTCTGGTGGGTACCGTGCGCCGCTACCGGATCATGGCCTACGTGACCGGCGTGGTGCTGATGGTCCTGTGTTTCGTCGGGATCCCGCTGCAGATCTTCGCGCACAACCTGCTCGTGGTGAACTACGTGGGCACCGCGCACGGGATCCTCTACCTGATCTACCTGGCCGCGGCCTACATGATGACGCGCCAGGTGGGCATGAAGCTGGCCAGCCCGCAGACCGTGATCGTGCTGCTGGCGGGCACGATCCCGGTGCTGACGTTCGTGGTAGAGCGCTGGGTGACCCACCGTTACATCAACCCTGCCCTGGCCGCGGGCGGCACGGCGCTCGGCGCGCCGGCCACCTGGCAGGCCGGGGCGGGCAGCGCGTGAGCCAGCAGTACTTCGCGGAACGGCCGGCCGCGGCCCACCGCCCGGGGACGGTGCACGTGGTCACGCCCGATCTGCACCTGGAACTGGCCACCGACTCCGGGATGTTCTCCCCGTCCCGGCTCGATCCCGGCACCCGGCTGCTGCTGGAGGAGGCCCCGCCGCCGCCCGCCGCGGGCCACCTGCTCGACCTCGGCTGCGGCTACGGGCCGCTGGCGCTGGTCATGGCGGCCCGGTCCCCCGGCGCGCAGGTCTGGGCGGTCGACGTCAACACCCGGGCGCTGGAACTGTGCGCCGCCAACGCCGAGCGCGCGGGCCTGGCCAACGTCCGCTGCGCCGCGCCCGGCGACCCGGCTCTGCCCGGCGCGTTCGCGGCGATCTGGTCCAACCCGCCGATCAGGATCGGCAAGACGGCGCTGCACGGCCTGCTGGCGGACTGGCTGGCCCGCCTGGAGCCCGGGGGCGAGGCATTCCTGGTGGTCCAGCGCAACCTGGGTTCCGACTCGCTGCAGCGCTGGCTGGCCGAATCGGGCTGGTCCGCCGAGCGGGTCGCGGCCCGGTCCGGCTACCGCGTGCTGCGGGTGACCCGGTGACGGCCCCGGCGCGGCACCGGCCGCTGGGTCCCACGGAGCTCAAGCGGCTCAACCGGTCCTGGCGCCAGCGCGCCCAGGGCCGGGTCGGGCTGATCCTGGACTCGGTCGGGCAGCCGTTCAACGTCGGCTCGATCATCAGGACGGCCGCCGCGTTCGGGGTCGACCCGATCTGGCTCTGCGGCGACACCGCCTCGCCCGAGCACCCCCAGGCCCGCAAGACGGCCCTGGGCACCGGCCGCTACGTCACGTTCGAGCGCGAACTGAGCACCGCGGAAGCCGCGGCACAGGCGGCCAAGTCCGGGCTGCGGGTGGTCGCGATCGAGCTGGCCCAGGACGCGGTCCCGCTGCACGAGGCACCGCTGGACGGCGACCTGTGCCTGGCCCTGGGCAACGAGGACCACGGCTGCTCGGCGGCGCTGCTGGCCGCGGCCGACGTCGTGGCCTATATACCGCAACTCGGCCGGGTGGGCTCGCTGAACGTCGCCGCGGCCGCGGCGATCGTGCTGGCCGAGACCCGCCGCCGGGACTGGCAGCGCGCCTGACCGGCCCGGGGGCGGCGGGCACACGAGGGGCCGGGCGGGTTGGGCACGAGCGGGCGGCCGGCCGGGCGGGCGGGCATACTAAGGCCGTGCGTGACTTCCTGGACCAGCCGCGCCCGATCGCCTTCGCCCACCGTGGCGGCGCCGCACACAACCCGGAGAACTCCTGGCGGGCGTTCGAGCATGCCGTCGCCCTCGGCTACTCCTACCTTGAGACCGACGTGCACGCGACGGCGGACGGCGTGCTCGTGGCCTTCCACGACCGTACGCTCGAGCGGGTCACCGGCCGGCCCGGGCGGATCTCACAGCTTCCGCACCGCGAGATCAGCGCCGCGCTGATCGACGGGACCGAGCCCATCCCGCTGCTTGAGGACATGATCGGCGCCTGGCCGGCGCTGCGGTTCAACGTCGACGTGAAGGACGAGCCCGCGGTGCAGCCCCTCATCGACGTGCTCGGCCGGACCGCGGCCTGGGACCGGGTCTGCATCACCTCGTTCTCGGCGGCGCGGCTGCGCGCCGTCCGGCGGATCCTGCCCCAGCCGGTGTGCATGGCCACCTCGCCGCTCGCCGTCGCCGCCCTGCGGCTGCGCGTGCCCGGCCCGGCCCTGGCCGGCCGGCTGCGCCGGGCGTCGGTGCGCTGCGCCCAGATCCCGGTCAGCGTGGCCGCCCCGTCGTTCCTGCGCACCGCGCGCGGGGTCGGCCTGCAGGTCCACGTGTGGACCGTCAACGACGAGAAGACCATGACCGACCTGCTGGACCTCGGTGTCGACGGCATCATGACCGACGAGACGGCTCTGCTCAAGAAGGTGCTGACCGCCCGCGGCCAGTGGCACCCGCAGCCCTGCTTATAGCTGATTTCCGCAATTTGCGCTGCCTACTCGGGTTGGAATACCGGGCGGGCGGGAATCTTGTCCGGGAACTCACCGTTGTCATGAGGGACGGCTGAGCGCCTGGGAGGCAGCAAACCATGGCCGAACGCGCACTTCGCGGCACACGACTCGGGGCGACGAGCTACGAGAACGACCGTAACACCGATCTGGCCCCGCGTCAGGACGTGGTTTTCGACTGCCCGAAGGGCCATCGCTTCAGCGTTCCGTTCGCTGCCGAGGCGGAGATTCCGGTCAACTGGGAGTGCCGGGTCTGCGGCGCGACGGCGGTAACGTCCACCGGTGACCTGCCCGCGCCCAAGAAGGTCAAGCCGCCGCGCAGCCACTGGGACATGCTGATGGAGCGGCGCAGCGTGGCCGACCTCGAGGAGGTCCTGGCCGAGCGGCTGGCCGTGATCAGGGGCCAGCGCCAGACCGGCGGCCGCGAGCAGGGCAGCGCCAGCGCCACCAGGCAGCGCAAGAGCGCCTGAGTTTTTCCTGCTCGCTCTGTTTTCTGCTCGCCTCCAGGCCGCTTTAACCCGCCCTCTTCCCTCCTCGCTCGGGCGCTCGTTCCTCGCTTCTCGCTCGTCAGTCGTCCGGCGGAGCGGCGAGCAACCGCAGGGCGGGTTAGCTGGTGGGCTTGGTTGGGCGGTGGAGCCGGCGGGCTACGCCCCACTGGGCTACGCGCCAGAAGGCCTCGAACATGACCCCGCGGCTCATCTTGCTGGCGCCGTGAGTGCGGTCGACGAACGTGATCGGGACCTCGGTGACGGTCAGGCCGGCGTTGATGGCGCGGAGCGTCAGGTCGATCTGGAAGCAGTAGCCCTGGGAGCGGACGCTGTCCAGGCCGATCGCGCGGAGGGTCTCGGCCCGGTAGGCGCGGAAGCCGGCCGTGGTGTCGTGGATCGGGACCCGGAGCATCAGCCGGGCGTAGGTGTTGGCCCCGCGGGACAGGGCCTCGCGGGATTTCGGCCAGTTGCGGACCGTGCCGCCCTGGATCCAGCGCGAGCCGATGACCGCGTCGGCGTCCTCCAGGGCGGTGAGCAGCCGGGGCAGGTCCTCGGGCTGGTGCGAGCCGTCCGCGTCGATCTCGACCATCGCGTTGTAGCCCTGGTCCAGGGCCCAGCCGAAACCGGCGATGTAGGCCGCGCCGAGGCCGCCCTTGCCCGGCCGGTGCAGCACGTGGATGTGACCGTCGCCCGCGGCCAGCTTGTCCGCCAGTTCGCCGGTACCGTCCGGGCTGTTGTCATCGACCACCAGCAGGTCGGCCTCAGGAACCGCGCTGCGCACACGCGCCGCGATCGATTCCAGATTCTCGCGCTCGTTGTACGTGGGAATGATGACGGCCAGGCGGGCCAGAGGGCCCCTCGGTCGGTCGGTTTCGGTCAAGGTTCCTGCCTCAGCTGGGCTGGGTGTCCGATGAATCTCCCTGAGCGGGCAACACCCCGCCGGTCGAAAAGGATATTCGATACCGGAACCGGTGACGACATCGGTAGGTGCGGATATAGGCGCCACGGGTGCTTGCCCCGGAGATCCGCGATGATCTGGGCGCACGCGAACGGCAGCGCGGCCGGACTGGCCGCGGCCCTGCCCCGAAGACCCGGGGGCAGGGTCTTTGCCTTTGCATTACCTTCGGGCATGGAAGAGGGCCCGGGCATCCCTTCGGACCGGAGTTCGTCCCGTCGGCAACGGGCTCGATCACCGTTGTCTACTGGGTGCCCGGGCCCCTCCCGGGTCCAACCCCCCGCCC
>DATAVV010000344.1:0-52552 GCA_036267555.1 Streptosporangiaceae bacterium | reverse complement strand
ACGCCGTCCCGGCCTGGCCGATCATCACCAACACCCAGGGCGGCCCCGTGCACGACGCCGACCAGCGGATCCTCGACCCCTACGGCGACCCCGTGGGCGACGGCCGGCTGTACGAGGCGGGCGAACTAGGCGCGATCTGGGCCACCTCTACCTGCTGTCAGGCAACATCGTCGAGTGCATCGTCCGCGGCCGCATCGCCGGCCGCACCGCCGCCACCGCCGATCCCTGGTGCTAGCGCGAGCTAATCCGTGGTGCTCAGGCTAACCCGCTTCCCAGGCTCCATGACGTGCCGGACAAGGCTGATGAGAACGTGCTTCACGGAATCCCGCTCTCGCGCGTCGCACAGCTCCACCGGCACGTCTGGTCCCAGGCTCAGCGCGATCCTGATGTCATCGGGCTGAAAGCGGGGCGCGCCGTCGAAGCAGTTCACCGCGACGAGGAACGGGGTTCCATTTCCCTCAAAGTAATCGATTGCCGCGAAGCAGTCGCCGATCCGCCGCGTATCGGCCATGACCACGGCCCCCACCGCGCCGAAGGAGAGTTCATCCCACATGAACCAGAAGCGTTCCTGCCCGGGGGTGCCGAACAGGTAGAGCACGAGCCCCGACGGGAAGCCGATCCGGCCGAAATCCATGGCCACCGTCGTGGTGGTCTTGTCGCCGACGCTACCGGTGTCGTCGATGCCGACGCTGCGCTCGCTCAGTGGTTCCTCGGTCCGCAGCGGCCTGATCTCGCTGACCGAGCCGACAAGCGTGGTCTTCCCCACGCCGAAGCCCCCGGCAATGAGGAACTTGGCGGTTGGCGGTGCGTTTCCTCCTGCCGGGGCACCGTCAAAGTGACTGAAGTCCATCGAGCACCATCCTCAGCAACCGCTGGTCGGTTCGTGGTTGTGGCTGGGCGGGGAGAACTCGCAACAGCGTCTCGTCGAGAAGGTCACCAAGCAGAACGCGTACTACTCCGATGGGAAGGCCGGTCTCGGAGGCAAGGTCCACCACCGGTGTCGGGCGAAGGCACAGGCTCAGGATGCGGCGGTGCTCGGGCCCAGGCCGGAAGTGCGGCGACGGCCATCCGCCAGTCGCGACGACAAGGTCGATGAGGCCTAGCGGCGCCCCGCCGGCAGGCTGAGTCCGCCCCTTGGTCACCGCGTAGGGCCGGACCACCGGGCCCGCTTCCCGGTCGAGCCAGCGGCGGTCGTGACTGCCGTGCGTGGTCACTCCATGCCTGTTTCATCATCGGGGAACCTTGGTTCCGCCGCGAGGTACTTGCCCATGCGCCGGACAAGCATCGCCATCTCGTAGGCGATGACGCCCACGTTCGGCTCCGCCGATGTCAGCACGGCCAGGCATGTTCCCCTGCCCGCCGCGATGATGAAGAGGAACGCGAACTCCATCTCGATGATGGTCTGCCGCACTTTTCCGCCGCGAAAATGCTGTCCTGTGCCGCGGGCGAGACTCTGAACTCCGGCTGCCAGGGCTGACAAGTGCTCGCTGTCCTCACGGCCCAGGCCCCGTGACGCGGCCACTACCAGGCCATCCCGGGAAAGGATTAGTGCCTGCTCGACGGGATCGACCTTGTCCACGAGGTTGTCAAGCAGCCAGCTCAGCTGTCCGGTCATGTCAGTCGGTGACATCAGTCTGCCTCGCTAGCAGTAAGTTCCGTCGTCCGGCGCACCGTGCGGATCATCGAGGTCGTCCACTCGTCCGCGCAGCCACCCTTCCTGCATGGAGAGCAGCATGTCGCGGGTTACCTCTGGTGACCGCGGGGCCACATCGGGCTCCTCGCGCGCGGCTGCCCGTGCGTCTGCCTGTCGGCGGCCGCGCAGTTGCGGAGACAGGCTGGCCTGCGGGACCCGGACAGGCATGCCGAGATGGCTGCCGGGTGACACGGGGCCGGGACGCTCGGGCTCACTTGGCGAAGGCGACGAGCGCACGGGCATCCCCTCGCGCTCGGGCGCCTGCGGCCACGGGCTCGTCGGCGGCCCGGCTTTCCAGGGCGGCGCGGTGCCCGCCGTCGGCCCGACGGCGGGCACCGGCCCTTGTTCCTGACGACCGGAGTAGGGCAGCTCCCAGGGGGCGCGCGGGGCAGTCCTGGGAGCCGGGACCGGCGTGGGCTCGGCTGCGGCGGTTACGCCGCCGTCCGCGAGGCGTCCGGTCGCAGCGGCCGGCAGCCGGTGCCGGCCGGCTGGCCCTAGGCGCGGTGCCGCCCCGTCCGGGGGAAACGGAGGCTCATTCGCGTCGAATCGCGGATCGTCCGGGCGGACGGGGGCACCGTCGGCGGTTTCCCATGCGCCGCCAAGCCCCGAGTCTTCGTCTTCCTCTCGCACGATCACGCCGAACGGCAGCCAGACGATCGCGGTGGTCCCTCCGTAGGCAGACTCGCGAAGCGAGACCCTGATGTCATGCCGGGTCGCCAGCTGGCTGACGATAAACAGCCCGAGCTGATCGCTGTGCGTGAGGTCGAATTCCGGCGGGCTGGCGAGGCGCCGGTTGATATCTCCGCGTTCCTCCTCAGTCAGGCCAAGGCCGCGGTCCTCGATTTCGGCGACGAGGCCAGTCCCGACCCGGTCGGCCCTGACCTCGATGCGCGTGTTGGGGGGCGAGAAGACCGTTGCGTTCTCCACCAGCTCAGCGGCCAGGTGAATGATGTCATTGACCGCGCTTCCCGCCACCAGGTCGCGTGATTCGCTGACCACATCGACCCGCACGTAATCCTCGACCTCGGCGACCGCCGCCCGTAGGACATCGACGACGGGGACCGGCCCGCGCCAGCCCCGGCCTGGAGTGGAGCCCGACAGGATGATCAGGCCCTCGGCATGCCTGCGCATGCGGGTGGTCAGGTGGTCGAGGCGGAAGAGCTCGGCCAGCGCCTTCGGATCGCCGGTGCGGCGTTCCATGTCGTCCAGCATCCCCAACTGCCTGTGCAGCAACGACTGATTGCGCATCGAGATGTTCAGGAAGACCTGGTTGACTCCCTTGCGCAGCCTTGCCTGGTCGACCGCGGCCGCCACCGCTGCCGCCTGCACCGTGGCGAACGACTCCGCGATGTGCGAGATCTCCTGAATGGAGCTTGTCCCCGGTGACGGTGATTCCGCGCTGACGTCGACGTCCTCGCCTTTCCGCAGCCGCTCGACGACACGCGGCAGCCGTTCCTCGGCCATGCTGCGTACGCTCATGTTCAGGCTGCCCAGGTCGCGGCTGACCTTGCGGCCGAACCACGTCAGTAGGAAGACCGAGGCAACGACCGCGAGCAGCCCGACGCCGCCAGCGAGGCCGGCCTCGGTGACCAGCCGGTCGCTCTGGGACGCGCTCATCGCGGCAAGCGCGGTACCGTTCTGAACCTGCGCCTTCTCGGTCGAATTCAGGTAAGTACCGGTGGCCGACCGCCAGGTGTTCGCGTTCACCGGGACCTTCCCGCCCGTGCTGGCCAGGATCTGACCTTCCATGGCTTCGAACTGCCGATACGACGGGGAATCGTTGACGTAGTTGGCGTCGAGGCTGACGGGCACCAGGGCGACGGTCTCGCTCAGGAGCTGGCGCCGCTGGGCCGCGCTGCTGACGAACAGGTCGCGGACGGCTGGGCTTAGCTGGCCGTGGTCGGCCAGTGCCCCGTCGATGAGCGCGACCTCCCTGGTGGCCATCTCAAGCGCGTATGACCCGTCCACGGCCCCGACCGAAACGCCGGCCAGCGACGTGCTCCGGTCCTGGACCGACGTGGTGAAGAAATGGAACTCGGCGTCGACGACGGTGTCGTATGCCTGGAACGCCGCCGGGGCGGTCATGGACCCGGCATCCACGGCCTTCCTGACCGCGGCGATCCGCCCCAGGTCCGCGCGCAGAGCGCTCGCCACCGGCCTGGATCCGGCGGAAAGCAGGCCCCGCTCGGACTCAAGGGCCGCCTCGGCCATCGGGATCGCCTTGTCCACGAGCTTCCTCGCGGCGAGCATCGAAGCGTCACCGGACTGACGGCCGTTGAGCAGCCACACGAAGGTCTCCTGGCGCTCCTGGGGAAGCGCGGCGACCAGCAGGGCGATCCCGCCGTTGGTCGCCCGGGTGGTCGTGTTGAAGTCATGGTCCTGAACGGCTGCGCCGACCGTAGTGCTCGCCACGAAGCCCCACAGCGCCAGCAGCGACATCAGTGGCACCGCGAACATGCTGATCAGGAAGAGCCCTATGGGCCTTGAGCGGACACGACGCCGGGGTATCGCCATATTGCGCCTCGCACGGAACGAGCACGGGGTATCCGGATGCCTGCCCGCGAGCGCGGGGCGTCGGGTTCAGTTGACGCCCCGCCCGGCAGCGGCTGAATCCCCTGCGTGAGGAATCCATCAGTAAGCACGAGCTAGTGGCTTCCGACCGTAACAGCGGCCTCGGCGCGATGCTGGAATATTTGTAAAGACCGGTACAAATTATTGTTCCACCTGGCTTGGTCTTGCGGTCTCATGTCCTTGTGTAGAGGTGTTTGGTGATGAATAGAACTTGACTGGACGGTCAGTCCACGGTGCGGGTCGATGTGCACGGCGTCCACGGCACCCGGCATACCTGACCGACGACGACACGATGGTGAACTGGGCGCAGCATGGCATCGCCCCCCACGGCGGGCTGCTTGCCGCCTCTGGCATAAAGAATTACATTAGTAAACTACTAGTATTGATCCAACTTCGGCACCACGGCGGTGCCGGGCGGGCTGGCGCGAGGAAAAAGGAGTTCAGTTGAGCAGAGTGGCAGTTGTGACAGGCGGCGCGTCGGGTATCGGCCTGGCGATCGTCCGCCGTCTCGCGGCCGGCGGCGCCAGCGTGGCGCTGCTCGACCTGGACGCCGGCGCAGCCGACCGGGCCGCCGCCGAACTGCGCGGCGAGGGATCGCGTGTCATCGGCCTCAGTGCCGACGTCAGCGACCGGGTCGCGGTGGAGAAGGCGCTCGAGGCGGCGCGCGGTGAGTTCGGGCCGATCGAGATCATGGTCACCAGCGCCGGGCTGTCACTGAACGCGCCGTTCCTCGAGATCACCATGGAGGACTGGGACCGCACGTTGGCGGTCAACCTGACGGGAACGTTCCACTGCCTCCAGCTGGCGGTGCCGGACATGATCGCCGGCGGGTGGGGGCGGATCGTCACGATCTCGTCGTCGAGTGCCCAGTCAGGGTCGCGGACCCAGGCGCACTACTCGGCCTCCAAGGGCGGCGTGGTGGTGCTGACCAAGACGCTGGCGCTAGAACTCGGCCAGTACGGGATCACCGTCAACACGATCCCGCCCAGGGCCGTCATCACCCCTATGTTCATGGCCGCGCCGTTCGCGCAGGGGCCGGAAGGCGAAGAGGCCATCAGGCAGCTGGCCGCGCGGAGCCCGGTCCGGCGGCTGGGCACGCCCGAAGACATCGCCGCCGCCACCGCCTTCCTGTGCTCCGATGACGCCGGCTACGTCACCGGCCAGGTCATCGGCGTGAACGGCGGCAACTACACGTAAGCATTACCCGTTCCGCTGAGCGGTATTTAGCAGGCGACCGGTCAGTCGATGGTCGTTATCGTCAGATCAGTCCTAGCTAGGCCTCTATGTTTTTTACCGACCGACCGGTATATGTTTTACTTGGCCGTGAACGCGGGGGCATCGCCGGGTCAAACCTCACAGGCAACGAAGTCGTGGAGGGCACAGGAGTGAGACCTAACAGCGAAGAGCCGGGCCGCGGCGGCGCCGGCCGACCGATACACAGACGCACGCGTTTCGCCACGCTGATCGCGGCGCTGGCCGCCGCGGCCCTGCTGGCGGCGGGGTGCGGTTCCTCCGGCAGCAGCGGCGGGAACAGCCCGTCGGCCGCGGCCACCTCGCCCGCGGCCACCTCGTCGGCCGCGGCCACGCAGGCGGCTTCGCCCGCCGGCACGGCCCCGGCCGACGACATCGGGATCACCGCCAGCACCATCAAGGTCGGCATGATCGCCGACGTCAACAACTCGCTCGTCCCCGGGCTGTTCCAGAAGTCGGTGAACGCGGTCAAGGCGTGGGCGGACATCGTCAACGCCAGCGGCGGACTGGCCGGGCGCAAGGTCGTGGTCGACTTCTGCGACTCCCAGCTCAACCCGAACGCCACCACCAACTGCGTGATCAAGGCCTGCCAGAACGACTTCGCGCTGGTCGGCACGTCCGCCAACGCCCTCGAGGACCTGTCCGACCTCGACGGCTGCAAGAACGCGGAGGGTAAGGCAATCGGCATCGCCAACCTCACCGCCTTTGCCTTCCCCCCGCTGACCTGCGACCCGGTCACCTATCTCGCCTCCGGCCTCGGCCCGTACTGCAAGACGGCCAAGGCCAACCCGCAGACTTACACGGTGCCGGTCGGCGACACTCAGTACTTCCTGGCGCATAACCAGAACCTGCACGGCATCTGGCTCTACGACAGCGACGACGCGACGTTCAAGATCACCCAGACGCCACTGTTCCAGGCGGAGAGCAACCTCGGCATCAAGAAGGACGGCCAGGGCTTCTACGCATTGAGCGGCGCGGCCGCGCAGAGCGCGCTGACACCGTTCATCCAGCAGATCAAGGCGTCCGGTTCGACGTTCGTCTACGACGACGTGACCACCGCCAGCATGGTCCTGGTGCGCCGGGAGGCCCAGCTGCAGGGGGTCAACTCGGTCAAGGTCTGGCTCTGCAACTCGGGCTGTTACGACCCGAACTTCTACAAGCAGGGCGGCGCGGCCGTAAACGGCACCTACGCGTCGCTGGTCCCGCTTCCGTACCTGACCGACTACAAGGTCAACCCCACCCTCGGCAAGCTGGTCACCCAGCTCGGCGGGGTGGACAACCTGGACAACAACGGGCTCAACTCGTTCGTTATGGCCCTGCTCTTCCAGGACGCGGTCAATAAGGCGATCGCCAACGGCGGCACGCTGAACCGCCAGACGCTGTTCACCGCGCTCAACGACGAGCACTCGTTCGACGCCGACGGCATCATCGGCCCGACCGACATCGGCAACCGCGTCGCTTCCGCCTGCTCGGTGCTCGTGCAGCTGCAGAACGGGGCGTGGCAGCGGGTTGACCCGGTCAAGCCCGGGACGTTCGACTGCAACAAGGACAACCTCACCACGATCAATCTGAACACCGGCTCGTAGCGTAAGCCGGCCGGCGTGGTGGAGACAGCCCGTGACCTAGGCGTCTCCACCACGCCGCTGTCCCCAGTTCGACCAAGGAGTGCTCAGTGACCGACGGGTGCCGGCGTGGCGCAGCTAGCGGCGAACGCAAGTAACCGCAGTTAAGAGGAGGACAGCATGTCGGAACGCTTCCGCATCACGCGCATGTACCACCCCAGCTTCCACGCGCCCGACCTGGGCGAGGTGGAGGACTGGTTCGAGCGGGTGTTCGGCTGCCACAGCACCAACATCAGCGAGACGTTCAAGGGCAGGGACACCGGCAACTACCCCACCACGTACTCGACGTTCACCCCGATCGCCGACGTGCTGATGGACACCATCGCCCCGACCCTGTACGTGCTGAACGGCGTGCAGCAGTACGCGTCGGTGGACAAGCCCCACCTGAAGACGATCGGCTGGTTCGCCGAGAACTCGGAGGGGGTGTACCGCTCGCTCCGGCAGGCCGGGATCGCGCTGGTCGACCAGTACGGCAAGGCCGCCGAGGGCGAGGACGCGCCCCGGTCGGCCGGCGGCGGGGCGATGCCGCTCTACTTCACCGTCCCGGAGTCGGCCGGGCTGCGCTATGAGGTGCTGCCCGACTTCCCGTTCGCCCTCGACCACCGCAACGCGCCCGGCTGGAACTCGGCCGTGTCACCCGAGGGCCCGCTCGGCCTCGAAAGGGGCGCCTACCACACGCTGCTCACCGACAATCCGCAGCGGGCGCTGCACACGCTGGTCGACGCGCTCGGCGGCCGCGTCATCCACGAGGGCCGCGACGAGGTTATCGGCGCCACCGCCAGCTACGTGCTCCTGGCCGACTCGGTGCTGCAGGTCGCGCTGCCGGACCGGGGCACGGCCGCCTACGCCGACTGGACCACGACCGCGCCCAACGACACCTACCACTCGGTCACCTGGAAGGTCGCCGACCTGGAGCGCACCGCCGGGCACCTGAAGTCCCAGGGCGTGGGCATCCGCTCCCGGACCGAGGACACCCTGGTGACCGACCCGGACACCAGCATCGGCGTGCCGTGGGGCTTCACCACCCGCCCGGTGCCGGGCGATAACCGCGCCTGAAGACGACGGCGGGACTGACCGGCAGGACGAGGGCGGTAGCACGAGAGAAGGCGAGACCATGACCTTGTCGCCGGTAGCCGGTCGGGTCACCGAGTCCTTCATCGACGGGGCCTCGGTGAGATCGGCGGAGACGTACCCGAATATCGACCCGTCGACCGGCGCCGCGCTTGGCGACGTGGCGCGGGCGGGAGACAGGGAGATCGACCAGGCCGTGACGGCGGCCCGCCGCGCCAGCCGCGCGTGGCGGGCCACCACCCAGGAGCAGCGCTCCGAGCTGCTGTCCGGGCTGGCCGGCCTGATTGAGCGCGAGGCCGAGACGCTCGCCCGGCTGGAGAGCGAGGACAGTGGTAAACCGCTGTCGCAGGCGCGCAACGACGCAAGGGTGTGCGCGCGCTACTTCCGCTTCTACAGCCACGTCATCGAGTCCTACTACGGCCTGAGTATCCCGCTGCGGCCGGACCTGCACGTGTACACCCGCCGGGAACCGCTCGGCGTCACCGGCAACATCGTCGCCTGGAACTATCCGATGCAGCTATTCGGCCGCGGGGTGGCGCCGGCCATCGCCACCGGGAACTGCGCGGTGCTCAAGCCGGCCGACGAAACGCCGCGCACCGCGGTCTACCTCGCCCGGCTGGCGGCCGAGGCGGGCCTGCCGCCTGGCGTGGTCAACGTGGTCACCGGGCTCGGGCCGGAGGCCGGCGCCGCCCTCGCCGCCCACCCCGGCGTCGACCACCTCAGCTTCGTCGGCTCGACCGAGGTCGGCCGCCTGATCGCCGGCACTGCCGCCCGGCGGGTCGCGCCGGTAACGCTGGAGCTCGGCGGTAAGTCGGCCCACCTCGTGTTCGGCGACGCCGACGTCGAGCGGGCGGCCACGGTAGCGGCGAACGCGATCCTGCAGAACGCCGGGCAGACCTGCTCGGCCGGGTCCCGGCTGCTGGTCGACGAACGGGTACACGACGAGCTGCGGCAGCGCATCGCGGACCGCTTCGCGACGGTATCTATCGGACCGGGTATCAGCGACCCCGACCTCGGCCCGCTGGTGTCCCGTAAGCAGCAGGACCGGGTGCGCGGCTACGTCGAGTCCGCCCAGGGGGCCGAGATCGTCTACGGCGGCACCGTCGCCGAGCCCGACGGGATCACCGACGGCGCCTACTTCACCCCGACCCTGATCGACGGGGTGGACCCGGCGGCCCGGATCGCCCGCGAGGAGATCTTCGGGCCGGTTCTCACCATCACCCCGTTCGGAAGCGAGGACGAGGCGATCGCGCTGGCCAACGGCACCGACTACGCCCTGATCGGCGCGGTGTGGACGACGGACCTGGCGCGGGCGCACCGCGTCGCCGCGCAGGTCGACGGAGGACAGGTCTTCGTGAACACCTACGGTGCCGGCGGCGGCGTGGAGCTGCCCTTCGGCGGCTTCCGCAAGTCGGGCTACGGGCGCGAGAAGGGCATCGAGGCGCTCGACGCTTACACCGCCACCAAGACGATCGTCGTGCAGCTCTGAGACGCGGAGGGAGAATTTCCATGGACTCGAACGACTCCGCCGCCCACGAGCCTGACGCCGATGTCGACGTGCTGGTCATCGGTGCGGGCGTGACCGGCATCTACCAGCTTTGGCTGGCCCGCGAGGCCGGCTACTCGGTGCGGCTGCTGGAGCAGGGCAGCGGCGTGGGCGGCACCTGGTACTGGAACCGTTATCCGGGGGCGCGCTACGACTCCGAGAGCTACACCTACGGGTACTTCTTCTCCCGGGAGCTGTTCGAGGAGTGGGAGTGGACCGAGCACTTCGCGGGCCAGCCGGAGAACGAGCGCTACTTCAATCACGTGGTCGACAAGTTCGACCTGCGCCGCCACATCCGGTTCTCCACCAAGGTCACCTCGGCCGTGTGGGACGAAGTCTCGGCCACCTATCTGGTGCAGGCGCCCGGGTACCGCGCCCGGGCCCGTTACGTGGTCGCCGCGACCGGGGTGCTGTCGGTGCCGTTCTATCCCGACGTCCCCGGGCGAGAGGTCTTCCGCGGCGAGTCGCACCACACCGGCCTGTGGCCGAAGACCCCGGTCGACTTCAATGGCAAGCGCGTCGCCGTCATCGGCACCGGGTCGAGCGGCGTGCAGGTGATCCCGATCATCGCCCCCGAGGTCGCCTCGCTCACGGTCTACCAGCGCACGCCGAACTGGGCCACCCCGCTCAACAACGGGCCGCTCACCCCGGACGAGCAGGCCGACCTCAAGGCGCGCTTCGAGGTAATCAAGGACACGGTCGGCAAGTCGCCGTCCGGCTTCCTGCACCAGCACACGGACAAGTACACCTTCAGCGACCCGCCCGAGGACCGGCTGGCGTTCTACGAGAAGGTCTGGCAGACCACCGGGTTCGGCAAGATGATCACGAACTACCGCGACATGATGCTCGACCCGGCCGCTAACGCCGAGTGGTCGCAGTTCGTCGCCGACAAGGTCCGCGCCATGATCGGCGACCCGGCGATCGCGGCCAAGCTGATCCCGACCGACCACGGCTACGGCGGGAAGCGGCCGCCGTTCGTGACCGACTACTACCAGACCTACAACCGGGACAACGTCTCGCTGGTCGACCTGAACGAGACGCCGATCACGGCGATCACCGAGACCGGCATCGGGACGGCCGAGGGGCTGCAGGAGTTCGACATCATCGTGTGGGCGACCGGGTTCGACTTCGGTACCGGGGCGCTCAACCGGCTCGGGGTGCGCGGCCGCGACGGCCTGCCGCTCAAGGAGTACTGGTCCGACGGCCCGCTCACCTACCTCGGCCTGATGTGCCACAACTTTCCGAACTTCTTCTTCCCGGGCGGACCGCACGGCGCGGCGGGCAATAACCCGCGGTACTCGGGCGACCAGTCGGAGTTCGTCGCCGGCCTGATCGATTTCGCCCGCGAGCACCAGTGCCGGGTGATCGAGGTGCCCAAGGCGTTGGAAGACGACTGGACCGGGACGATCAACGCCCAGGCGTCGCGGATCTCGTCGTTCAACGAGCAAAGCTATTTCTACGGCACCAACATCCCCGGCAAGGCCCGCCGGTTCCTGCTCAACCCGCTGGGCCGGCCCAAGCTGCTAGAGCTGATGGAGGGCGTCGCCAAGAGCAACTACGCCGGGTTCTTTCCCGGCTCGGAAGGAGAGTGACGAATGACCAAGTATGAATTCGACGGCCGGGTCGCGGTCGTCACCGGCGCCGGACGCGGCATCGGCCGGGCCTACGCGCTCCTGCTTGGCCAGCGCGGCGCCAAGGTGGTGGTCAACGACCTCGGCGGCAGCACCAAGGGAACCGGGCACGACCCCGGGCCCGCCCAGGAGGTGGCCGACGAGATCACCAAGGCCGGGGGGACTGCGATCGCCAACTCCAGCGACGTGTCTACCGTCGAGGGCGGCCAGGCGGCGGTCGACGCGGCGGTGAACGAGTGGGGCCGCGTCGACATCGTGGTCAACAACGCGGGCAACGTCATCTACGGCGCCATGCCCGAGGTCGACATCGACATCTTCGACGCCCTCCTCGGGGTGCACCTGCGCGGCACGTTCAACGTCACCCGGGCGGCCTGGCCGCACATGCTGGCGCAGGACTACGGCCGGGTGCTGCTGACCGGCTCCACCGGGATGTTCGGCATGTACGACAACCTCAGCTACGCCACCGCCAAGGCCGGCATGATCGGCATGGCCCAGGCTCTGACGGTGAACGCGGGCGACCACGACATCAAGATCAACGTGATCTGCCCCAACGCGTGGACGCGGATGGCGGGCGACCCGTCGGAGGGCATGGACGAGCTGCGCGCGAACCGGCCGGCGGGCGCCCCGCCAAACCTGGAGCCCGAGCTGGTCGCGCCGATGGTCGCGTTCCTGGCCCACGAGAGCTGCCCGGTCAGCGCCGGGATCTACACGGCCGGGGGAGGACGGTTCGCTCGCCTGTACGTCGCCGCGACCGACGGCTACGTGCTTACGAACGACGTCACCCCGACGGTCGAAGACGTCGCCGCCAACTGGACGGCGATCAATAACGAGGCCGGCTACTACGTGCCTACCAGCACGCTTAGCTGGTCCGCCCGCTACATGTCTCACCTGTTTGGAGAGGAAAGCAGCAAATGACCGACACCGACGTCACCGTCTGGCCGCACCACGAGCTCGGCAAGGAACTGTCCAACTGGGGCCGCTGGGGTGACGACGACCAGATCGGCACGCTCAACTTCATCACCGCGGAGAAGCTGGTCCGCTCGGCCCAATTGGTGCGCACCGGCAAGACCATCGACTGCGGGATCCCGTTCGACAAGGACGGCCCGTTCCCGCCCGGCGGGTGGCGGCGCAACCCGCACCACCTGTTCACGCTGCTGCCGTCGGACTCTTCCTACGCCAAGGACGGGCAGATCGCGGCGGACGACATCATTATCATGGGCCTGCAGGCCTCTACTCAGTGGGACGGCCTGGCCCACGTCGGCTACGAGGGCTTCTTCTACAACGGCGTGCCCGCCGGGGCGGTCAACAACTTCCAGGGCGCGTCCAAGAACGACATCGCCCAGGTGGCCACCAAGCTCGTGTCGCGCGGCGTGCTGCTCGACATCGCCGGGCTGAAGGGCGTGGAGGTGCTGCCGGATTCCTACGAGATCACCACCGCCGATGTCGAGGCGGCACAGGAGCGGCAGGGCGTGCGGGTGGAGTCCGGCGACATCGCGTGCATCCGCACCGGCTGGACCAAGTACTTCCGCGAGGGCGACCGGCAGAAGTACGTGGGCCTGACGCCCGGCCCCGGCCTGGACCTGTGCCGGTGGATCCACGACAGTGAAATCGCGGCGCTGGCCCTGGATCAGTCCAACGGCGAGGTCTGGCCCAGCCCGGTTCCCAACTCCACCATCCCGGTGCACCAGGTGATGATCCGCGACATCGGGCTGACCCTGGGCGAGATGTTCGACTTCGAGGCGCTGAAGGCCGACTGCGACGCCGACGGTGTGTGGGAGTTCCTCTTCGTCGCCCCCGGCCTTCTGGTCACCGGCGCGGTCGGCACGCCGCTCAGCCCGGTCGCGATCAAGTAGCGATGACCAGCTACGCGGAAGTGTTCGCGGGCGTCTATACCACCGTCGCCGCGCACGCGCAGTACCAGGACGCGGGCAACACCGACGGCATCATGGCGCTCTACACGCCGGACGCGGTCCTCGAGGTCCCCGGGGCAGGCGTCTTCGAGGGCGCGGAGGCGATCCGCGCCGCCTGGGACGACTGGAAGCCCAAGGGACTGCAGCGCCACATGCCGGTCAACACGGTGATCACCGACTGGGATGACGAGGAGGCCCACGCGACCACCGACGTGGTGTTCCTCGCCCAGGGCGACGCCGGCTGGTCGGTCCAGATCGTCGCCCGCTATCACGACGGGTTCCGCCCGGTCGGCGACCGGTGGCTGCTCAGCCGCCGGGCGGACGAGTACATCGGCTGGGCCCCGCCCAGCTGAACACCGCCGTTGACCCACTCGGGGTTACGCCATGATTCCTGGTACTCCAGTTCACGCATGACGCTGGAGTACCAGGAATCGAAATCTCCGCCCGGCGGGGATTTCATGCCCGGGTGCTTGACGGTCAGCCGTCCCGCGTCACCCGTCCCGGAGCGAGAGACAAGGACAGTCCATGACAGAGAGCGGTCAAGACGCAGGAACGCGGACGGCGTTCCTAGCGCTGGACTTCGCGGCCTACATCGTCGAGAACTTCAGCCATGACGACGGCGTGGCCAGGCAAGCGGCGGCCGCGCTGGCGGCGGCCCGCCAGGCCGGACTGCCGGTCCTCCACGTGGTTCCGGACGGCATGCAGGAGCAGATCCACCCGCTGCTGGCGCCCGCGGCGGATGAGACACTGCTCGGCAAGTCGTCCTTCAGTGCGTTCGCCACCACCGACCTGGACGAACGGCTGCGGGCGGCCGGCGTCGGACAGCTGATCGTGGCCGGCGTGGCGACCTCGGGGACTGTGCTGTCCACCACCCGGTGGGCGGTCGATATCGGGTATCAGGTCATCGTCTGCGCCGACGCCTGCGCTGACCCCGACGCGCAGGCACACGCCGCGCTGGTCGACGAGCGTGTGTTTCCGCGGAGCTGGCTCGGGCTGTGGCGTATCGCCCGCGTGCTGCCCGGGGCGCAGATCAGCGAGCTCGCCAGCTGACCAGCCCGGCCCGCCGGAGGCGTCCGCTGAGCGGAACCCGCGCATTGACTTGACTGACTGGTCAGGTTAACTTGCAACCGCGCCTGATCATCGGCTGCCCCGCGCTCAGGGCGCGGCACGCCTGGCTCGACCCGGAGGGGAGCTCATGCACCCGGTAGATATCGCCGCGCTGCTGTTGCGGGTGGTGCTCGGCGTCACGATGCTGGCGCACGGCTGGAACCACGCCTTCGGCGGCGGCAAGATCCCCGGCACGACCCGCTGGTTCGCCTCGATCGGTATGCGGCCCGCCTGGGTGCACGCCTACGTGGCGACCCTGACCGAGATCGGGTGCGGCCTGCTGCTCCTGCTCGGGCTGCTCGTCCCGCTGGCCGCGGCCGGCGTGCTTGGCACGATGCTGGTGGCGCTGGTCACCGCGCACCTCAAGAACGGGTTCTTCATCTTCAAGCCGGGCCAGGGCTATGAGTACGTCCTGATGATCTGCGTGGTGGCGGCGGCACTGGCCGGAACGGGGGCGGGCTGGCTGTCCCTCGACCACGTGCTCGGCTACCCGGTCAGCGGTTGGGTGTCCTACCCGGTGGCCGTCGGGGCCGGCGGCATCGGCGCCGCCCTCACCCTCCTCACCTCGTGGCGCCCGGACCCGCCGGCCCCCGAGCCGGCCGCCTCCGGGGCGGGCACCGAGTCCGCCACCGCGGCCTAGGCCTACGCCAGCCCCTAGAGCTTGGCCAGTACCGCGGCGTAGCGGTCGAGGACGGCGCGGACATCACCGTCGACGGCCTGGAGGTCAAGCACCACCTGGTCGACGCCAAGCGCCTGAAACCGCTCGAAGCTCTGCCGCAGCGTGTCATCGTCGACGAGGCCGAGCATCGGCCGGACCAGCGGACCCGGCCCGCCCCGGCCCGCCTCGGCCCAGTCTGAACGCAGCGTGGCGACCTGGCCCGCGAACTGGTCCAGGTCGCTGCCGAAGCCGATCCAGCCGTCGGCCCAGCCTGCGATCTCGGCCCGGCCGGCCGACGTCAGCCGGCAGCCGAGGAGTACCGGGACCGACGGCTGCTGCACCGGCTTGGGCCACGCCCAGCTGGGGGACAGGTCCGCGTGTTCGCCGTGGAACTCGGCCTCATCGTCCTGCCAGAGCACCCGCATCAGCGCCACGTACTCCCGGACGATCGCGCGCCGCCTGGCCGCGTCCCGCCCGTGGTTGGCCAGTTCCGGCACGTTCCAGCCGTAGCCCACCCCGAGTGAGAACCGGCCGCCGGACAGGAAGTCGAGGGTGGCGATCGTCTTCGCCAGCGCGATCGGGTCGTGCTGGGCCACGAGCGCGATGCAGGTCCCGATCTGCAGGTCGGTCTGCGCGGCGACGAGGGCCAGCGCGACGTACGGGTCCAGCGTCCGCCGGTAGCGCTCCGGCAGGGCGCCGCCGCCCGGGTAGGGCGACGCGGTGGCGACCGGGATGTGCGTGTGCTCCGGCAGCAGGACCGCGTCGTAGCCGCGCTCGGCCGCCGCGCGGGCGAAGTCGGCCACCGGCCGGGACTGGTCGGTGGCGAAGTAGTTGAGCGCGATCAGGGGACGCGGGCTAGGCGTCGTCATCGGCGAACCTCAGCATCGGTGAGTAGAGACGCCATCCGTTGGCCAGCAGCATTGCACCCTCGCATTCTCTGTACGGACCAGTCGAACAAATATAGTTGGGGTAAGCGTCAGCGGGAAGTGCCTATTGACACACGTTGCACCGGCTGCGAATGTCGATTAAAACCGACCGACCGGTCATACCAAGCATTGCGAGGGTGCAACGTGGTGATCTGGAAAGGCCAGCTGAGATCGCGCGCCAGGAGCGGCAAGTCCGGGCGGCGAGCGCGACTGTCCATCGTCGCCGCGACCGTGCTGGCGCTCATCGCGCTGGCGGCCGGCTGCTCGTCATCGACGTCCGCGGCGGGCGGCTCGTCACCAGGCGGCTCCGCCGCCAGCGCCTCCGGCGGCCCATCGATCTCCGGGCCGGCGGCGCCCGGCACCGACACCGGGCTCACCAGCACGACGATCCGCATCGCGGCGATTGACGACGTGAACACGCCGGTCCAGCCGGGCCTGTTCCAGCGCAACGTGAACGCGGTCGAGGCCTGGGCCACCATGGTCAACGCCCACGGCGGCCTGGCCGGCCGGAAGGTCGTGGTCGATTTCTGCGACGCCAAGCTGGACCCGAACGCGACCACCAACTGCGTCATCAAGGCGTGTCAGAACGACTTCGCCATGGTCGGCACGGCCGCGAACGCGCTGAACGACTTCAGTGACCTCGACACCTGCAAGAACGCCGCGGGTCAGCCGGTCGGCATCCCTAACCTCGCCGCCTTCGGCTTCCCCCCGTACTCCTGCGACAAGGTCACCTACCTGATCTCCGGCATCGGCTCGTACTGTGCCACGGCCAAGGACAATCCGCAGACCTACACAGTGAATATCGGCGACTTCCGCTACTACCAGTCCCACTTCTCGGGCCTGCACGGGGTCTGGGTCTACAACGATGACGTGCCCGCGGTGCGCATCACCTCGATCCCCGGGTTCCAGGCCGGGGTCAACCTGGGCATCGGCAAGGACGGCGGCGGCTTCTACCCGGCGTCCGGGGCCGCGCCGCAGAGCGCGATGATCCCGATCATCCAGGTCATGAAGCAGAGCGGCTCAACGCTGGGCTACGGCGGGGCGACGCCGCAAAACACCATCCTGCTGCGCAAGGAAGCCCAGCTGCAGGGCCTGAGCAACGTCAAGGTCTGGGGCTGTAACTCGGGCTGCTACGACCAGAGCTTCTTGCAGCAGGGCGGCTCGGCCGTCAACGGGGAGTACGCGCTCTTGAACTATCTCCCCTTCTACACCGACTACACGTCCAACCCCACGCTCAAGGCCCTGGTCTCGGCCGTGGGCGGCATCGCCAACATCAACGGCAATGCCCTGGAGTCCTACCTCGACGCGCTGCTGTTCCAGGACGCGGTGAACAAGGCGGTGGCCGGCGGCGGAACGCTGAACCGCCAGACGCTGTTCGCCGCGCTCAATAAGGAAACTGCCTTCAACGCGGACGGCATCATCGGGACGACGAACGTCGCCGCCCGGGCGCCCTCGCCCTGCATCGTGATCACCCAGGTCGTCAACGGCCAGTGGCAGCGGGTGTTCCCGTCGAAGGCCGGCACGTTCGATTGCAGCAGCGCCAACCTCACCACGGTCAAGATGAACCTCAATCAGTGAACCATCCGTGTCATCCCGCGTAATCAGTCAGAAAGCCGCGGTGAGCGTGGTCTACGCGGGGGCCATGTTCATCGCGGTCATGGACCTGACCATCGTCAACGTGGCCCTGACCACCATCGGCCGCCAGTTTCACGTGCCCGCGGCGGGCGTCGCCGCCACGGTCATCGGCTACCAGGTCGCCGTGGCGCTGTCGATCCCGGCGGCGGCCTGGCTGGGGGACCGGCTCGGCCCGCGCCAGGTGCTGCTCGGCTCCATCGCGATCTTCACCGTCGCCTCGGCCCTGTGCGGGCTGGCGGGCAGCCTGGACGAGCTGGTGGCGTTCCGGGTGCTGCAGGGAATCGGCGGCGGCCTGATGACCCCGGTCGGCCTGACCATGCTGTTCCGGGCGTTCCCGCAGGCCGAGCGGGTACGCGCGTCGGCCATCCTGGTCATCCCGACGGCCCTGGCCCCCGCGGTCGGCCCGATCATCGGGGGCCTGTTCGTCGCTGACCTGTCGTGGCGGTGGGTGTTCTACGTGAACGTGCCCATCGGGGTGAGCGCCCTCGTCTTCGGCGCGCTCTTCATGGGCGACCAGGATCACCCGGCGGCGGGGCGCTTCGACGTCACCGGGTTCGTGACCTCCAGCCTCGGGCTGGGCCTGCTGATGTACGGCGTGTCGCAGGGACCGAACGCCGGCTGGACGGCCGCGCCGACCCTGGGCAGCATCGCTGCGGGCGCGCTGCTGCTCACGGCCATGGTGGTCATCGAGCTGCGGGTGCCGGCCCCGCTGCTCGACCTGCGGGTCTACGCCGACCGGCTGTTCCGGGCCAGCAGCATCGTGCTGACCCTGACCTCGGTGGCCTTCTTCGGGCTGATCTTCCTGCTGTCCCTGTTCTTCCAGGACGGGCTCCACTACAGCGCCCTGCGGGCCGGGTCCACCATCTGCCCCGAGGCGGTCGGCGTCATCATCGCCTCGCAGTTCATCAGCCGGCGGCTCTACCCGGCCGTCGGCCCGCGCCGGATCATGACGGCCGGCCTGGTGCTGATCGGCTGCATTGCCCTGATCTTGTCGTTCGCCACCACCGGGACCAGCGTGTGGCTGCTGCGGGCCGTCCTGTTCGTCATGGGCTTCGGCGTCGCCGCCGTGTTCCTGCCCAGCCAGGCCGCCGGCTTCGCCACCGTGGGCGCGGAGCGCACCAGCGTCGCGTCCACCGTCTTCAACGCCCAGCGCCAGCTCGGCGGGGCCATCGGCGTCGCCCTGCTCACCGCGGTCATCTCCGCCCTGCACCCGGTGCGCACGGTCGCCGGCCACGCCGAGGCCAACATCGGCGCGTTCCACACCGGGCTGTACGTCTGCGCCGGGGTGGCCCTCGTCGCGGCGCTGGCCGCGCAGGGCGTGTCGGACAGCGAAGCGGCGCCCACCATGATCCGTGACCGCCCGCTGTCAACTGACTCGTCGGAACAAAGCACACTCGATGTCAGCGGCTGACCGCCGGGCGACGACCTGGGCCGCCGGCGGATCACCGGCCCCCCGCCTGCCGAACGACGGACTCTCCGACCGCGTGACCGCTCACAGCTTGAACCGGCGCACCTTGCCCACGCTGGTCCGGGGCAGTGCCTCGATCAGGTGCCAGTCGCGCGGGCGGGCGGCCGACGGCAGGTTGCGCTCCGACCAGGCCGCGAGGTCGCTGACGGCGGGCGGATGCTCCCGGTCGCGGGGGACGACGTAGGCGACCGGCACCGTGTCGCGGACCGGGTCGGGGCGCCCGAGCACGGCGCACTCGAGGACCCCGGGCGCCTGGGCCAGGGTCGCCTCCACCTCGGTCAGGCTCACGTTCTCGCCCGACACCTTGATCACGTCATCACGCCGGCCCACGAACCGCAGGGCCCCGTTCGCCGCGTCCCGGGCGACCATGTCGCCCGTGTGGAACCAGGTGGCCCCGTCGCCTGGGGCCAGTGCCTGGCCCGTCGCCCCCGGATTGTCCAGGTACTCGAGGAAGATGTCCTGCCCAGGTACCCCGGCCAGCACCAGCTCGCCTGGCTCACCGGGCGCCGCGTCCGCCCCGGTCTCCGGGTTCGTGAGCACGACCGTCCGGCCGTCGATCGGGGGGCCGATCGTGTCGTTGCGGTACGGGTCGGAGACGTCGGCGCAGACGATCGCGACGGTCTCGGTCATCCCGTAGAGCTGCCGCGGGCGGCAGCCGGCCAGCACGGCGAACTCCTCGTAGTGCTGCGCGCCGAGGTTCTGCGCGAACCAGACGTGCTCGAGCCCCGCGGGCACCGCGTCGGCCGGGCGGCGAGCCAGGATCATCCGGATCGGCGCGGCGAACAGGCTGGCGTGCGTCGCCGACAGGTCACGCGCCTGCCGCAGCCACTGGGAGGCGGAGAACGCCGCGGTCAGGGCGACGCTGGCGCCGACTGCGATCGCCGGCGCGATGCAGTAGTACTGCGCGTTGGCATGGAACAGCGGCAGGGTGACCAGCCAGCGGTGCCCCGGCCGCAGCCCCGCGACGGCGGCCATCGTGTCGGCCACGTGAGCGTAGTTGTGCTGGGTGAGTACGACGCCCTTCGGCTCCGATGTCGTGCCCGAGGTGAACATGACCGCCAGCCAGTCGGTCGGGGCGACGGGGAAACCGGGGACCGTCCCGGCCGGACCGCCCGCGACGTCGGCCGCCGTCTCCGTCAGCTCGATCACGGTTAGCTGGCCGGCGGCGGACTCCTTGACCCCGGCCTCGTAGACGTCCGACCGGCTCGCCGCGCAGATCCCGGCGGCCGGGCGGACCCGGTCCAGCTGCCGGCTGATGTCGCGGGCGGTGGACGTCGGGTCGACCGGCACCAGCCACGCGCCCGAGCGGGCGCAGGCCAGCCAGATCGCGATGAACGCGGGGCAGTTGCGCAGCACCACGTGGACCGAGGACCCCGGCGTCACCCCGGCCGCGGCCAGGGTCGCGCCCACGCGCGTGACGACCGCGTCGAACTCCCGGTAGGTCCACTGCGTGACGGACTGATCGGGGCCCTCGAAGACGAGGAACGGACGCTCGCCGCTGGTGCTTACCGCCGCGTCCCAGCGCTGGGCGAACGTCATCCCCGTGGACGCGGGCACTGCGGACTCGGGCACTGCGGAACCGGTCACTGGGCGTAGTCGGGCCCGGCCGCCCGCTCCAGCCTGCGCAGCAGGGCCGGCCACTCGATGCCCGAGTCGAGCATGCCCTCCCACTGGCGCGCGGTCAGCTCGATGGTCTCCCGCGGCGGGATGATCAGCGGCTGACCGGTGGCCTGGGCCAGCAGCTGGCTGCGGGCCGCCTTCTCCAGGTAGAACATCTCGACGAAGGCCTGGGCCACGCCCGCGCCCACGGTCAGGCTGCCGTGATTGCGCAAGATCATGGCCGCGCTGTCGCCGAGGTCCGCGACCAGCCGGACCCGCTCGCCGCTGGCCAGCGCGATGCCCTCGTAGTCGTGGTAGCTGATCCGGCCGTACAGCCGCATCGCGTGCTGCGTCAGCGGGAGCAGGCCGTTCGGCAGCACCGACAGGGCCATCTGCGCCTCGGTGTGCAGGTGCATCACGCAGCCGGCGTTCTCCCTGGTCGCGTGGATCGCGCCGTGGATGACGAAGCCGGCCGCGTTCGGCTCGTAGCCGCCGCTGCCGCCGATGACGTTCCCGTCCAGGTCGATCTTGATCAGGCTGGACGCGGTGATCTCGTCGAAGCCAAGGCCGAGCGGGTTGACCAGGAAGTGGTGCTCCGGCCCGGGCACTCTCGAGGAGATGTGCGTGTACACCAGGTCGTCCCAGCCGAGCAGCGCGCACAGCTGGTAGGCGGCGGCTAGGTCGCGCCGCACCGCGACCTCGGCCGGGCTGCGCTCGCCGGTCTCGGCCAGATGGTTGGCGTGCAGCCGGAAATCGGTGTACACGGTGCTCTCGCTCATGCGGTTCTCCTGGGTTACTCCGGTCGCCTCAGCGTTTCATATACCGACCGTCCAGTCCAGATAATGCGGTCACACCAGCATGACGCCGCCGTCGACTCGCAGTGTCTGCCCGGTGACGAACGCGGCCTGGTCGGACGCGAGGTACACCGCGGCGGCGCCGATCTCGGGCGGCCGCGCGTGCTGGCGGGGCAGGGCGGTGGTACGCCCGATCGCCATCAGCCGCTCCGGGTCTTCCGCCCGGGCCCGGGCGAACACGCCGGTCTCCGGGTGGATCCGGCTGCCGCTGCTCATGTCGCTCATCGGGTCATCCGACCGGGTCCCGTAGGGGGCGATGGCGTTGACCGTGATCCCGCTGGCGCCCAGCTCCAGCGCGAGCACCCGGGTGAACGCGTGCACGCCGCCCTTGGCCGCCGAGTAGACGGCCAGGTACCGATCGCCGATGAGCCCCGCGGTCGAGCCGATGTTGATGATCCGCCCGCTGCCGCGCGCGAGCATGTCGGGCACCACCAGGTGCGTGCAGCGGAAGGTGGTCACCAGGTTGATTTCGAGGTCGGCCTGCCACTGCTCGGGGGTGGACTCCGCGAACGGGGCCACCGCCACGTTCCCGCCGACGTTGTTGACCAGCACGTCGACCGGGCCGAAGGCGGCCCGGGCGTCGGCCACCATCGCGGCCACCTGGTCGGGGACGGTCAGGTCGGCCTGGCACCAGAGCGCGTCGGCGGCGCCCTGCTCGCGGGCCAGCTTGGCCACCAGCTCGCCGGCCACGGCGTCGCGGCCGACGATCACCACCCGCGCGCCCTCGGCGGCGAAGGCCAGGGCGATACCGCGGCCGATGTTCGCCGTCGCGGCCGTGACGATGACGACCTTGCCTGCCAGTCCCGTCTGCACGACCTCTCCTCGCTGAGTGTCGGTCCCGCTATGTTCGTTAGGACTATATCAGTATGATGAATCGACTGAAACTACCCAATGACTCGGAAGGGCCTGGGATGTCAGCGCTCCTGAGCGACGAAGAACGCGCACTGCGCGATGCGGTCCGGTCCTTCCTGGACAAGAAGGTGGCGCCGCTGGTGGCGGCGCACGAGCAGGCGCGCACGTTCCCCTGGGAGCTGCTGCCGCAGCTCTACGACTTCGGCTACGTTCGCGGCGGCGTCCCCGAGGCCAGGGGCGGCGACGCCCTGCCGATGATGATGCAGGCGATCTTGATGGAAGAGGCGGGCCGCTGCTGGGGGTCACTGCGGACCACGGTCAACGTGCAGGGCATGGTGGCCCGGGTCCTCGGTGCCGCGGCCGACGCAAGCCAGGCCGAGCGGTTCCTGCAGCCGCTGCTTGAGGGGCGCCGGTTTGGCTGGTTCGGGCTGACCGAGCCGGACGCGGGCTCCGACGCCGGCGCGCTGCGGACTACGGCCCGCCGGACCAAGGACGGCTTCGTGGTCAACGGCACCAAGCTGTACATCACCAATGCCCTCGGCTGCGACTTCGGCATCCTCTTCGCCCGGCTGATCGACTCCGACGGCACCGACCAGGGGGTGACCGGCCTGCTGGTCGACGCCGTCCAGTCGCCGTTCGGCGTGCACGACATCCCGCACATGCCGCTGCGCTCGACCACTAGCTGCGAGCTGACGTTCGACGACACCCTCATCCCGGCCGGCAACGTGCTCGGTGAGCCCGGCGGCGGCCTGCGGCTGGGCATGGCGGCGGTCAACGCCGGCCGCCTCAACATGGCGATGGGCGCGGTGGGCCTGTCCCAGGCTTGCCTGGAGGAGTCGATCCGGTTCTGCCGCCAGCGCGAGCAGTTCGGCCACGTCATCGCGGGGTTCCAGCTGGTACAGCAGATGGTGGTGGAGATCGCGACGCTGACCGAGACGTCCCGGCTGCTCGGCTACCACGCGGCCCGGAGCATCGACGCGGGCGAGCCGGGCCGCTACGAGTGCTCGATGGCGAAGTACTACTGCGGGGAGTCGGCCGGCCGCGCGGCGACCCTGGCCCTGCAGCTGCACGGGGGCGCCGGGCTGATGGAAGAGTCGCCGGTCGAGCGCTACTTCCGCGACGCCCGCGAGGCCACCATCCCGGAAGGGACCAGCCAGATCCAGATCCTGCACCTGGGCAAGGCGCTGCTTGGGCACTCGGCCCTGCGCTGAGCCGGCCCGGGCCGGCTCAGCTTGCCAGCATCTGCTCAAGTGTTATATTAGTTAAACAAATAAACCTTTAAGTAGGTCCGAACGGGAGCTTGCCTAGCCATGTCCTCAGCCACCCGAGCCCCGGCTTCGGGGGACGTCCTGGTGCACCGGGATAACGGGATCCTGATCGTCACCATCAACCGGCCCGGTCAGCGCAACGCGGTCAACGGCGCGGTGTCGGCCGGCATCGCCGCCGCGCTGGACCAGCTGGACCGCGAGCCCGGCCTGCGGGTCGGCGTGCTGCACGGCGCGGGCTCCGCCTTCTGCGCGGGCATGGACCTCAACGCGTTCGCGGCCGGGGAGCAGGTCAGGGACCCGGTACGCGGCTTCGCCGGCCTGGTCGAGCGGCCGCCGGCCAAGCCGCTGATCGCCGCGGTCGAGGGCTGGGCGCTCGGCGGCGGGTTCGAGATCGTGCTCGCCTGCGACCTTGTGACCGCGGGCAAGGGCGCCCGCTTCGGCCTGCCGGAGGTGCGCCGCGGGCTGGCCGCGCGCGGCGGCGGGGTCTTCCGGCTGCCGCGCCGTCTCCCGCAGGCGGTCGCGATGGAGCTCATCGTCACCGGGGCGCCGCTCGACGCCGGCCGGGCCGAGCGCTTCGGCCTGGTCAACCGCCTGGTCGACGACGGCCAGGCGCTGACCGCGGCGCTGGAGCTGGCCGCGCAGGTCGCCGCCAGCGCGCCGATGTCCGTCCGGGCGTCCAAGGCGGTCGTGATCGAATCGGCCGACTGGCCGCTGGCCGAGGGCTTCCAGCGGCAGCGGGCCTACCTCGAGCCCGTGTTCGCGTCGCGGGACGCGGCCGAGGGCGTGGCCGCGTTCCGCGAGCGCCGCGACCCGGTCTGGCGCGACAAGTGACCTGGGCTCAGGCCGCGGGAGCGGAGGAACCGGGCGCCCAGGCGCTGGATGACGTGAGCGTGGTCTGCCTGAGCAGCGTCGGCCCGGTGCCGTTCGCGGCGATGCTGCTTGGCGACCTCGGGGCCCGGGTGACCCGGGTGGACCGGCCGAGCCGGACCGCATCGGTGACCGGGCTGCCGCTGGAGGACGACCCGCGCACCCGGGGCCACCGCGGGATCGGAATCGACCTGCGCCGCCTGGATGGCCGCGGGGTCCTGCTGCGGCTGGCCGCCCGGGCCGACGTCTTCCTCGAGGGCATGCGCCCGGGTGCGGCCGAGAAGCTCGGCATCGGGCCGGACGACCTCCTCGCCGTCAACCCGGGCCTGGTCTACGGGCGGGCCACCGGCTGGGGGCAGGAGGGGCCGCGCGCCACCGAGGCCGGGCACGACATCAACTACGCCGCGGTGGCAGGCGGGGTGTTCCCGCTCGGCCCGGCCGGCGCGCCGCCGCTGCCGCCGCTGAACCTGCTGGCCGACTTCGGCGGCGGCGGGGCCTACCTCGCCCTCGGGGTGGTCGCCGCGCTGCACCAGGCGCGCCGCACCGGGCTGGGCCAGGTGATCGACGCCGCCATGGTGGACGGGGTCGCCTCGCTCACCACCATGCTGCACGGCATGCTCGCGGCCGGCCTGTGGTCCGACCGCCGGGGCGAGAACCTGCTCGACGGCGCGGCGCACTTCTACCGCACCTATGCCACCGCCGACGGGCACTTCATGGCCGTCGGCGCCCTGGAACCGCAGTTCTACCGCGAGCTGCTCGACACGCTCGACCTTGACCCTGGTGACTGGCCGCAGCACGACCGGGCCCGCTGGCCGGAGCTGTCAGGCCGGCTGGCCGCCGTCTTCGCCGCGGCCACCCGGGCGGAGTGGGAGCAGGCCTTCGCCGGCCGCGACGCGTGCGTCACGCCGGTGCGGTCACTGGCCGAGGCGGCCACCTCGGCCGAGCTGCGCCGCCGCGGCACGTTCGTCGACTGGGCCGGGGTGCCGCAGCCGGCCCCGGCGCCCCGGCTGTCGGCCTCCGCCGTCATCGAGCGGCCCCGGTCCCGCTGGTGCGGTCACACCGACCAGGTCCTGGCCGAGCTCGGGTACCCGGCCGACGAGATCGCCGGGCTCCGCGCGGCCGACGCGGTCGCCTAGCGATGGCGGCGCACCGCGGACCCGGACAACCGGGTACGACCGGCTGCCGCCGGGCAACCCGGCGCCGCCGGGCAACCGAGCGCACCCAGCCGGCCAGAAAGGGAAGAAGCAGATGACGGACGAGACGCAGCAGGGCAAGGTAGCGGTGATCACCGGCGGCGGCCGGGGGTTCGGCCAGGCCTTTGGGATCGCGCTCGCGGCGCGGGGCGCGCACGTCGTGCTGGCCGACATCGACGCCATCGCGGCTAAGGCGGCCGCGGCCGAGATCGCCGGCAACGGCGGCCGCGCGTCGGCGGCCGGCTGCGACGTGGCCGACGAGGCCGCCGTCGCGGCGCTGGTCGACGAGGTCACGGCCGAGCACGGCGGCATCGACATCCTGGTCAACAACGCCGGACTGCACTCGTCCGCCTACAACAGGCCGTCGGCCGAGATCGGGATCCCCGGGCTGCGCCGCCTGTTCGACGTCAACGTGCTGGGCGTCTACATCTGCTCGCTGGCCGCCCGGCCGGCGATGAGCGGCCGCGACGGCGCCGTCGTGGTCAACATCTCGTCGTCGGCCGCCTACGCCAACCGGGCCGCCTACGGGGTCTCCAAGCTCGCTGTCCGCGGCGTGACGGTCCAGCTGGCGCGGGAGTTCGCCGCCGACGGCATCCGGGTCAACGCCATCGCCCCCGGGCTGATCTTCACCGACACGATTCGGGCGGAGCTGGGGCGCGACGACGTCGCCCGCGTCATGGGGCAGCAGATCCTGGCCCGCGAAGGCGAGGAACGCGACATCGTCAACGCGCTGCTGTTCCTGGTCTCGCCCGCGGCCTCGTTCGTGACCGGGGAGACGCTGCGCGTCACCGGCGGCTTCGCGCTGTCGGTCTGACCAGCGGTGCTGGCCGGCAACAGAGGCCGGCCAGAAAGGCCAAGCGGAAGGAACAGCTCGTGCGAGATGCCGTCATCGTGGACGCGGTCCGTGCCCCCATCGGCCGCCGCAAGGGAACGCTCAGGCAGGTGCACCCGGTCGACCTGTCGGCGTCGGTGCTGACGGCGCTGGCGGCCAGGAACCAGCTCGACCCGGAGCTGATTGAGGACGTCATCTGGGGTTGCGTCACCCAGATCGCGGAGCAGTCGACCAACGTGGGCCGGCTGGCGGTGCTGGCGGCGGGCTGGCCGGAGACGATCCCCGGCGTCACCCTGGACCGGGCCTGCGGGTCGAGCCAGC
The DNA here is from genome assembly GCA_036267555.1 of Streptosporangiaceae bacterium. Lineage (GTDB taxonomy): Bacteria > Actinomycetota > Actinomycetes > Streptosporangiales > Streptosporangiaceae > JASHPR01. Next base: position 25,677 of record DATAVV010000344.1, on the reverse strand, counting down.
AGTCGGTCCACTTCGCCGCCGCCAGCGTCGTCGCGGGCCACTACGACATCGTCGTCGCGGGCGGGGTCGAGTCAATGAGCCGGGTCCCGCTCGGCTCGGCCCGCGCCGTCGGCGAGCCGTTCGGTCCCAAGGTCAAGCAGCGCTACCAGCGGGACAGCTTCAGCCAGGGCCTCGGGGCCGAGGACATCGCCCGGCGCTGGGACCTGTCCCGCACCCAGCTGGACGAGTTCGCGCTGGAGTCGCACCGCCGGGCGGCGGCCGCGATCGACGGCGGGGCCTTCGACGGCCAGCTGGTCCCGGTAGCCGGCCCGGACGGCGAGCTGAAGGCGGACGAGGGCGTCCGCCGGGACAGCACGCTGGAGAAGCTGGCGGCGCTCAAGCCCGCCTTCCGCGACGACGGCGTCATCACCGCGGGCAACAGCTCGCAGATCTCCGACGGCAGCGCGGCCCTGCTGATCACCACCAGCGAGCGGGCGGCCGAGCTCGGCCTGCGGCCGCTGGCCCGGTTCCACTCCGGCGCGGTGCTTGGCGACGACCCGGTGACGATGCTGACCGCGCCGATCCCGGCCACCGCGAAGGTGCTCAAGCGGGCCGGGCTGGCGATCGACGACATCGGCGTCTTCGAGGTCAACGAGGCGTTCGCCAGCGTCCCGCTGGCCTGGGCGGCGGACACCGGGGCGGACCACGCCCGGCTCAACCCGCTCGGCGGCGCGATCGCCGTCGGGCACCCACTCGGCGCGTCCGGGGCGATCTTGATGACGCGGATGGTGCACCACATGCGGGCCAACGGCATCCGCTACGGCCTGCAGACGATGTGCGAGGCCGGCGGCATGGCCAACGCCACCGTACTCGAACTGCTGACCAACTGACTGACGAGGAGACTCCGCATGCGCCTGCCGTCCACTTCTGCCCTGGTCACCGGCGGCTCGTCCGGACTCGGCCTGGCCACCGTCCGCCGCCTGCTGGCGGCGGGGGCCCGGGTCGGGATCGCCGACCTGAACCCGCCGTCGGACGAGGACCTGGCCGCCCTCGGCGCGGGCGTGGTCTTCGCCAAGACCGACATCACCGACGAGGCCGCGGTGACCGAAGCGCTCGACGCCTTCGAGGCCGCGCACGGCCCGTTGCGGGTGGCGGTGCACTGCGCCGGCCGGGGCGGCGACCGGGTCCGGATCCTGGACCGGGATGGAAACCCCGGCTCGCTCGACACGTTCGCCGAGGTGATCCGGGTCAACCTGGTCGGCACCTACAACATCCTGCGGCTGGCCGCCGCGCGGATCGCCAAGACCGAGCCGGTCGACGGTGAGCGCGGCGCGATCGTGCTCACCGCGTCGGTCGCCGCCTTCGACGGCCAGATCGGCCAGACGTCGTACACCGCGGCCAAGGCCGCCGTGCACGGCATCACCCTGGTCGCGGCGCGTGACCTGGCCAGCAAGCTGATCCGGGTTAACACGATCGCCCCGGGCGTCTTCGACACCCCGATGCTGGCCCGGCTGCGGCCGGACATCCGGGCGGCGCTCGAAGCCAGCGTGCCCAACCCCAGCCGACTCGGGTCGCCCGACGACTACGCCCAGATGGCGCTCAGCCTGCTGGAGAACACCTACGTCAACGGCGAGACGATCCGGCTCGACGGCGCGATCCGGATGTCGCCGCGGTAGCCGGGATGCGGATCGAGCCGGGTCGGATCGCCGTGGTGACGGGCGGCGCCAGCGGGATCGGCTTCGCGCTGGCCGCCGCCGCATGCGGGCGCGGGATGCACGTGCTGCTGGCCGACGTCCGCGTCGGCGCACTGGAAGCGGCCGCCGGGCGGCTGCGCGACGCGGGCGCGGTGGTGACGACGGCCGTCGTCGACGTGTCCCGCCCGGCCGACATCGAGCGCGTGGCGCGGACCGCGTTCGATCTCGGCCCCGTTCAGCTGGTCTGCTCCAACGCGGGGATCGTGGTGCAGGGCCGCGCCTGGGAACTGCCGGCTAGTGACTGGGAACGGGTGATGGACGTCAACTTCATGGCCACGGTGCATCTCGTCCGTGCCTTCGTGCCCCGGCTGCTGCAGGCCGGCCAGCCGGCCCAGTTCCTGGTCACTGGGTCGATGGCCTCGGTTACGGCCCGGCCCGGCATCAGTTCCTACGTCGCGTCCAAGCACGCGCTGCTGGGATTGTGCGAGTCACTCAACCATGAACTGGCCGCCGCCGGCGCCGCGGTGAGCGTGACCCTGCTGCTGCCGGGCAAGGTATCCACCGGCATGAGCCAGGCCGACGATCCCGCCGCGATCGCGCCAGATGAGGCGGCCCGGATCGCGTTCGACGCGGTCGCCCGGCGCCAGCCGGTCGTGTTCACCCACGCCGACCGGATCGCTGAGGCGAAACGGCGGTTCGCGGCGATCGTGGCCGGCGGACGTGCCCGCTGAGCGGCGGGCCGACGTGGGCCCAGGATGAAGATCAGCGTCAGGCGCCGCCGTCGCGGCCGGAGCGAACGTCGGCCGGCGGCTCGTTGAACAGCGGACGGGTGAGCAGGTCGACCGCGGCCTCCCGGAAGCGCTCGACCACCGCCGGGTCCGACAGCGACACGTTCAGCATCTGCTCGATCAGCGGGCCGAAGACGATCGGCGCCAGGTTGATCGCCCGGTACAGCACCAGCCCGATCTCGGGGTCGGGCAGCGGCCGGGCGATGTTCGCCTCGACCAGGGCCTGCATCTCGCTGCGGACCAGCTCGAACGCCTCGGTGAAGAGGGCCTGCCCGGCCGGCCCGCCCTCCAGGGTGACCTGCCTGATGTAACCCGCGATCAGCGGGTTGTCCGTGATGAGCTGGTCGAACGCCTGCCGGCGGGCACGCGCGGCCACGTGCGGCGGCTGGTCGAGCCCGACCCCGCTGACCACCTGGCGGATCGTGTCCACCACCGCGTGCTGCACCGCCTCGGCCAGCTCGTCCTTGGTCTTGAAGTGATGCATCACGGCGCCGGGGGACAGGCCGGCTTCCTCGGCCACCATGCGGATCGAGGTGGCCCGCAGGCCGCGCCCGGCGTACAGGCGCAGTGCCGCCTCCCGGATGCGGGCGCGGGGCGCGAGGTCAGCCGGACCGAGGGTGAGGCTGGGTTCAGTCATAGCAGTTGCACACTACTGTATCGCTGACAAAACGATTGTATTGGAAGCGGAACGAATGTATTGACGGCGGCACAATCGTTTTTTAGGCTCCGGTTATGAGCACGAGCGCAGCAGCGAGGCTGTCCGGTCCGTGGCCGCCCGCGACCGACGTCCCGCAGGTGGGCTTCAAGGAGCCGCCGGACCACCACGAGGCCTACTGGCTCTACGGCTACGACCCGGTGTCGGCCGTCGGCCACTACCTGTACCTGGCGGCGGAGAAGGACGACCTGATGCTGCGCCGCGAGAGCGTCTTCCTGCTGCTGCCCGACGGCAGCGTGCTGGCCCAGCACGGGGCCGGCCGGGCCAGCCAGGGCACGACCGCCGCGGGCGACCGGCTCGAGCTCGAGTGCCTGGAGCCGTTCCGCCGCTGGCGCGGGCGCTACGCCGCCCCCATGCACCGGCTGGCCGGGTCGGAGATCGTCGCCGGCCCCGGCCCGGACAGCGAACTGACCGAGGCGGTCGTCGACCTCGAGATCGAGTCGGTGGCCCCGCCCTGGAACACCGAGGGCGACTGGGGCGAGCAGCCGCCGTCGCTGCGCTATCACCAGTTCTGCGACACGAGCGGCACCGTCACCGTCGCCGGGACCAGCTACCGCTTCGCCGGGCCCGGCTTCCGCAGCCATTCCCGGCGCCGCCGGGAGATGGCCGGCTTCACCGGGCACGCCATCATCAACGGGCGCTTCCGCAGCGGCCGCGGCTTCGGCCTGCTCCGCTACCGGGCGACCGGGGCCCGGCCCGAGCGCGGCCGCGGTTACCTCTACCTCGACGGCGAGCTGCACGACGCCGACGTCATCGCCTGGCCGCACCTGACGGAGGCCGTCCCCGGCGGCGAGCGGCTGACCATCGAGCTGCACGCGGGCCGGCACCGGGCCGTCATCACCGCCGAGACGATCGGATGCGCGTTCGTCACCCCCGGCCCCGACGGCCGCGCCTACGGGGCCCACCCGGGCGGCCCCGGAACGGTGATCTCCCCGGCGTTCGCCCGCTACGAGTGGGACGGCGAGACCGGCTACGGCGGTCTTGAGCGCTCGGCCCTGCGCACCGCGATCACCGTTCCGGCCGCCCCCGTTCCGGCCGCCCCCGTTCCGGCCTCGCCCGGGCCGGCCGCCGAGAGGAAGAGCTGATGCTGACCCACCTGCAGCGCCTGGAGGCGGAGAGCATCCACATCATCCGCGAAGCGGTCGCCGAGAGCGAGCGGCCGGTGCTGCTGTACTCCGTCGGCAAGGACAGCGCGGTGCTGCTGCACCTGGCCCGCAAGGCCTTCTACCCGGCCCGGCTGCCGTTCCCGCTGCTGCACGTCGACACGACCTGGAAGTTCCGGGAGATGTACGAGATGCGCGACACCGTCGCCGAGCGCTACGGCCTGGAGCTGATCGTCTACCAGAACCCTGAGTGCATCCAGCGCGGAATCAACCCGTTCACTCACGGCTCGGCCCTGCACACCGACCTCTGGAAGACCGAGGGACTCAAGCAGGCCCTCGACAAGTACGGCTTCGACTTGGCCTTCGGCGGCGCCCGGCGCGACGAGGAGAAGTCCCGGGCCAAGGAACGGGTCTTCTCGGTCCGCTCCGCCCAGCACCGCTGGGACCCCAAGGCGCAGCGGCCCGAGCTGTGGCACGTCTACAACGGCCGCCGGCGCCCGGAGGAGAGCATCCGCGCGTTCCCGCTGTCCAACTGGACCGAGCTGGACGTCTGGCACTACATCCGGCGCGAGCAGATCCCGGTCGTGCCGCTCTACTTCGCCGCGCCGCGGCCGGTGGTCGAGCGGGACGGCCGGTTCATCATGGTGGACGACGACCGCCTGCCGCTGAATGGAGAGGCTCCGCAGCTGCGCACGGTGCGCTTCCGCACCCTCGGCTGCTACCCGCTGACCGGCGCGGTCGAGAGCCCGGCGGACAGCCTCGACGCGATGATCGCCGAGCTGGTCCGCTCCACCACCTCCGAGCGGCAGGGCCGGGCGATCGACCACGACGCGTCGGCCTCGATGGAGAAAAAGAAGCAGGAGGGCTACTTCTGATGACGACGGCAGACGCCCCGGTTGACGTCGGCGACTACCTGGAGGCCGACGACCGCAAGACCCTGCTGCGCTTCATCACCTGCGGCAGCGTCGATGACGGCAAGAGCACGCTGATCGGCCGGCTGCTGTACGAGTCCAAGCTGATCTTCGACGACCAGCTCGCGGCGCTGGAGGCGGACTCGGCCCGCATCGGCACCCAGGGCGGCGCGCTCGACTTCGCCCTGCTGGTCGACGGCCTGGCGGCCGAGCGCGAGCAGGGCATCACGATCGACGTCGCCTACCGCTTCTTCACCACCGAGCGGCGCAAGTTCATCGTGGCCGACACCCCCGGCCACGAGCAGTACACCCGCAACATGGTCACCGGCGCCTCCTCCGCCGACGCCGCGGTCATTCTGGTCGACGCGCGCAAGGGCGTGCTGACCCAGACCCGGAGGCACAGCTTCATCGTCGCCCTGATCGGCATCAAGCAGGTTGCCCTCGCCGTCAACAAGCTGGACCTGGCCGGCTACGACCAGGCCGTCTTCGACCGCATCACGGCGGACTACCGCGAGTTCGCGGCCGGCCTCGGCCTGACCGGCATCCAGGCCATCCCGGTCTCGGCCCTGCGCGGCGACAACGTCGTCGCGGCAGGGACGAACACCCCCTGGTACCAGGGCCCGTCGCTGGTCCAGTACCTGGAAACGGTCGACGCCGGGCGGGACGCTCATCGCGGGCCGTTCCGGCTGCCGGTGCAGCTGGTGACCCGGCCCGACCTGGACTTCCGCGGCTACGCGGGCCTGATCGCGGGCGGTACGGTCCGCCCGGGCGACCAGGTGCGGGTGCTGCCGTCCGGGGCGGCCGCCACCGTCGAGCGCATCGTCACCCAGGACGGCGACCTGCCGTCGGCGCAGGCGGGACAGTCGGTGACGCTGACCCTGGACCGGGAGACCGACATCAGCCGCGGCGACATGATCACCGCGGCGGACGAGCCCGCCGGGCTGGCCGACCAGTTCGAGGCCCACCTCGTCTGGCTGCACGCCGACCCGCTGCTGCCCGGCCGCCCCTACCTGATGAAGCTCGGGAGCGCGACCGCCGCCTGCACCGTCACCCAGCTCAAGTACGGCATCAACGTCAACACGCTGGAGCACACGCCCGCCACCACGCTGGCCGTCAACGAGATCGCGGTCGCGAACATCGCCACCAGCCGGCGGCTGCCGTTCGACCCCTACCAGGCGAACCGCGAGACCGGCGGGTTCGTGCTCATCGACCGGCTGACCAACGTCACCGTCGGGGCCGGCCTGGTCGACTTCGCGCTGCGCCGGTCGGACAACCTCCACTGGCAGGCCCTCGACGTCACCCGGGAAGCGCGGATCGCGCTCAAGGGCCACCGCCCCGGCGTCATCTGGTTCACCGGCATCTCCGGGGCCGGGAAGTCGACCATCGCCAACGCCCTGGAACGCCGGCTGCACGCCCTGGGCTGCCACACGGCCACGCTGGATGGGGACAACGTCAGGCACGGGCTCAACCGCGACCTCGGCTTCACCGACGCCGACCGGGTGGAGAACATCCGGCGCACGGCCGAGGTGGCCAAGCTGATGGCCGACGCGGGCCTGCTCGTGCTGGTCTCGTTCATCTCGCCGTTCCGGGCCGACCGCGACAGCGCCCGCGCGCTGGCCGGCCCGGACGAGTTCATCGAGGTCTTCGTGGACACCCCGCTGGACGTCGCCGAGCGGCGCGACCGCAAGGGGCTTTACCGCAAGGCGCGAGCGGGGAACCTGCCCCACTTCACCGGGATCGACTCACCCTACGAGCCGCCTCCCTCGCCCGAGGTGCGCATCGACACCGTCCTCAGCGGGGTGGACGAGTCAGTGGAACAGATCATCGCCCAGCTGCGGGCGAAGGGCATCGTGCCGTGACCGCGGCGTCCGAGCAGGCCCGCGCCCTCGTGAGCGCGGCCGACCACGAGCTGGCGGCGGAGCTGGCCGAACGGTCCGGCGAGTTGCTGCTGGCGCTGCGCCAGTCCGGCGCCCGTGACCCGGATGCGCTACGCCAGCAGGGCGACCGCCGCTCGCACGAGCTGCTCGTCACCGAGCTGGCCGCCCGCCGCCCGGCCGACGCGGTGCTGTCGGAGGAGGGCGCCGACGGCTCCAGCCGACTGGACGCGCGCCGGGTCTGGATCGTCGACCCGCTGGACGGCACGCGCGAGTTCGGCGAGCCGGAACGGGTGGACTGGGCCGTCCACGTGGCCCTGGTCATCGACGGCTTCCCGGTCGCCGGGGCGGTCGCCCTGCCAGCCCTGGGCGAGGTCTGGTCGACCGCCGCTCCGCCGCCGCAGGCCCCGGCGGCGATCGTGCCGCGCCCCCCGGCGGCCACCCCGCCCCGGCTGGCGGTGAGCCGCACCCGGCCCGGCTGGTCGGCTGGCCTGGTCGGGCGGGCCCTGTCGGCCGAGCTGGTGCCGCTGGGCTCGGCCGGGTTCAAGGCGCTCGCCGTCGTCCGCGGCCGGGCCGACATCTACGCGCACAGCAGCGGCCAGTACGAGTGGGACAGTGCGGCCCCGGTCGCGGTGGCCCTGGCCCACGGCCTGCACGCCTCGCGCCTCGACGGCTCGCCGCTGGCCTACAACAACGCTAGCCCCTACCTGCCCGACCTGCTGATCGCGCACCCCGACTGGGCCCGTCCGGCCCTGAACGCCGTGGCCGGCGGCGACCCGTCGGCCGGCGCCTGCCCCACTCCAGGCACGTGAGGTACACCTGATGCTGAAGAACGCACGCCTGCTCATGACTGGCCTGACCGGCCAGCTGGCCGGGTCGATCGCCGCCCTGCTGGCCCCGCACAACGAGATCTACGGCCTGGCCCGCTACACCAGGCCCGGTTCACGGGAAGCGGTCGAGGCGCTCGGCGTCACGCCGATCACCTGCGACTACACCACCGGCGACTTCACCGGCGTCCCGGACGACTTCGACTACGTCTTCCACGCCGCGGCCGACGTCTTCCCGGCCGACATCGAGACCGGCATCCGGCAGAACGCCGAGGGCACCGGGCTGCTGCTCAACCACTTCAAAAACGCCCGGGCCTGGATCTACGTCTCGACCAGCGGCGTCTACTGGGACCAGCCCGACCCGTGGTACGCCTACCGGGAGACCGACCGCTGCGGCGGCAGCACCCGGATCAACACCCGGTTCGCCTACGGCACCAGCAAGTTCGCCGGCGAGGCGGTCGCCAGGTCGCTGTCCCGCATTCACGGCGTTCCGCTGACCATCGCCCGGATGAACTGGTCCTACGGCCGGGCCAGCTTCGGCGGGATGCCGGTCCGGATCATCACCCGGGTGGCGCAGGGCGAGCCGGTCCCGGTCAATCCCGACTGGGAGTTCGTCGGCTGCCCGATCCACGAAGACGACATGGCCGAGCACGTCGGGGCCTTCTTCTACGGCGCCACGGTCGGCGGCACGGTCACCAACTGGGGCGGCGACGACCCGGTCTCGGTCGAGCAAATCGTCCCCTGGGTGGCCGCCCAGCTCGGCGCACCCTATTCCTTCACCGGCATGACCGACATCATCGCCTACCCGCGCAATCTCGACCCCGCCCGGCGCCTCGCGCTGACCGGCCCGTGCCAGGTCAAGTGGCAGGACGGCTTCCGCCGCATCATCGAGGAGCGGTTCCCCGGCCGGCTGGCGCCCGCTGGCGGCCAGCACGCCGCCGGGCAGCCGGCTGCCGCCCAGGGCATCGCCGCTTACCGTTCGGGGGAATCATGACGGCCTCCACCACCCCGGCCCCCGCAGTCGACACCGACCGGCTGCTCGAACTGGCCGCCGAGCGGACGGGGCTGACTGACTACGGCGACCTGCCCTTCCGCGCCGGCATCGACGTCCTGCTGCGGGCGCTGCGGCACGAGTCGGGCCAGCCGCCCGAGCGGGTGGCCGCGGTGGCCGAGAACCTCGTGCTGCCGGCCCTGGTCAAGCGGCTGCGGCTGGTGGACGACCGCAAGCGCTTCCCCGCGATCGCGGCCCAGGAGATCAGGGCGCCGATCGTCATCACCGGCCTGCCCCGCACCGGCTCGACCCACCTGCAGGCGCTGCTGGCCACCCGGCCGGGGGCCCGCTCGCCGCGGGAGTGGGAGATGCGGCTGCCGTCCCCGCCGCCGGAGGCGGCCACCGCCGGCGCCGACCCGCGCATCGCCGAGGTCCAGCGAGCCATCGAGGCCCGGGCCGGCGCCGCCCAGCTGCAGGCGATCCACCCCTACGGCGCCCGGCGGCCCGAGCAGTGCCTGGGCCTGATCGACTGGGGCTTCGCCAACCAGACGTACCTGGCCTACCAGCGGATCCCGTCGTACTACGAGTGGTACCTCAACGCCGACCAGCGCCTGGTCTACGCCCATCACCAGCGCTTCCTGCAGCACCTGCAGTTCCGTAACCCGGGGGAGTGGGTCCTCAAGTGGCCCAAGCACCTGTTCGGCCTGGACGCGCTCCTGGAGGCCTACCCCGACGCCCGCATCGTCTGGACGCACCGCGACCCGGGCTCGGTCATCCCGTCCGGCGCTAGCTTCGTGGGCACGCTGCGCGCGCTGAATAGCCCGGTGTTCGACCCGGAGCGGTTCGGGGCCGAGTGGGCCGCGCTGGAGGAGATGGGCCTGCACCGCGGCCTGTCGGTGCGCGACCGGGTCGGCGACGACCATTTCCTCGACGTCCATTACAACGACCTGACCGCCGACCCGGTCGCCGCGGTGACGCGCATCTACCAGCACTTCGGGATCCCGGCAGGCGACGAGACGGTGCGCCGGGTGCGTGACTTCGCCGACGACAACCCGCAGGGCAAGCACGGCGCCCACCAGTACGCCCCGGCGCGGTTCGGCCTGGATCCCGGGCGCGTCCGGCGCCGCTTCGCGACCTACATCGACCGGTTCGGCGTCGAGCCCGACCGGCCTCGCCCAGGAAAGCCCCGCCCCGGCAAGCCCAGCCCTCAGAAGGAGACATGATGAGCGATCAGGAAGGCGTCCGGGCCGCGGTGCTGACCGCCGCCGAGACGCTTGAGATCCAGTCGTTCCCCGTCCCGCACCTGGGCGACGACGACGCCCTGATCCGGGTGGAGGTGTGCGGCCTCGGCGGTAGTGACGTCACCCAGTACCTGGGCAAGCTCCGGCCCTCCAGCACGGTCTACCCGCTGATCATGGGGCACGTGTTCGTCGGCACGGTCGAGGCCGTCGGCGCCCGGGCCGCCCGGCGCTGGCGCGTCGCCCCCGGCGACCGGGTGGTGACCGAGGCGATCGTGCCCTGCTGGGCCTGCCCGCACTGCGTCTCCGGGCACTACTCGCTGTGCGACGCGGGCGCCGACCTGCTCCGCTACGGCCTGATCTCGGCTGAGCGCGAGCCCGCGCTGTGGGGCGGCTTCGCCGAACTGGTCTACGTCCCCCGCGGCGCCCTGCTGCACCGGGTCTCGCCCGCCGCCCCGCTGGACGCGCTGGCCCTGGTGAACTCGATCGCCTCCGGCATCCGGTGGGGCGGTGACCTGCCCGGGTTCCGGGCCGGCGAGGTCGGCCTGGTGCTCGGGCCGGGGCAGCGCGGCCTGGCCACCGCGCTGGCGATGATGCGGGCGGGGGCGGACAAGGTCATCATCACCGGACGCGCGAGCGACGCCCACAAGCTGGAGGTGGCCGAGCGGTGGGGCGTGGACGTCGTGGTCGACGTCGATGCCGAGGACGTGGTCGACGTGGTCCGCCACGTGACCGGCGGGGTCATGGCCGACGTGGTCGTCGAGGCCTCGGCGGTCGCGACCCAGCCGGTCACCGACGCGATCAAGGCCGTCCGCAAGGACGGGCGGATCGTGCTGATCGGGCTGAAGCGCGGCGCCCCGATCCCCGGCCTGGTGACCGACGAGCTCATCTACAAGGGGGTGACGGTCATCGGCGCGATGGCGGCCGACTACTCCAGCTTCGAGCGGGCCTGCCGGCTGATCGAGCGCGACGGTGAGCTGATCGCGCTGGCGAACACCCACGCCTTCGCGCTCGACCAGGTGGAGCAGGCCATTCACACGCTCGCGGGGGACGTCCCCGGGGCCGACGCCATCGGCGTGTCAGTCGAGCCCGGGCGGACAGCATGATCCCTGACTTCAGCGGCACCCCTCTGGCCCGACTGTGGTCGCTGGAGGGCCGGGTCGCCGTCGTCACCGGCGGCGGCAGCGGCATGGGCCAGGCCACCGCGCTCCGACTGGCCGAGGCGGGCGCCGCCACCGTGGTGGCCGACATCGACGCCGGCCGGGCGCGGCAGACCGTAGACCTGATCAGCGAGCACACGCCGGGCGCGGTCGCCGTCCCGCTGGCCGTGGACGTCGCCGACCCGGCGTCGGTGCACGCGCTCGGCGACGCCGTGACCGAGCGCCTCGGCCACGTCGACATCTGGGTCAACACGGCCTGGCTGAGCTCGAGCGGGGCGATCGCCGACTACCCGGACGAGATGTGGCGGCAGGGGCTGGCGGTGAACCTCGACGGCTCGTTCTATATCGCCCGCGAGGCCGCCCGCCGGATGCTGCAGGCCGGCCGCCGCGGTGTGATCATCCTGGTCACCTCCGGCAGCGCCCACCACGGCCGGGCCCGGCGCTACCAGTACGTCGCGGCCAAGCACGGCACCCTCGGCCTGGTCAAGAGCCTGGCCCTGGAGCTAGGCCCGGCGGGCATCCGGGTGGTCGCCATCGCCCCGGCGGCCACCGACACCCCCGGGTTCCGGGTAGCGCCGACCCGGTTCGACGGGGCCGATGCCGAGCAGGCCAAGCGGCTGCTGGACGACACGGTGGCCAAGATGGCGCTCGGGCGGCTGGGCCAGGCCGACGACATCGCCCGGGCGGCGGTCTTCGCGGCCAGCGACATGGCCGGCTTCGTCACCGGCAGTACCATCCACGTCGACGGGGGCGTCGATGCCGCCTGAGCGCCCCGCGACCACCCGCCCGCCCGTGACCCCGCCGCCCGTGACCCTGTCGCCCGCCGAGCAGGTGCTGGCCCAGCTCGGACGGCAGAAGTGGGCGGTCGACACGCGCGACGACGCGGCCCTGCAGACCCTGTACACCGCCGACAGCGCCCAGGTGGTCTACCAGGGCGGCCCCGACGGCCGGACGGAGATAGCCCGGTCGCGCGGCCGCGACGAGCTCATCGGCGCGATCACAGCCGGCTGGGCCCGCACCGCCGCGACCTGGTACCCGGGGGCGATGATCCACCAGGTTGGCGGCCAGGTCGTCGAGCCGACGGACGACGGCCGGATCCGCTGCCGGTCCTACGCGTCGATCCTGGGGCTGGACGCGGCGGGCGCCCCGGTTCTGAAGGGCTACGGCAGCTACGACGACATCTGGGCGCTAGAGGAGGGGGAGTGGCGCCTCGCCTACCGGGAGACCGTCTTGTACGGCTACGCGCCGTCACGCGCCGCTCGATCGTGAGCGGTGGGCGCCCGGCCGGGCCTGGCCGGCGCTCAGCCGGGCTCGACCGGAGCCGGCGGGCCGAGCAGCCGTCGGACCGCGTCCATCGCCTGCGCGGCGTAGACGGCGGCCGGCACCCCGCGCTCGGTGCGCTGCCGCGACGGCGCCTCGACCCCGAGCGCGACCTCCGGGCCGGCCGCGTCGACCAGGGCCCGCACCGGGAGTTCCCCGTCCCCAGGTAGCAGCCGCTGGCCGGCCGCCTCGCGGGCGTACCCGTCCGCGGGCGGCCCGGCCGGCCCGTCGCACAGCTGGACATAGGAGACCCGCGCCGGATCGAGTGCGGCGATGTCCGCCGGCGAACCGCCCGAGCGGGCCAGGTGCAGCGCGTCGACCGTGACGGCGGCGTTGCCCGCCCCGGCCCGCGCGATCACCGCCAGCGCGTCGTCCAGCGTCTTGACCTGGGTGGACATCATGAATTCGAGGCCGACGCCGAGCCCCTGCTGCGCGCACAGCGCACACAGCGCACCGAAGCGGTCGGCCAGCCGGGCCGGGTCTGGGTCATTCCCGTTCACGTCGACCCGCCGCGCCCCCAGGTAGGCCGCGCTGTCGACCAGTGCCTTGAAGTCCTCGACGCTGCTGCCCGGCTCGAGGCGGCAGGTAGCGGCGTCGAACAGGGTCACCCCGGTGGCGTCCAGCCGCCGCTTCGTCTCCCGCCGCATCGGCGTGTCGCCCGCCATCGGGAAGGCCGCCGGGTACGACCGGGGGAACTGGATCATCAGGCTGACGGCGGCGAAGCCGGCCTGGGCCGCCAGCTCGACGAAGGCGGGCGGCTCGACCTCGATCGCCGTGAAGTGGCAGAGCATAAGCGGCCGCGGTGCGGGCTGGTTCACGCCTGCCTCCTAACGGGGACTACCGCCTACCGGTTCGTCCGGCCCAGGTCGACCGGAAGCTGGATCCCGATGACGTTCCTGGCCTCGTTGGAGGCGAGCCAGGCGACCGCGGCGGCAATGTCCTCGGCCTCGCTAACCGGGTCGGGCAGCGAGCCGAGGAAGAACGGGACCAGTTCCGGCTCCTGCTCGATCAGCTCGCGCATGCCCGGCTTCAGGCCGGTGTTGACGCCATGCGGGTGGACCGAGTCACCCGGATGCGGTACCGCGCGAGCTCGTTGGCCAGCGTCTTGGCCAGCCCGGTCACGCCGTGCTTGGCCGCCACGTAGTCGCCGAGCAAGGGCAGGCCCCGCAGGCCGGCCACCGAGCTGGTGAAGACGATGGCGCCGCCGGCTCCCTGCTCGATCATGATCGGGATCGCGGCCCGGGCGGTGTAGTAGGCGCCGGTTAGGTTGACGCCGATCGTCACGTCCCAGTTCTCCAGCGGGATCTCCCACGCCCGGCCGATCGTGGTCATCCCGGCGTTGGCCACCACCACGTCGAGCCGCCCCAGCTCGGCCACACCCTGCTGCAGCGCCTGGCTGAGCGCGTCGAAGTCGCGCACGTCGGCGATGGCGGTCACCGCGCGCCGATCGTGCTCCTCGACCAGCCGCGCGGTCTCGGCCAGGTCGGCCGGCGCAGCCCCGGGGTAGGTCGTCGTCGGCAGGTCGGCGCAGATGTCGACCGCGATGATGTCCGCTCCCTCGGCCGCGAACCGCAGCGCCTCGGCCCGGCCCTGCCCGCGGGCTGCGCCGGTGATGAAGACCACCTGGCCCTGAAACCGGCGGGACTGCGGATCGCCGGGAATCCGCTCGTGATCGGGTGCCGTCACCGGACCGCTCCGTTCGCCTCAGCCGCGCCGAGGTAGGCGCGCTCGATGAGCGTTCCGTCCGCCGCGAGCGCCCGGGCCTCGCCCTGCAGCGCCACGTCGCCGTGGGCCAGCACGATCGCGGTGTCGGCGATCTCCAGCGCCAGCATGACGTGCTGCTCGACCAGCACGCAGGCGGCCCCGGTGTCGTCGGCCACCTGGCGGATCACCGGGAGCAGCGTCTCGACGATCACCGGGGCCAGGCCCATGCTGAGCTCGTCCACCAGCAGCACCTTGGGGTCCTGCATGAGGGCCCGGCCTATGGCCAGCATCTGCTGCTCACCGCCGGACAGGTCGCCCGCCGCGACCTTCACCCGGCGCTTGAGCTCGGGAAAGTACCCGAAGATGCGCTCGCTGGTGGTGGCAGAACCGCGCCGCGACGCCAGCCGCAGGTTCTCGGTGACGGTCAGTCCCTTGAACAGCGAGCGGTCATCGGGCACGAGCACGAGTCCCGCCTTGACCGCGGCGCGCGGCGATCCGGGCCGCACCGTGACGCCGCCGAGCCCGATGCTCCCGGCCAGCGGCGCCTGCAGCCCCGCGATCGTGAGCATCAGGGTGGTCTTGCCCGCGCCGTTCGGGCCCAGCAGCGCCAGCACCTGGCCGGCCTCCAGGGTGATGTTCACGTCGCGCAGCACGGGGCGGCCGGGCACGTACCCGGCATCGACCCCGCTGCAGGTCAGCAGCGCACTCATCGGACCACCTCCGCCGGGTCGGGGCCGCCCGCGTGGGTCGTGCCCAGGTACGCGCGCTTGACCCGGTCGTCGCGCTCGATCTCGGCCGGCGGGCCGACGGCGATCACCTGGCCCAGGTCGAGCACGACGATCCGGTCGCACACGTTCAGCACGAGTCCCATGTCGTGGTCGACCATGACGACCGTGGTGCCCGCGTCGCGGATCGCCCGCAGCCGCTCGCCGAGCCAGCGGCTCTCGGTGGCGTCGAGCCCGGCGGCCGGCTCGTCCAGCAGGACGATCGCCGGGCGGCCGGCCAGCGCCCGGGCGACCGATACGAGCTGGCGCTGGCCGACCGACAGCTGTCGCACCGGCTGGTCGGCCACCGCCTGCAGGCCCAGGATCCGGAAGTAGGCGTCGAGGCCGGGGTCGGGCGGTCCCTCGGCCGGGCGAGCGGAGCGGGCCGCGAGCGTGCCGACGGCGACGTTTTCCCGCACGCTGAGATCGTCGTAGAGCTCGATGCCCTGGAACGTCCGGCCCAGCCCGCTGCGGCTGCGCCGGAACGGCTTGAGCCCGTCCAGCTTGCGGCCGCGCAGCGCCACCGAGCCGGTGGCCCGGGCGAACCCGCTGATCGCGTCGATCAGGGTGGTCTTGCCCGCGCCGTTCGGGCCGATGAGGCCGATGATCTCGCCGGGGAAGACCTCGAAGCTGACGTCCTGGTTGGCGACCACGCCGCCGTAGCGCACGCCCACCCCGGACACGGTAAGCAGCGGCCGGGCGGGATCATGCGTCGGGCGCTGCTCGAGCGGGCCCGCGCCCGTCACCGGGTCGCCGGTCACCGCACCGCCTGTCGCCGCTGCCGCCGTCACCGGATCGGCCGGGACCCCGCCGTTCGCGGGCATGGCCGGCCCCGCCGCCCCCCGGCGGGCGCGGAGCTTCTCGTGCACCGGCCCGACGATTCCCTTCGGGTTGAGGATGATGGCCGGCCCCGCCGTCCCCCGGCGGGCGCGGAGCTTCTCGCGCAGCGCCGCGAGCTGGCCGTGCACCGGCCCGACAATTCCCTCCGGGTTGAGGATGACGGTGAGGATCAGCAGCACCCCGCTGATCGCGCTGTAGTAGCTGCCCAGCTGAACCGGGCCGTGCCGGAACGCGGCGGCCACCGTGGCCGCCGCGACCACGACCGCCGTGACCCGGGTGAGCTTCGGCCCGGCCAGCCGCACCAGGCCCATCAGCATCAGGCCGATTAGCAGGACGCAGACCCACAGCGGAATGCCCTTGTTGACCAGCGCGTAGGCGATGCCGCCGGCGGCGATTAGGCCGGCGTTGATCCCGCCGGACACCGACGTCACCCCGGCGATGTAGGCGGTGGTGAAGAAGGCCAGGCCGCCGATCGCCGTGTACGAGCTCATGTCGGCCGTGGTCTGCTGGTACGCGAGCATGGCGCCGCCCAGCCCGGCCAGGAACCCGCCGATGGCGAAGGCGATGAGCTTGGTCCTGGAGACCGAGAGCCCGGAGGCGGCGGCCGCCCGCTCGTTGGCCCGCACCGCGAGCATCGCGGCGCCGAGCCGGCTCCGCCGCACCAGGGCGACGCCGCCCGCCGCCAGCAGCAGGACGACCAGGCAGAGCAGGCCGAAGGACAGGTGCGGATAGCCCTGCCCGGCTCCCACGCCGAGGTCCACGCCGAAGATCGACGGGTCCTTGATCGGCGCGCCGGCCAGGCCACCGTTGAAGCCCGGGTTGTTGAACCACAGGTTCTGCAGCACCGCTGCCAGCGCGAGGGTGGCGACGGCGACCGGCAGCCCGCGGATGCGCAGCGCGGGCAGCCCGACCACGACGCCGACGATCATCGCGAAGACCGCGGCCAGCAGCGGGGCGAAGGGGAAGGGGACGTGCAACTGGTACTGGATGCGGGTCAGCGAGAACGCGCCCACGCCCGCGATCGTCAGCTGGGCGAAGGAGATCTGGCCGCTCAACCCGGTCACCACGACCTGGGACAGCGCGATGACCGCGAGCACGAACGCGGTGATAACCGCGGCCCGCATCGAGCCGTGCGTCACCGCCAGGGCCACCAGCCCGGCCCCGGCGATCAGGATCCCCGGCCCGATGAAGCCCCGTGGCCGGGGCGCGAGCCCGAGCGTCGGCTGGATGATCGCGCCGCGGCTCGGCAGTTCCTGGCCCCGCAGCACGAGGAACATCAGGATCACGATCAGCGGCACGACATCGGACAGCCCCGACTGAGGCGCCCAGCTTTGGCTCTGCAGGTACGTGGCCTCGGACTGGAGCATGCCGATGACCAGCGCCGCTCCCACCGTGATCCCGATCTTGGTGAAGTTGCCGACCAGCGCGGCGGCCAGGGCCGCGACCACGAACAAGGCGTACGCGGCCGGGGTGAGCGGCACGATCGGCGCGATCAGTACCCCGCCGACCCCGGCGATCACCGTGCTCAGCGACCAGTTGACCAGGGCGATGCGCTGCGGCGACAGGCCGGTGACGAACGCGCCCTTCTCAGACTCGGCCGCCGCCCGGGTGGCCAGCCCGAAGCGGGTGAACCGGAACCAGAGCCCCAGGGCGATCGACAGCGCGATGATCACCGCGGTGAACCAGAGCCGGTCGCCCGGCACGCGGCTGCCGAGGACCGCGTACACGTGGTACGGGAAGATCGGCGTCACCGAGACCGCCGACGAGCCGATTCGCGTGGCCAGCAGCGCCTGCAGCACGACCATGATCCCGACCGAGGCCACCGCCTTGGCCGCGGCCGGGGCCGCGCGCAGCGGGCGGAAGATCAGCCCGTAGAGCAGCGCTCCGAGCACGCCCGCGACGACCAGCGAGAGCAGGAAGGCGGGCCAGAAGCCGAGCGGCCCGGTCCCGATGCCCGGGGTCGGGCTGAGACCGGGGATCGGATCGACCAGTTCCCCCTGGCGCAGGAACGCGTAGGTGTAGGCGACGTAGAGAGCGACCGCACCGGTCGCCAGGTTCACCACGCCGGAGCTCCGGTAGGTGACCACCAGGCCCAGGGCGAGGGCGGCGTACGCGGCGCCGCTGCCGAGACCCAGGATCAGGAACAGGACGATGGTGCTCATGACCGGCGCGGCCTCTCTCCGTCAGGCACGGAAGCTAGCCGATGACCTGCGGGTTGATGCCGATGCCGTTCTGCACGGTCACGACGACCTCGCCCGCGGAGCAGTCGGACGACTGGCCCGTGACCGCTTTCCCGTTACAGGTGAACGTGAGGCCGCCGCCGGCCGGGAGTGGCACGTCCCTGGCCGTCTTGATGGCGGCCATGACCGACTGCGGTGTCGGGTCGCCCTGCACGGTCGTAGTGGCCCGGATCAGGCCCAGCATCGACTGGTAGCCGGTCACCGTGTACCCGGTGGTGTCGGCCTTCGGGGCGTACTTGGCCATCACGTAGCGGTAAAGCTGTCCCTCGGGGTCACTGGCCTGGGGCGCGGACGCGCCGAAGATCTTCACCCCGTTCATCGCGCCGCCCAGGGCCTTGGTCGCCGCGGTCGTCAGGCAGGACGTGATGCCCATCCGCGGGATCGTCGGGTTGACGATGCTCAGCGCCTTGAGGACCGACGTGCAGGTGCCCTCGTCGGCGATGATCGCGACCGCGTCCGGGTGGCTCTCCAGGCCGGCTGTCACCTGAGAGGTGGCGTCCGGGACCCCCGGCGGGACCGGCGAGACAGTGAGGCTGACGCCCGCTGCCTTGAACAGCGGGTCGCCCAGCGCGGAGGCACCCGCGAGCGAGGCCGGGGTGTCGATCGCGTACGCGGTGACCTTCTTGTAGCCCTGCTGCGCGGCGTACTTGGCGAAGCCGCCCAGGGTTGCCACGTAGCCGCCGGACCACATGAACGCGCCCGCCGTGCTTCCCTCGGCCGCCGCGGACCCGGTCACCGCGACGTAGGGGATGCCCGCCTTGGTGATGATCGGTACCATCGAGGCGCCGAAGCCGGTGGTGCCGATGACGACCGCGGTGACCTGGTCCTGGACCATCTGGTTGGCGCACGAGGTCGCTGACGCGGTGTCCTCGTCCTCGCTGCAGCGGTCGACCTTGATCACGTGGCCGCCGATGCCGCCCAGCTCGGCGTTGGCGTAGTCGGCCGCGGCCACGGCGGCGTCGCCAAGCGACGGCTCCGCGGTCGGGGAGCTGCCCTCGTTGTTGATCAGGCCGATCTTGACCGGGGTGCCGGTCGCCTTCTTGCCCGGGAGGAAGGGCGACAGGGCGGCCGACGGGGTGCTGGCCGCGGTCGCTGAGCCGCCGGCCGAACTGCCGGCGCCGGCCGCGGCCGTGCTCGAACTGCTGCTGCACGCGGCCGCGGCGGCCAGCGTCGCGACACTGAGGATGACCATGGGGACCAGCGGGACCCGGCGGGCTGCTCGCCCGGCGCCGCTGCCGTGACTTCTTGAGATCATTCCCAGCCTCCCTGGTAGGAGAGGGCCGCTCGACCACTCCCGACGGCCTGCCAAGTAGGCAGATGATTTAACTGTTGGTATAGATCACCCTTGATCCTGATGTCAATGAAACAGTTCACTTATTTACTGATTCGGGGTCGCAACCGCCCTGCTCCCGGCTTCGTCCCGGCCGTTGACGGACCGCGTACCGGCATCTAGCCTTCGGTGTAATTGGTTGACTGAATGTACTTGCAAAACCAATGGCTTCCTTCACTGGTTCGTACAGGAGCGCACATGGGCAAACTTGACGGCAAGGTCGCGGTCGTCACCGGCGCGGCCCGGGGTCAGGGCCGCAGCCACGCGGTGACGCTGGCGCAGGCCGGGGCGGACATCATCGCCCTGGACATCTGCGCCGACATCGAGAACGTGCAGTACCCGCTGGCTACCCCGGCCGAGCTGGCCGAGACGCAGGAGCTGGTGGAGGAGGAGGACCGCCGCTGCGTGACCGGCCAGGCCGACGTCCGCGAGCCCGCGCAGCTACGCGCGGCCGTCGACGCCGGGGTGGCCGAGCTCGGGCACCTGGACATCGTCGTCGCCAACGCGGGCATCTGCGCGATGGGGCCGACATTGAACGGCAGTGCGTTCCTCGACACCGTGAACGTCAACTTCCTCGGCGTGGTTAACCTGGTCAGCGCGGCCTACCCCCATCTGCGCGCGGGCGCCTCGATCATCGCTACCGGCTCGGTGGCCGCCATGTTCCGCGGGGTAACCGACATCGCGCAGCAGGGCCCGGGGGGAGCCGGATACTCGCTCTCCAAGCGCGAGGTGGCCCGGTTCGTGCATGACCTGGCGCTGGCGCTCGCGCCCGAGTCGATCAGGGTCAACGCGGTCCACCCGGGCAACGTGAACACCGACATGCTGCACAACCAGGCGATGTACAAGGTCTTCCGGCCCGAGCTGGACGGCATCACCCGGGAGGACTTCGAGCCCGCGTCGGCGGCGATGTTCCCGCTGCCGATCTCGTGGCTAGAGCCGCAGGACATCAGCGAGGCGGTGCTGTTCCTGGCTTCCGACGCCGCCCGCTACGTCACCGGGCAGCAGCTGCGGGTGGACGGCGGCGTCGCCCTCAAGCACATGCCCGCCCTGCCTAATCCCTGAAGCGAAGGAGTGGTGGTGAAGGTAAGCATCGACCTCGACAAGTGCTGCGGGCACGCCCGCTGCCACGCCGTCGACAGCGAGCTCTTCCTGCTCGACGACGGCGGGTACGCGCTCCGCCCGGAGATCGACATCCCGCCCGGCGCCGAGGGCAAGGCCCGGCGGGCCGTGACCTCGTGCCCCGAAGGAGCCATCAGGGAGACCGCCTCGTGACCGCCCAGCCCGAGCGCCCGTCCGCCTGCCCCGCCCACGACTTCACCCCCTACGAGCTGAAGCCGCTCGGCGGCTGGACCGAGTTCTACGACGGGCTGCGCGCAGAAGGGCCGGTCGTCCGGAACGTGTTCGGCCGCGGCTACTTCATCCCCACCCGGCACGAGGACATCCTGAGCGTGCTGCAGGACCCGGAGACGTTCTCCTCCGAGGCCATGGTCGCCTACGAGCCGGATCCGTCCTATCGGTGGATCCCGGCCATGATCGGCGGCGACGAGCACCGGCAGTGGCGCCGCCAGCTGGGGCCGTATTTCTCCCCCCGCGAGATCGAGAGGCTCGACGCCCAGGTCCGGGCCCGGGCCAGCGGCCTGATCCGGGAGCTGGCCGGGCGCGGCTCCTGCGACCTGATGACGGACTTCGCGCTGAAGTTCCCCACCGCCGTAGTGCTGGAGGTGGTCGGGCTGCCCGCGGAGGACCTGCCCTATCTCCTGGCCCTGGAGGAGGACATCAACCATGCGATCGGCGACCCCGAGGATGTCATCCGGCGCAAGATGACGGCGATCGACGCCGTCCGGGACTACCTGGCCGAGAAGATCGCGCGGCGCCGCGCGCACTCGGCGGACGACATGATCACCAAGTCGCTGGACATCGAGATCGACGGCAGGCCGGTCACCGACACTGAGCTGCTGAACTACTGGCAGTTCCTGGTGCAGGCGGGGCTGGACTCGGTGGCCGGCATGCTGGGCTACTTCTTCTACCATCTCGCCACCCACCCGGCCGACCGACGCCGGCTCGTGGACCAGCCGGAGACCATCCCCGGCGCGATGGAGGAGATGCTGCGGGCGTTCTCCTTCATCGTCACCGGGCGCAAGGTCACCCGGGACACCGAAATCGCCGGGTGCCCGGTGGCAGCCGGCTCGATGGTCCAGCTGGTCCTGAAGATGTCCGGCCGCGACGACTCGTTCTACGCCAACGCCGACCAGGTCGACCTGGACCGGGGGACCAGCAACCACCTGGCCTTCGGCGCCGGACCGCACCGGTGCCTGGGCTCGCACCTGGCCCGCCGGGAGCTCCGGGTCGCGCTGGAGGAGTGGCACAAGACCATCCCGGACTATCGGCTGGGCGAGGGCCGGCCCATCGCGGAGTTCGGCCGCAGCTCCGGGGTCAACACGCTACCGCTCGCCTGGGACAAGTGACTGCCGTGGCTGCTCCGTACGCTCCGTTCTTCCACGCCGGCATCCTGGTCCGCGACATCGGCCAGGCCGCCGCGGACTTCACCCGGGTCCTCGGGCTGCGGTTCGAACCGATCAACCGCGCCCCGCTCGTCACGGGCGAGCCGATGCGGTTCTGCTACTCGTTGCCGGGGCCGCCCTTCATCGAGCTGGTCCAGATGGCCGAGACCAGCATCGGCCTGTGGGAGCCGGAGCAGGACGAGGGGCTGCACCACATCGCCTTCGCCGACCCGGACGTGCCCGGCCGCTGCGCCGCCTTCGGCGGCCAGGCCGACACTGTCGTCGCGGCCGGCGGCTCGCCCCGGGTCATCTTCACCCGCCCCGAAGCGCTGCACGGCATCCGCATCGAGTATCTGGAGTCCGTCATGGTGGCGGCGACGTTCAAGCGCCTCAGCGGGCACTCCAGATGATGCTCTTGGACAGCAGGAACTCCTCGAGGCCGTACTCGCCCCGCTCGACGCCGAGGCCGCTGCTTTTGTAGCCGCCGAACGGGGTGTGCGGGCTGGACCCGGCGCCCCCGCCGTTGAGGTAGACCAGCCCGGCCCGGATGCGGCCCGCGACCCGGTACGCGTGCACCGGGTCGGCGGCCCACACGCCGGCGGCGAGACCGAACTCGCTGTCGTTGGCCAGCCGGACCGCCTCTTCCTCGTCCTTGAACGGGATCACCACGCTCACCGGCCCGAAGAATTCCCGCTGGGCGATCGTCATGGAGTTGTCGACGTCCGTGAACAGCGTCGGCTCGACGTAGAAGCCCCGGTCCAGTCCCGCCGGGCGCCCGCCACCGTAGGCGATCTGCGCTCCCTCGTCCCGCCCGGCCTGGATGAGGCTCTCCACCTTCGCCCGCTGCGCCGCGCTGATCAGCGGCCCCATCGTGGTCGCCGGATCGGCCGGGTCACCGACCTTGACCGCGTCGAGCGCCGTCTTGACCTGGCCGACCAGTTCATCGAAGCGTGACTCGTGCACGAGCGTCCGGGTCAGCAGGGAACAGCCCTGCCCGGCCTGCGCAGTCATGTTCACCACCACGTTGGGCACGGCCCGGCTGAGGTCGGCGTCCGGCAGGATGATGTTGGCCGACTTCCCGCCGAGCTCCAGGATCACCTTCTTCAGGGTTGGGGCGGCCTGGCTGTAGACGAGGCGGCCTACGGCGTCCGACCCGGTGAAGCTGACCACGTCCACCCCGGGGTGGCTGGTGAGGGCCTGGCCGGCCGCGATGTCGCCGGTCACGATGTTCAGCACGCCCGGCGGCAGCCCGGCCGCGTCGGTCACCTCACCCAGCACGAACGTCTCCAGCGGAGTCGTCGGGGCCGGCTTGAGCACCACCGTGCAGCCTGCCGCCAGCGCCGGCGCCAGCTTCATCAGGTTCAGCATCGTGGGGGCGTTGTAGGCGGACACCAGCGCCGCGACACCGCGCGGCTCCCGGCGCACCACCCCCTGGGCCAGCGACGCGCCGAATGTCCCGCCGAACGTCGGCGGCATCGGCTTCTCGAACCCATACTGCGGGATCACCCGCTCGGCCATGTCCCGGAAATGCTGCATTGGCAGCCCGACCTGAAGGAACTCGGCCCAGGCCCGGATCGAGCCCACTTCGAGCACGTTCAGGTTGACCAGGTCGGCGGTCCGCGCTTCCAGGGCGTCGGCGAAGCGGAGCATGGCCGCGGCACGCTCGCGCGGGGACAGTGTCGGCCACGGTCCCTCGTCGAAGGCGCGGCGCGCGGCCGCCACCGCCCGTTCGATATCGGAGACGGTCCCCTCCGGGACGGTACCGATGACCTCCTCGGTCGCGGGGTTGATCACCGTCAGGACGGCGTCGCCGTCACTGTCGGTCCAGGCGCCGTCGATGTACAGCTGATAAGAGATCACGGCCGCTACTCCTTGCTTACCGGGACATGCGGGGCTACCGAGACAGGGTGGCGAGCTTGCGGAAATCCCAGCTGACGAGCTTGTCCGGGGTCAGCCGGAGCCACGCGTGGCGGCCGTCGGGGACGAAGTCCGGGCTGCTGGTGTACTTGCGGGCGAACAGTCGTTCCGCGGTCGCGAGCGCAGGATCACCCGCCGAGACAGAGGGGACGTCGCCGACCGGCACGACGGAGCCGGACAGCTCCACGCCGCGCAGCTCGGTGTACTCCACGCCTGCGTCGATAACGACAGCGACGCGCGGGTCGCGGGCCAGGTCGGTCCAGCGCTGGCTGCGCACGACCGAGCTCAGCCAGAGCGAACTCCCGTCCCAGGCGAACCACAGCGGCGCCACGTGGGGCCGGCCGTCGCGGCCGACTGTGGCCACCCGGCAGGTCCGCTCGGCCGTCAGGAACTCGTCCACCTCGGCCGTCGTCATGGCGATTGCCCGGCCCCGGCGCTGCCAGGCCGGCTCGCTCACGCCGGGCCCTGAGCGTCGGTCACGGCCGACCGCGGCGGCTCGTAGTCTAGGAACCCCTTCTCCCCGGGATTCACGGACGCCTGCCTGGTGTTGCGCTCGAGCGCGGTGGTCAGCGCGCGCAGCCGTGCCTCCAGCGTGGTCTTCTGCTCCGCGGTCGCGGCCTCTTTCAGCTGCGTCCGGGTCAGCTCGATCTCCTCACGCAGCCGGATGCCGGACTCGCTGAATGTCAGCAGGTCATGGTCGTCTTCGTCACGGACCAGATCGTCGTTTCCGCCGGCCTGCTCATCCACTACGCGTGCCTCCTCGCCCTGGGCGACGCCTTTACCAGATAGCACAATAGGTTATATGATCAACCTCACTGCACGAAAGCGAAGGATGGAACGATGCCGCTCCAGGACCACATGCAGATCATCTCGGTAGACGACCATCTGATCGAGCATCCCCGTGTGTTCTCCGATCGCCTTCCCGCGCAATACCGGGCGGAGGGGCCGCGCATCGTCGAGGACGAAAAAGGCCGCCACATCTGGCACTTTGAGGACAAGGTCTACCCCTACATCGGCCTGAACGCGGTCGCGGGGAAGGAGCGGTCCGAGTACGGACTTGAGCCGCTGCGCTTCGAGGACATGATCCCCGGCTGCTACGACCCGGCCGAGCGGATCAGGGACATGGACGTCGACGGGGTGCAGGCGGCGTGCTGCTTCCCCTCGTTCCCCGGGTTCGGCGGCCGGGTGTTCCTGCAGGCCAAGGACAAGGACCTGGCGCTCGCGTGCCTGCGGGCGTGGAACGACTTCAGTACCGACGAGTGGTGCGCGACCGACCCCAGCCGGTACGTGCCGCTGGCGCTGCTGCCGATCTGGGACGTCGAGGCGTGCGTGGCCGAACTCAAGCGGGTCGCCGCGAAGGGCGCGCGCGTGGTGTCGTTCCCCGACAGCCCGGTGCCGCTCGGCCTGCCCTCGTTCCACAGTGACAAGTGGGGCCCGCTGTGGGACGCCTTCGAAGAGACCGGCGTGGTGGTCAGCCTGCACTTCGGCTCGGGCAGCTTCGTTCCCGGGTTCTCGGCGTCCGCCAAGATGCTCTCGCCGAACTACCGGGGCGGCGAGTTCAAGTCGGTCTCGGCCCGCACCGGCGGCAACGCGGAGATCAGGGACGACGACGCGCCGACCGTCACCTCCTTCGCCGTGTACGCCACCAACCTGATGTGGACCGCCTCCGACCTCGTCTTCTCCGGGCAGCTGCAAAAGCACCCGCTGCTCAAGTTCATGCTGGCCGAAGGCGGCATCGGCTGGTTCCCCTACATCTGGGAGCGGATGGACCAGGTCTGGGC
>DATAVV010000343.1:0-2371 GCA_036267555.1 Streptosporangiaceae bacterium | reverse complement strand
GAACGGCCCCTGAGCCAGAGCGCGCCGAGTGGCTGACGTGACCCGACTGCCTATCGTTATGGAAACTTTTATCTAAATGGAAACTTCTATGTGTCATAGCACGAAAAATATCCAAGATAATCATCGCTGCCAGTGACTATGACGACGGCGCTGGCTGGGCCGTGAGCGCTCAGGCGCCAATTCAACGGTGCCTGACAGCCGAATTATCGCGGCCGGAGCGAGTCGGCCTTCATCAACGGCCGCAAGGCGAGCCCGCGATCCAGGACGCGCTGCGGCCGATGTCGCCCGGCCTGTGATCCGGGACTGCGCTGCGGCCGATCGCCCGGCCTGTGATCCGGGACTGCGCTCCCGCGCGCCGGACCGGGGCAGGCTCCCGGCCCGTCCCCGCCAAGCCTCTAGCCCGTGCCGGTGCCGAGGGGGCCAGGGTCGTTCCACATAGACTTATATCTTGGTTTTCATTATATTAGTGTCATGGCGATCAGGTCCATGACCGGACAGGCGTTCTTCGTGCTCACCGCGCTGGCCGACGGTCCGCGGCACGGGTACGGCATCGTGGGCGAGGTGGCCGACTTGTCGCGCGGCCGGGTCAAGCTGAAGATCGGCAGCCTGTACGGAGTGCTTGACCGGCTCGCGGCCGACGGGCTGATCGAGCCGGACCGGGAGGAAGCCCGTGATGGCCGGCTGCGCCGCTATTACCGGCTGACCAGGGACGGGCGGCGGGCGCTGGCCGAGGAGGCCGACCTGCGCGCCGCCACCGCCCGGGTGGTGCGGGCGAGGCTGGGCCTGCCAGGCGCTGAGGCGGCGGGAGCGGCCGGATGAGCGGCGACCTGAATCTGGAGCAGCGGTACCGGCGGGTGCTGCGGCTGCTGCCCGGCTATTACCGGGACCAGTGGGAAGAAGACATGGTCGCCGCGTTCCTGGACGGCTGGCTGACCGGCGATCCCGACGAAGACTCGGTCACCATGGAATACGACCGTCCCAGCTGGCCGGAGATGCTCAGCGTCGCGGGCCTGGCCGCCCGGCTCTACCTGGGATCCGCCGGCGCCCCGCGCCGCTATCTCGCCTGGGGGCAGGCGATTCGGGGCGCGGTGCTCGCGCTGACGCTGACCCACGCGATCTGGGGCCTTGGCCAGGTCCTGCTCGTAGCCCGCAGCCACCGCCTGATCGGCTGGCTTCCCCCGGCTCCGGTCCCGGGCGACCTCTGGCACACGGCGTGGTACGCGGCAGGCTACTGCTGGATTGCCGTCTTCGTGGCGCTGGTCCTCGGGCACTACCGGATCGCCCGGGTCGCCGCACTGCTGGCCGTCACGGCCGCCTTCGCCATTGTGCTCGAGGGACAGCTCACCGGCGAACTGGTGTCGCCGTCCGCGTCGTGGTCGTACTGGGTGCTGATGGACGTCACCCCGGTGACCGCGATGACCGCGTTCCACCGGGACGCGCCGCCGGTACCGCGCCGGCCCTGGCTGCTGGCCTTGCCCGCCGGGTACCTTCTGGTCAACGTGCCGTGGCTGACGTTGCAGCTGACTGGGAGCACCGCCTGGCTGCCGGACAATATCGGACTGTGCTGTCTCCTGGTCGCTCTCGCGTGCCTGGTCCAGGTGCCGGGCGCCTGGGGCCGGACGGGACCGGGCACCTGGTCGCTGACCCTGGTCCTGCTCGCGGCCGTGACCGGGCTTGAGCGGCTCGCTTCGCTCGGCTGGTACCCCAACGACCCGCACCTGGGCCGGGTGTCCCTAGCGGAACTGCTGATCATGGTGGCGGCCGCCGCCCTGCTCGTGCCCGACGCGGCCCGCGCCCCGGTGGCCGCGCCCGCACCGCAGTCCCGTCCGCGGCTGGGCTGACGTGATGACGCGCTACCGGGCACGACTCGCGGTCACGGCGCTCGCGCTGACACTGGCCGGCGCCGTCGCGGGCTGCGGCCACGTGCTCCCGCTCGGGCCGTACGCATCCCCGGCTCCTGGTCCGCTGTCGGTGCCGGTCGTCATGGGGCTCGGGCAGACCCAGCCGCCGTTGACGTTCGGCGGCTGCCCGGCGGGCTACACGGTGTTCACCTCGGCGGGGCCCTATTCGGGCGGCTTCCTGCCCTCTGGCGCGTGCTACCGGGCAACCGGGACGCCGGTCAAGTTCACGTCGGCGGCGGTCGAACTGTACCTCCAGCCTGCGGAAAGTCAGCCGGTCCAGCAGCCGACTATGTGGGGACTGTCCTTCACCGTGCCCGCGGCCGAGGCAGCGGCGCTGGCCGCGATCACCGCGAAGTCCTACGGCAGCCGGAACCCGGTCGCGATCAGCATCTCGGGCACGATCTGGGCGGTCACCATGATCTCGGCGCCGCTCACGAACGGCCGCTTCGTACTCATGACGCAAAGCAAGA
>DATAVV010000342.1:0-3337 GCA_036267555.1 Streptosporangiaceae bacterium | reverse complement strand
GCCAGGATGACCGGCGTGGAGAGCAGGAACGAGAACCGGGCCGCGTCGGCCCGGGACAGGCCGCGGAACATGCCGGTGACCATCACCGCGCCGTCCCGGCTGATGCCGGCCAGCAGCGCGAGGATCTGCGCCGACCCGATGAGGAGCGCCTGCAGGTAGCCCACCGCGGTGAGGCGCGCGTCGGCCTCGACGGCCCGGGAGGCCTCCAGTTGCCGGGCGGCCCGCTGGCCGGAGGCGTGCGCGGCCGCGTGGACCGGAGCGCCGCGGGCCGGGGTCCCGCGCGCGGGGGAGATCGCACCGGGGTCGCCCGCTCCGGCCGCTTCGGGTACCGCGGCCCCGAGCACCGGGTCGTCGGCCATCGCCCGCGCGGGCGCGGCACGGCGCACCGGGCGGGCGTCCGCCGTCCCGGCCTCGGCGGCAGCGAGTTGCGCGTCGGCCGCCAGCGATTTGCGGGTCCGGAACTTCTCGCCCGCAAACAAGATCAAGCCGTTGATGATCAGGAAAATCGCGGCCCGGACCGGCTTGGCGAACAGCGCCTGGAACTCCTTCTGACCCACCGCGCCGACCAGTCCGACCGGGATCGTGGCCAGGATGATCATCCAGGCCAGCTTCTGGTTGACGGTCCGGATCTCCCGGTCGCGGATGGAGCTGAAGAAGCCGCCGATGATGCGGATCCAGTCCCGCCAGAAGTAGATCATCATGGCGATGGCGGTCGCGACATGCAGCCCGACGATGTATGCCAGGTACGGGGACTTCGAGGCCGAGACATTCAGGTCGCTGGCCCAGCTTCCGCCGATCAGGGCGGGGATGAGCACGTTGTGGCCGAGGCTGGACACCGGGAACAGCTCGGTCACACCCTGAATGAGGCCGACCACGGATGCCTCGAGGTAGGTCATGTGCGACATGGCAGCCTTTCGCTTCGCGGGCGGAGTCTGCGCCCGCGCCAGCCAGAATATTCATCCTTCACGCATCGCATGCGGCGACTCCCCCGACCCGACGTAATGCCCAGCGGGGCCGGCCCCGGTCGGCTGACCGCTATATGGTGGTATCACCGTCTCGGACCAATCTTGTCATAATCTGCGGGGAATACTCCTTCAGCGGGGAAGGCACTGACATGACTCTGAGAGCACTGCTGCGCGCGGCCGCCCCGGTCGCCGTCGCCGCGGTTATCTTAGGGGCCGGACGCCGCATGGGCATCAGGCAACACGTTCGGGGACCTGCTCATCCCCGGCACCACGTCACTCTGGGCGGCCGCCAGCCTTAGCCCGGGATCGGCTGGCCTCGCCGCCCGGCGCGATCCTCAAGTACGGCCGCTGACCCCGACGTGGGCGCGGGGTAACCGCCTCGCGTCCACGTCGGCCGGTCCGGGGCCAGACGACATACGGCCAGACGACATGATGCCTTAACGCGGCACCCGCGAACCGTGGCCGCGCCGGGGCGGACGGGCGACCGGCCGGAACGCCGCGTTATGGCTGAAGCTTTATGAGCTCTTCCCGGGGACCGCGGGGGTGTCGTGCGCGCCGCGCGGGCGTCGGCCGATCTTGGAGCCGAGCCAGACCAGCGGGTCGTACTTGCGGCCCGCCACGCGCTCTTTCATCGGGATCAGCGCGTTGTCGGTGATCTTGATGTTCTCCGGGCAGACCTCGGTGCAGCACTTGGTGATGTTGCAGTAGCCGAGGCCGAAGTCGTCCTGGGCGATCTCGCGCCGGTCGGCGGTGTCGGCCGGGTGCATCTCCAGTTCCGCGACGCGCATCAGGAACCGGGGGCCGGCGAACGGCCGCTCGTTCTCGGGGTGGTCACGGATCACGTGACAGACGTTCTGGCACAGGAAGCACTCGATGCACTTGCGGAACTCCTGGGGCCGCTGCACGTCGACCTGCTGCATCCGGAACTCGCCCAGCCCAACCGACGGGTCCGGCGTGAACGAGGGGATCTCCCTGGCCTTCTCGTAGTTGAACGAGACGTCGGTGACCAGGTCCCTGATCACCGGGAACGTCCGCAGCGGGGTGAGCGTGATCGGCTCGCCCGGCTCGAAGATCGACATCCGGGTCATGCAGGCCAGCCGGGGACGCCCGTTGATCTCCATCGAGCAGGAGCCGCACTTGCCCGCCTTGCAGTTCCAGCGCACGGCCAGGTCGCCGGCCTGGGTGGCCTGCAGCCGGTGCAGGACGTCGAGGAGCACCTCGCCCTCGTTGACCTCGACCTGGTAGTCGGTCAGGTCGCCCTGCCCGGCGTCACCCCGCCAGACCCGGAGCGCTACCTTCTCGCCCATTAGCTCTTCTCCTCGCTGGCCGGCGTCGTCGCCGTTTCGGTCTCCGGCGGCAGTTCCGCGTCGGTGTAGTACTTCTTCAGCTCTGACCGGTCGAACAGTTCCAGCAGGTCCTCGCGCATCGGGGCCATCGGCTGGCGCTTGAGCGCCACCCGGTCGCCCTCCAGCGCGGCGATCACGTTGACCTTGCGCCATTCCGGAGACATCTGCGGGAAGTCGTCGCGGGTGTGCCCGCCGCGGCTCTCCTGGCGCTCCAGCGCCGCCTGGGCCACGCAGTCCGCGATCAGCATGATGTTGCGCAGGTCCAGGGCCAGGTGCCAGCCCGGGTTGTAAGCCGGGCCGCCCTCGGAGCTGACGTTGGCGGCCCGTGCGCGCAGCTTCTCCAGCTCGGCCAGGGCCGCCTTGATCTCTTCTTCCTTGCGGATGATGCCGACCAGGTCGCTCATGGTCTGCTGGACCTCGGAGTGGACCGTGTACGGGTTCTCGCCGCCGGATCGCTCCAGCGGCGCGATCGCCTCGGCCCGCGCGGCCTGCAGCTCGGCGTCGGTCGCGGCGGGCCGGCCCTCGCCCAGCGAGTTCAGGTACTGCACCGCGCCCAGGCCGGCCCGGCGGCCGAACACCAGCAGGTCGGACAGGGAATTGCCGCCGAGCCGGTTGGAGCCGTGCATGCCGCCGGACACCTCGCCCGCGGCGAACAGCCCGGGCACGATCGACTCGCCGGTGTCGGGGTCGACCTCCACGCCACCCATCACGTAGTGCTGGGCCGGGCCGACCTCCATCGGCTCCTTGGTGATGTCGACGTCGGCCAGTTCCTTGAACTGGTGGTACATGGACGGCAGCCGCCGCAGGATCTCCTCGGCCGGCCTTCGCGATGCGATGTCGAGGAACACGCCGCCGTGCGGCGACCCGCGCCCGGCCTTGACCTCCGCGTTGTTCGCGCGGGCCACCTCGTCACGGGGCAGCAGTTCCGGCGGGCGGCGGTTGTGATCCGGGTCGTCGTACCAGCGGTCGGCCTCTTCCTCGGTCTCCGCGTACTGGGCCCGGAACACGTCCGGCACGTAGTTGAAC
>DATAVV010000341.1:0-3755 GCA_036267555.1 Streptosporangiaceae bacterium | reverse complement strand
CTTGTGATCCGGAACCGGCAGGTAAAGGCTGGTCGTGCAGCAGCCGAACAAAGCTAACAGGAGGCGATCGGATGGCGGAGAAGGCGGGCGCATCTGGAGCCGCGGGCAGGGCACCCGTGGCCGACCAGCCCGATAACGTGCGTAACGTCGTGCTCGTCGGCCACTCGGGCGCGGGAAAGACCACGCTCGTCGAGGCTCTTCTGGTCGCCACGGGCACCATCCAGCGCGGCGGGCGGGTTGAGGAAGGCTCGACCGTGAGCGACTTCGACGAGGTCGAGGTCCGGCAGCAGCGCTCGGTCAACCTCTCCCTGGCCCCGGTGGAGCATAACGGGATCAAGGTCAACCTTCTGGACACCCCCGGGTACGCGGACTTCACCGGGGACCTGCGGGCCGGCCTGCGCGCCGCGGACGCGGCCCTGTTCACGGTCTCGGCCGCGGACGGCGTGGACGGGCTGACCCGGATGCTCTGGGAGGAGTGCGCCGCGGTGGGCACCCCGCGCGCCGTCGTCATCACCAAGATCGACCACCAGCGCGGGGACTTCGACGAGTCCCTGGCGGCCTGCCGGGACGCCTTCGGTGACTCGGTGGCACCCCTGTACCTGCCGGTCGCCGACGGCCAGGGCGGCGTCCGCGGGCTGATCGGGCTGCTGTCCGAGCGCTTCTACGACTACTCGGGCGGCGCGCGCGAGGAGCGCGATCCCGAGCCGGGAGACACCGACCGGCTGGAGGAGTCGCGCAGCGCGCTGATCGAGGCCATCATCCAGGAGAGCGAGGATGAGGGCCTCATGGACCGGTATCTGTCCGGCGAGCAGATCGACCCCAAGGTACTGATCGAGGACCTGGAGAAGGCCGTCGCGCGCGGCAGTTTCTACCCGGTGCTCCCGGCCGCCACCCCGCTCGGCATCGGCATGCCCGAGTTGCTCGAGGTGATGACGCAGGCCTTCCCGGCCCCGGCCGAGCACCCGCTGCCCTCGGTGACAACGCCCGAGGGGAAGCCGGTCAGCGGCCTGTCGTGCGACCCGCGCGGGCCGCTCCTGGCCGAGGTGGTAAAGACCGCGTCCGACCCGTACGTGGGCCGGATCAGCCTGGTGCGCGTGTTCTCCGGCACACTGCGGCCGGACGCCACCGTGCACGTGTCGGGGCACGGCCGGGCCGACCGCGGCCACGCCGACCACGACCAGGACGAGCGCATAGGCGCCCTGACCTCACCGCTGGGCAAGCTTCAGCGCAGCATCGCGCAGTGCGTGGCGGGTGACATCTGCGCCGTGGCCAAGCTCGGCAGCGCCGAGACCGGCGACACGCTCTCCGACAAGGACAACCCGCTGCTGATGGAGGCGTGGTCCAGCCCGGAGCCGCTGCTGCCGGTGGCCATCACCGCGAAGTCCAAGGCGGACGAGGACAAGATGTCGCAGGCGCTCAGCCGGCTGGTGGCCGAGGACCCCACGCTGCGCCTGGAGAACAACTCCGAGACCCGCCAACTGGTGCTCTGGTGCATGGGCGAGGCCCACGTCGACCTGCTGCTCGACCGGCTGTCCAGCCGCTACGGCGTCGCGGTGGAGACCACCGCGTTGCGCGTCCCGCTGCGGGAGACGCTCGCGGGCAAGGCCCAGGGCCTGGGGCGGAACGTCAAGCAGACCGGCGGCCACGGCGAGTACGCGATCTGCCGCCTCGAGGTCGAGCCGGTCCCTTCGGGCAACGGCTTCGAGTTCGTCGACAAGATCGTCGGCGGCGTGGTGCCGCGGCAGTTCATCCCGTCGGTGGAGAAGGGCGTGCGGGCCCAGATGGAGCAGGGCGTGCTGGCCGGCTACCCGATGGTCGACGTCCGGGTGACGCTGTTCGACGGCAAGGCGCACGCGGTGGACTCCTCCGACATGGCGTTCCAGAAGGCCGGCCGGGCCGGCTTCCGTGACGCCGCGGAGAAGGCGGGCGTGCTGCTGCTCGAGCCGGTCGACGAGGTGTCGGTGCTCGTGCCCGACGACTACGTGGGCGCGGTCATGTCCGACCTGTCCTCCCGGCGCGGCCGGGTGCTCGGGACCGAGCCGGTCCCGGGGGGCCGCACCCTGGTCAAGGCCGAGATCCCGGAACTCGAGATCACCCGGTACGCGATCGATCTGCGCTCGACGTCCCACGGCACCGGCTCATTTACCCGTTCCTACCTGCGCCACGAGCCGCTGCCCTCGCACCTGGCCGACAAGGTGGCCAGCGCGTCCAAGCCGGATTAACGCGGCGCGCGGCCCGGCCGCCGTCTAACGGCCGGGCCACGCCTGCGCGAGCATCGCGCGCGTGTCGGCCAGCAACTGGGGCAGCACCCGGGTCTGGCCGACCGCGGGCATGAAGTTGGTGTCGCCGCCCCAGCGCGGCACGATGTGCTGGTGCAGGTGCGCGGCGATGCCCGCGCCGGCCACGGCGCCCATGTTCATGCCGATGTTGAAGCCCTGCGCCCCGGACGCGGCCCGCAGCGCGGTCATGGCCAGCTTGGTGTGGCTGGCCAGTTCCGCGGTCTCCGGGTCGGTCAGGTCGGTGTAGTCGGCCACGTGCCGGTAGGGGCAGACCATCAGGTGACCGGCGTTGTAGGGGTACAGGTTGAGCACGGTGTAGACCAGGTCGCCGCGCGCCACGATCAGGCCGTCGGCGTCGGTCATCTTCGGGATCTGGTCGAACGGGCAGCCGTCGCTGCCGGTACCGGACGGCTTGCCCTCGCCCTTGATGTAGGCCATCCGGTGCGGCATCCACAGCCGCGCGAACGCGTCCGGGATGCCGATCCCGTCCTGGGGCGCGGCCGGGCGGCCCGCCTCGTCCCTGGCCTGCTCGTCCCGCTGCGTCATCAGACCTGAAGCCGCTGCGCCGCGGCATTCACGATCTCGGCGATCGCGTCGTCCACCGGGACGCCGTTCTTCTGCTCCCCGCTGCGGTAGCGGAACGAGACCGCGCCCGCGGCGATGTCTTCGTCCCCCGCCAGCAGCATGTAGGGCACCTTCTGCCGCTGCGCCTGCCGGATCTTCTTCTGCATCCGCTCGTCGGCGGTGTCGACCTCGACCCTGATCCCCTGCTCGCGCAGCCGGGCCGCGACCTGTTCCAGGTACGGCGCGTGCGCGTCGGCGATCGGGATCCCGACCACCTGGACCGGGGCCAGCCAGGGCGGGAACGCGCCCGCGTAATGCTCGAGCAGGATCCCGAAGAACCGCTCGATCGACCCGAACAGCGCCCGGTGGATCATGTAGGGGCGCTGCCGCGTCCCGTCCGGCGCCTGGTACTCGATCCCGAACCGGCCCGGCTCCTGGAAGTCCACCTGCAGCGTGGATAGCTGCCAGCGGCGCCCGATGGCGTCCTTGACGTGCACATCGATCTTGGGTGCGTAGAACGCGCCCTCGCCCTCGGCGACGACATAGTTCAGCCCGGACATGTCGAGTGCGTGCTTGAGCGCCGCCTCGGCCTGCTCCCACTCGGCGATCTCGCCGACGTACTTATCCGGCCGGGTGGACAGCTCAGCCTCGAACTCGGTCAGCCCGAAGTCGCGCAGCAGCCCGACCACGAAGCCGAGCAGCGACGCGAGCTCGTCGGCGAGCTGATCGGGGCGGCAGAAGATGTGCGCGTCGTCCTGGGTGAAGCCGCGAGCCCGGGTCAGCCCGTGCACGACGCCGGACTTCTCGTACCGGTACACGGTGCCGAACTCGAACAGCCGCAGCGGCAGCTCGCGGTAGGACCGCCCGCGCGAGGAATAGATCAGGATGTGCATCGGGCAGTTCATCGGCTTG
>DATAVV010000340.1:0-5408 GCA_036267555.1 Streptosporangiaceae bacterium | reverse complement strand
ATCGACCGCGCGGCGATCGGGCCGCCGGCCAGCGCGTTCCCCCAGTGCTCGACCCGGATCCTGCGGCCCAGCAGCGAGTTGAACGCGTTCGCCACGTCGCCGGCCGCGAAGATGTCCGGGTCGGAGGTGCGCAGCGCCTCGCCGGCGAGGATGCCGTTGTCCACCTCGAGGCCGGCGTCGGCGGCCAGCGAGGCGTTCGGCACGACGCCCACGGCCGCGATCACGGCGTCGGCGGCCAGTTCCTCGCCGGAGGAGGTGACCGCCCCGGTGACCGTCCCCGATCCGGTCAGCTCGGTGATCCCTTCACCGAACCGGAACGTGACGCCGTGGCTGCGGTGCAGGTCCGCGAAGACCTCGCCGAGTTCGGGGCCCAGCG
Organism: Streptosporangiaceae bacterium; assembly: GCA_036267555.1. Classification (GTDB taxonomy): domain Bacteria; phylum Actinomycetota; class Actinomycetes; order Streptosporangiales; family Streptosporangiaceae; genus JASHPR01. The sequence continues at coordinate 5,032 of DATAVV010000340.1, read as the reverse complement.
ACCGGTGCAGCGCGCCCGGCTCCGGTTCCACGACCGTGACCTCGCATCCGAACTCGCGCGCCGCCGCCGCGGTCTCCAGGCCGATCCAGCCCGCGCCTGCGATCACGACCCGGCCGCCGCGGTGCAGCGCCGCGGCCAGCCGCTCGGAGTCCGGCAGCGTGCGCAGGTACAAGACGTTGCCGAGATCGGCCCCGGGCACGTTCAGGCGCCGCGGCGAGGCGCCGGTGGTGATCAGCAGCTTGTCGTAGGGCACCGACTCGCCGCCGGCCAGCCCGACCCTCCGGCCCGCCCGGTCGATGGACGTGACGGTCGTGCCGAGCCGCAGGTCGACCTGGTGCTCGGCGTACCAGGCGTCGCTGTCCTGCACGAACACCGATTCCCGGCTTTCCTTGCCGAGCAGGTAGCCCTTGGACAGCGGCGGCCGCTCGTAGGGGTACTGGTCTTCCTGGCCGATGAGCACGACCGCGCCGTCGAAACCCTCGGCGCGGAGGGTTTCGGCGGCCTTCGCTCCGGCCAGGCTCGCTCCGACGATCACGAACGCGGGTTCGGCGGGCATCTGGTTGCTCCTTCCGCTGGCGAAACGCCCGGCGGTCCACGGCCGGCCGGGCGCCAACTGGGTTCGGGACGGGGGGTCAGGCTCAGGCTTTCACTGGCACAGCCGCCGGTGCCAGGCGAACGCCGATGTGTCGCTGAGCGAGGCGATCTGGTCGACGATCACGCGCAGCTTTTCCTGGTCGGATACGGCCGCGGCATAAACGAGGCGGAACACCGGGTCAAGCGTTTCTGGCGCTCCGGCCCGCACCGCGAACGCGAGTTCGGTGATCAGTTCCCGCTCCCGGGCCTGGGTCTGCGCGGCCCCGGCCCGTGACATCACGTACTGAGCGGTGACGCCCTTGAGCAGCGCGCACTCCAGCCGCTGCCGCCTGGGCACGACGAGGTCCGCGGCGTACCGGGTCAGCCCGCCGCGGCCGGCGGCCGCCAGCGTCGCCTCCTGGGCCGCGCGGCACAGCCGGCCGATCAGCTCGCTGGTCAGGTTCTTCAGCGCGGCCAGGGCCTCCAGGCCGCCGTCGAAGGCCGGGGGCCAGCACGGCAGCTCAAGCAGGCCGGTGAAGACCTCGCACAGTTCGTCGACGGTGACCGACCCCGGTGCGCAGTAGTCGGCGGCGGTGAGCCCGGCCACGGCCTTGCGCTCCGCCGGGTCCCGCAGCGCGCTCATCGTGATCAGGCCGGCCTGCAGCCCGTCCTCCACGTCGTGCACGGAGTAGGCCACGTCGTCGGCCCAGTCCATGACCTGGGCCTCCAGGCACTGGTAGCCGGGCGGCGCGCCGCGGCGGATCCAGTCGAACACCGCGGCGTCGTCGGCGTAGACACCGAACTTGACCTCTCCGGCCCGGGCGGGCCAGGGGTACTTCAGCGTGGCATCGAGCGTGGCCCGGGTCAGGTTCAGCCCGGCCCCGGCCACCTTGGCCTCCAGCCGGGTCAGCAGCCGCAGGCTCTGCGCGTTGCCCTCGAAACCACCGCAGCCGGCGGCGAACTCGGCCAGGGCCGACTCGCCGTTATGGCCGAACGGAGGGTGACCCAGGTCATGCGCGAGGCACGCGGCGTCGACCAGGTCGGGGTCGCACCCGAGCGCGGCCCCGAACTCGCGTCCGATCTGCGCGCACTCCAGGGAGTGGGTCAGCCTGGTCCGCGGGAAGTCGCCCGAACCGACCTCGACCACCTGCGTCTTGGCCGCGAGGCGGCGCAGGGCCGAGCTGTGCAGCACCCGGGCGCGGTCCCGCTCGAACGGGCCGCGCCCGGGGTTGCGCGCGTGCTTGGGCGACTCATCTACCCACCGCGCGGTCGCGTGGGTGTCATAGCCGCCCCCTCCGGTCACCGGCTGTCGCTGCCCCCGGCGGCCTCCGCCACGACGGCGCGGCCCGCCTCGAGCCGGGCGACCGGCACCCGGAACGGGGAGCAGGACACGTAGTCCAGCCCGACGCCGTGGAAGAAGTGCACCGAGTCCGGGTCGCCGCCGTGCTCGCCGCAGACGCCGAGCTCCAGCTCGGGCCGGGCGGCCCGGCCTTCCTGCACCGCGATCTTGATCATCCGGCCGACCCCGTCGACGTCGATGGTCTCGAACGGCGAGACCCCGAAGATGCCGAGCTCGATGTAGCGGCTGAAGAACGCGCCTTCCACGTCGTCGCGGGAGAAGCCCCAGCCCATCTGGGTCAGGTCGTTGGTCCCGAACGAGAAGAACTCGGCGCTGCCCGCGATCTCGCCCGCGATCATGGCTGCCCGGGGCACCTCGATCATGGTGCCGATCAGTGTGTGCACGCTGGTGCCTGTCTCCTCGGCCACCGCCGCGAGCACCTTCTCGGCCTCCTCGCGGGCGATCTCCATCTCCTGCACCGACGCGGTCAGCGGGATCATGATCTCCGGCTTCGGGTCATGACCGGCCTGCTTGAGCTCGGCCGCGGCCTCCGCGATGGCCTTGACCTGCATGTTGAACAGCCCGGGTATGACCAGGCCGAGGCGGACGCCGCGCAGCCCGAGCATGGGGTTCTGCTCGTGCAGGCGCCGCACCGCGTCGAGCAGCCTTCGGTCCTGCTCGGTCGCCTCGTCCCCGGCCACGGCCACCTTGACCGACAGGTCGGTCAGGTCGGGCAGGAACTCGTGCAGCGGCGGGTCGATCAGCCGGATCACGACCGGCAGCCCGTCCATGGCCTTGAGGATGTCGACGAAGTCGCCGCGCTGCAGCGGCTCGAGCGCGTCCAGGGCCGACTGCCGGGCCTGGTCGTCGTCGGCCAGGATCAGCCGCTCGACGAGCCGGCGGCGCTCACCGAGGAACATGTGCTCGGTCCGCACCAGGCCGACGCCGCGCGCGCCGAACCGGCGGGCCCGGGCGCAGTCGTCACCGGTGTCGGCGTTGGCGTAGACGCCGAGGCGCCGGCGGCTGTCGGCGTGGGTCATGATCCGGTTGACCGCGCTGACCAGCTCGTCGGACTCGGAGTCGAGGCTGCCCTCGAAGAACTCGACCACCGGCGAGGCCATGACCGGCACCTCGCCCAGGTACACGACGCCGGAGGTGCCGTCGATGGAGATCACATCGCCCTCGCGGACGGTGACCCCGCCTGGCGCGGTGAACTGGCGGCCGGCCAGGTCGACCTCGATCTCGTCGGCGCCGCAGACGCAGGTCTTGCCCATGCCGCGGGCGACCACGGCCGCGTGGCTGGTCTTGCCGCCGCGGCTGGTCAGGATGCCCTGGGCGGCGATCATCCCGTGCAGGTCGTCGGGGTTGGTCTCCCGGCGGACCAGGATGACCTCCTCACCCCGGTCGGCCTCCTCCACGGCGCGGGCGGAGTCGAACACGACCTTGCCGACCGCGGCGCCCGGCGAGGCGCTGACCGCCTTGGTGATCTTCGTGACCTCGCCGCTGGTGTCGAACCGGGGGAACATGAGCTGCGCCAGCTGGTCCCCTGTGACCCGGTCCAGCGCCTCGTCCATGTCGATCAGGCCCTGGTCCACGAGCTGGATCGCGATCCGGAACGCGGCGGCGGCGGTGCGCTTGCCGACCCGCGTCTGCAGCATCCACAGCTTGCCGCGCTCGATCGTGAACTCGATGTCGCACAGGTCCTTGTAGTGGTTCTCCAGGGTGGACATGATGTCCATCAGCTCGGCGTACGACCTGGCGTCGATCTGCTCGAGATCCTGCAGCGGCACGGTGTTGCGGATGCCGGCCACCACGTCTTCGCCCTGGGCGTTCTGCAGGTAGTCGCCGTAGACGCCCTGCTGGCCGCTGCCCGGGTCGCGGGTGAACGCCACCCCGGTGCCCGAGTCCATGCCGAGGTTGCCGAACACCATCGCCACCACGTTGACGGCGGTGCCGAGGTCGGAGGGGATCCGCTCCTGCCGCCGGTACAGGATGGCCCGGTCGGCGTTCCAGGAGTTGAACACCGCGTTGACCGCGAGGTCCATCTGCTCGCGCGGGTCCTGCGGGAAGTCGCGGCCGGTCTGATCGCGCACGATCCCCTTGAACGTCTCGACCAGGCTGCGCAGGTCGGACGCGTCCAGGTCCAGGTCGTTCCTGGTGCCCTTGGCCTTCTTGGCCGCGTCGATCGCGTGCTCGAACTGCTCGCCGTCGATGTCCAGCACGGTCTTGCCGAACATCTGGATCAGCCGCCGGTAGGAATCCCAGGCAAACCGCTCGCTTTCGGCCTGCTTGGCCAGTCCGTGCACCGACTCGTCGGACAGGCCGATGTTCAGGACGGTCTCCATCATCCCCGGCATGGAGAACTTCGCCCCCGACCGCACGCTGACCAGCAACGGGTCGGCGTGGTCGCCGAGACGCCGGCCGATCTTGCGCTCAAGCTGGGCCAGGTGCTCGTCAACCTCGGCGGCCAGGCCATCGGGGACCCGGCCCTCGGCCAGGTAATAACGGCAGGCATCGGTGCTGATGACGAAGCCGGGCGGTACCGGCAGCCCCAGGTTGGTCATCTCGGCCAGGTTGGCGCCCTTGCCGCCCAGCAGGTCCTTCAGATCCTTGTTACCTTCGGTGAAGTCATAGACAAGCTTCGGCACTGAACGCACTCCTCGTAGCGCCGCCCGTCCCGGCCCGCTGGCTCGGGGACGCTGGTCGGCGGAAGTTATCCTGCGGGCTCTCAGCCCCTCAGTTTGGACTCTACCGAGCCCCGCGGGCCGCCGGGGACGCAGTCCGCCCGGCTCGGCGTGAATACGTTGGCCTCATGAGGCAGCGGAATACGGCAGCACGCGTCTCTGGTTCATGAGCATCCAATTTCACGGCCGGGCCGCGGCGCTCGACGACGTCGCGCCCCCGGCCGACGCCAGGGCCCGCGTCACGGCGCTCTACGCGGCGCACGCCCTCGGCCTGGTGCGGCTGGCCCACGTGATGCTGGGCGACCGGGCCGCGGCCGAGGACGTCGTGCAGGAGGCATTCAGCGGGCTCTACCGGCGCTGGGAGCAGGTGTCGGACAAGGACAAGGCCCTGACGTACGTGCGCTCCTCGGTCCTGAACGGCTGCCGCACGGTCCTG
>DATAVV010000339.1:0-3841 GCA_036267555.1 Streptosporangiaceae bacterium | reverse complement strand
GACCGGCACCACCTGACGTTCTTCGAGATGCTGGGTAGCTGGTCCATCGACCACTACTTCAAGGACCGCGCGGTCGAACTCGCCTTCGAGCTGCTCACGAGCGGTTTCGGGTTCAGCCTGGCCGACCTGTACGTGACCGTGTTCGGCGGCGACGACACGCTCGGCGTGCCGCCCGACGAGGTGTCGGCCGCGGCCTGGGAACGGGTCGGCGTGCCCCGGGACCACATCGTCCACCTCGGCGCCGAGGACAACTTCTGGTCCGCGGGCGACACCGGTCCCTGCGGGCCGTGCACCGAGGTCTTCTACGACACCGGGCCGGAGCACGGCCCGGCCTACCGGCCCGGCGGGGAGTTCGACAGCGCGGGCCGGTACATCGAGATCTGGAACGCCGGCGTGTTCATGGAGTTCAACCGGCTTCCCGGCGGAACGCTCGAGCCGCTGCGATTCACCAGCGTGGACACCGGATCGGGCCTGGAACGCATGGCCATGGTGCTGCAGGGCCGCGACTCGGCCTACGAGACCGACATCTTCACCCCGGTCGTCGCGGCGGTGGAGGCGGCCCTGGCCGGGACCGGCGCGGGCCAGCGGGACGTCAGGATCGTCGCGGATCACGTCCGGGCGTCGACGTTCATGCTCAGCGAGGGGGTCGCCCCCTCGAACGAGGGTCGCGGCTACATCCCGCGACGGCTGCTGCGCAAGGTCATCGCGATCACGACCCAGGCCGGGGCGGCCGACTTCGACCTGCGCGACGTGGCCAGCGTGGTCATCGGCCACATGCGGGGCAGCTACCCGCAACTCGCGCAGCGCCGCGACCAGATCCTCGACCTGCTGGCCCGGGAACAGCGCGACTTCGGCCGGGTGGTCCGGCGCGGGCTTGACCGGCTGAACGAGCTGAGCACCGGGGAGGGATTCCAGATCAGCGGCGATGCCGCGTTCAACCTGTTCGCGACGCACGGCATGCCGGCGGATCTGATCCGGGACTTCGCGGCCGAACGCGGCGGGTCAATGGACGAGCAGCGGTTCGCGGAACTGTTCGCCGAGCACCGCGAGCTGTCCCGCGGTCCCGGAGCGGGCCTGACTCCCGGGACCGGCCTGGGCCACAGCCCGGACGCGCCCGGCGGGCCGCATCTCGACGTGATCGCCGGCCTGGACCTGCCGCCGACCAGGTTCCTGGGTCACCAGCAGCTCACCGGGACCGCTCAGGTCCAGGCCCTGGCCGGGCTGGACGGCCTGGCCGACGCGCTGACCGAGGGCGAGAGCGGCCTGGCCGTGTTCGACCAGACCCCGTTCTACGCCGAGGGCGGCGGGCAGGTCGGTGACACCGGCCAGATCACCGCGCCAGGACTGTCGGGCCGGATCACGGACACCCAGAGCAGCATGGGCCGGCACGTTCACCTGGTCCATGTCACCGAGGGTGTGCTGCGCCGGGGCGGCACCGCCGAACTGGCGGTGGACGCGGCGCGGCGGCACGCGATCATGCGCAACCATTCCGCGACCCACCTGCTGCACGCGGCCCTGCGCCAGGTCCTGGGCGACCACGTCCGCCAGGCCGGGTCGCTGGTCGCGCCCGACCGGCTGCGCTTCGACTTCCTGCACCCGCGGGCGCTGTCGGAGGACGAGATCGAGCAGGTCGAGCGCCTGGTCAACGCCGAGGTGCTGCGCAGTGAGGAGCGCACCACGGTGGTGAAGCCCTACGCCGACGCGATCAAGGACGGGGCGATCGCGTTCTTCGGCGACAAGTACGGCGACGACGTGCGCGTCGTCTCGTTCGGGGACTTCTCCACCGAGTTGTGCGGCGGCACGCACGTGGGCCACACGTCCGAGGTCGGCCTGTTCCGGATCGTCAGCGAGGGCAGCATCGGCTCGGGCGTGCGCCGGATCGAGGCGCTCACCGGCGAGCCCGCGCTGGCGCGCACGCTGGACCGCGACCGCCTGCTGCGCGGCCTGGCCACGCGGCTGAAGGTCTCCGTGGACCAGTTGCCGCAGCGCGTCGAGGCCCTGGCCGCGCGCGGCGCCAGACCGCCCCGGGCGGACGCCGGCCGGCTGTCCGCGCCGTCCGTGGCCGACGAGGTGCGGCCCGGCCCGGCCGGCCGCCGCTACCTCGTGGTCAGCGACCCGGACCTCGACGTGTCCGGCCTGCCCGCCCAGTCCCGGCGGCTCGCGTCTGAACTCGACGCGATCGTGGTCCTGCTGCTGCCCTCGGCGGCAGACGGCTCGCTGCGCGTCGGCGTCAGCGTGCCCGGTGCCCTGACCGGCTCGTCCCCGGCCACGGCCGTGCTGGACCAGGTGCTGTCCGTGACCGGCGGGCGCGGCGGCGGCAGCGCGGCCTTCGCCCAGGGCGGCGGCGCGGCGGCCGGCGATCTGCCCGCGACGATCGCCCGCGTCCACGAGGCCCTCGGCCTGGACGCGCCCGCCTGAGCCAGGCGCCGTCTGGAGAAGGCGTTGATCAGGCCAGGTCGTAGCGGTCTAGGTTCATGACCTTGACCCAGGCGGCGACGAAGTCCTTCACGAACTTCTCCCTGGCGTCGTCGCTGGCGTAGACCTCGGCGACCGCGCGCAGCTCGGAGTTCGACCCGAAGATCAGGTCGGCCCGGCTGGCGGTCCACCGGACCGCGCCCGTGGCGTCGCGGCCCTCGAACGTGTTCGCGTCCTGCGACGTCGGCTCCCACGTCGTGCCCAGATCGAGCAGGTTGACGAAGAAGTCGTTGGTCAGCGTCCCGGGAGCCGCGGTGAACACGCCGAGCGGCGACTGCTGGTAGTTCGCGCCCAGGACGCGCAGGCCGCCGACGAGGACCGTCATCTCGGGCGCGCTCAGGGTCAGCAGGTTGGCCCGGTCGAGCAGCAGGTACTCGGCCGGAAGCCGGCTGGCCTTCCCGGCGTAGTTGCGGAACCCGTCTGCCTTCGGCTCGAGTTCCACGAACGACTCCACGTCGGTCTGGTCCTGCGCGGCGTCCGCGCGGCCCGGCGAGAACGGGATCTCGACGTGGACGCCGGAGTCCCTGGCCGCCTTCTCGACCGCTGCCCCGCCGGCGAGCACGATCAGGTCCGCGAGCGAGATCTGCCTGTCGCCGGCCTGGGCGTTGAATGACTGCTGGATCCCCTCCAGGGTGCGCAGCACGGTCGGGAGCTGGTCGGGCTCGTTGACCTCCCAGCCGCTCTGCGGCTCGAGGCGGATGCGCGCGCCGTTGGCGCCGCCGCGCTTGTCGCTGCCGCGGAAGGACGAGGCCGCCGCCCACGCGACGGACACGAGCTGGGACACCGGCAGGCCCGAGGCGAGAACCTGCTCCTTGAGGGCGGCGACGTCCGCGGCGTCGACGAGTTCGTGCGCCACCGCCGGGAGCGGGTCCTGCCACAGCAGTTCCTCGGCCGGGACCTCCGGGCCGAGGTAGCGCGCGATCGGGCCCATGTCCCGGTGGGTCAGCTTGAACCACGCCCGCGCGAACGCGTCGGCGAACTCGTCGGGGTTGGCCAGGAAGCGCCGCGTGATCTGCTCGTAGACCGGGTCCACACGGAGCGAGAGGTCGGTCGTGAGCATCGTCGGCGGGTGGCTCTTCGACGGGTCGTGAGCGTCGGGGACCGTCCCCTCGCCGGCGCCGTCCTTCGGCTTCCACTGGTGCGCGCCGGCCGGGCTCTTGGTCAGCTCCCAGTCGTAGGCGTAGAGCGTCTCGAGGAAGCTGTTGTCCCACCGGACCGGCGTGGCCGTCCACGTCACCTCGAGGCCGCTGGTGATCGTGTCGCCGCCCTTGCCGGTGCGGAACGTGCTCTTCCAGCCGAGGCCCTGCTGCTCGATCGGGGCCGCCTCGGGGTCGGGGCCGACGTTGTCGTCCGGGCCCGCGCCGTG
>DATAVV010000338.1:0-7786 GCA_036267555.1 Streptosporangiaceae bacterium | reverse complement strand
GCACGCCACCTACCTCCGCTACGAAACGCTCCGGATGCTCCGTAACTGGAAGTTCCTCGTCTTCTCGCTGGCGTTCCCGCTGATCCTGTTCTTCGTGATCGCGGGCCCGCGACGGCACGCCGACCTCGACGGCGTGCCCGTGCCGCTGTACTTCATGACCGGCATGGCCGCCTGGGGCACCATGAGCGCGGTCGTCGCGAGCGGGGCCAGGATCGCCGCGGAGCGGGCCGCGGGCTGGACCCGCCAGATGCGGATCACGCCGCTGCCGGAGCGCACCTACTTCGGCGGCAAGATCCTCGGCGGCTACGGCATGGCCCTGGTCAGCATCGCCGCGCTTTACCTGGCCGGCACCGCGTTCGGCGTGCGCCTGGCCGCGCACCAGTGGCTGACGATGACGGGACTGCTCCTGGTCGCGCTAATCCCGTTCGCCGTCCTCGGCATCCTGCTCGGCCACCTGCTGCGGATCGACGCCATCGGGCCCGCGCTGGGCGGCATCGTCACCCTGTTCGCCCTGCTCGGCGGCGCCTGGGGCCAACTGGCCAGCGGCGGCGTGCTACACAAGCTCATCGAGTGGGTGCCGTCGTACTGGCTGGTGCAGGCGGGGGCCAGCGCCCTGGGCCACGGCGGCTGGCCCCCGGCCCGGGCCTGGATCGTGGTCGCGGCCTGGACAGCGGCCCTGGCCCTGCTGGCCATGCGCGCCTATCGGCGCGATACTGCGCGCAGTTGAGCCGACACGCCGCCGCGAGGTTGGGGGAAGCCATGAACGCGGACACCGACGCCGCCGGGCCGGCGCCGGACGCCGCCGGCCCGGCGCCGGACTGGGCCGCCTGGCATAACGCGTGGCGTAACGACTGGCGCCGGATCGCGATGTCCGCGGTGTTCCTGGTCTACCTGGCCGGGGTGCCCGCGGCCGTGGCCAAGTACACCTCGGGCGCGGCCAGCGTGGCCGGCTACGTCATCCTGGCCGCCTTCTGCGTGTGCCACCTGGCCCTGCTGTACGACCCGTGGGCGACCACGGCCTCGCGGTTCCTGGCACTGTTCGGGACCATGGTCGCGCTGACCGCGGCGGAAGCCTTCTTCGCCCACGAGGCGGCGTTCTTCATGTGCGCGTACCTCGGGATCTTCCTCGTCGCACGGTACGGGGCCCGCGCGGCCCCGGCGATCGCCCTGATGACGCTGCTCGCCATCGTCGTGCCCGGGCTGGTGCCGTCCTGGCACGACGGCTTCGGCACGGCCCTCGACAACTTCACGGCGATCACCATCCCGGGGATCGCGCTGGCCATGTTCGGCTTCTTCAAGGTCGTGCAGGCCAACCACGACCTGGCCGAGGCCCGGTCCCGGATCGCCGCGCTCGCGACCGAGAGCGAGCGCACCCGCATCGCCCGCGACCTGCATGACCTGCTCGGCCACTCGCTCACGACGATCACGGTCAAGGCCGGCCTGGCCCGCAAGCTCGGCGCGGCCGACACCGAGCGCGCCCTGCGCGAGATCGCGGAGGTCGAGGAACTGAGCCGCCGGGCCCTGAGCGAGGTCCGGATGGCCGTGGCCAACTACCGCGACCGCGACGTAAGCCTGGCCGGCGAGATGGCCAACGGCCGGGAACTGCTGCGCGCGGCCGACATCACCGCCGACCTGCCGCGGGCCGTCGACGTCGTCGGCCCGCGCTGCTCCGAACTGTTCGGCTGGGTCCTCCGCGAGGGCCTGACCAACGTGGTCCGGCACTCCCGCGCCAGCGCGTGCGCCGTGCGGCTGACGCGCGATTCGGTGGAGATCACCGACGACGGCACCGGGGGCGGTGGCGAGAACCGAACGGACGGCGGAAACGGGCTCGGCGGGCTGCGGGAACGGGTCGAGGCGGCCGGCGGCACGCTCGACGCGGGACCGCGGCCCGGCGGCGGGTGGCGGCTGAGCGTCACGCTCCCGCCGGATACCGGCACGCCCGAAACCAAGACGCCCGAGACCGGCACGGTGACCGAGAGCAGCGACCAGGTCACCGACGGAGTCCGGACGTGACGATCCGGCTGCTGGTCGCCGACGACCAGGAACTCATCCGCTCCGCGCTCGCGGCGCTGCTGGCCCTGGAGGAGGGGTTCGAGGTCGTGGCGACCGTGGGCCGGGGCGACGAGGTCGTGGCCGCGGCCAGGGCGCACCACCCCGACGTGGCCCTGCTCGATATCGAGATGCCGGGCATCGACGGGCTCGCCGCGGCCGCGGTCCTGGCCCAGGAGGCGCCGCAGTGCCGGGCGCTGATTCTCACCACGTTCGGCCGCCCCGGCTACCTCAGGCGCGCGATGGAGTCGGGAGCGCACGGGTTCGTGGTCAAGGACGCGCCGGCCGAGCACCTGGCCGACGCCATCCGGCGGGTCGCGGCCGGCGAGCGCGTCGTCGACCCCGAACTCGCCGCGGCCACCCTGGCGCACGGGGTCTGTCCGCTCACCGCGCGCGAGCGCGACGTGCTGGTCGCGGCGCGTTTCGGCGGCACCGCCGCCGAGATCGGGGAGAAGCTCTTCCTGTCCGAGGGCACGGTCCGCAACTACCTGTCGGCGGCGATCGCGAAGACCGGCGGGCGCAACCGCGCGGAGGCGGTCCGCGCCGCCGACGAGCGCGGGTGGCTGTAAGCGGCTGACGGCCAGCCGGCCGTTAATGGCCGCGACCGCACCCGGTCCCTGTGGCACACTCGCAACCGTGCCCCGTGACTTCCGCCAGGTCGATGTGTTCACCACCACGCCCTACCTCGGCAATCCGGTCGCGGTCGTGCTGGACGCCGGCGGCCTGTCCGACGCCGACATGCAGCGGTTCGCCCGGTGGACGAACCTGTCCGAGACCACGTTCGTGCTGCCGCCGACGGCCGGCGAGGCGGACTACCGGGTCCGCATCTTCACTCCCGCCCGGGAACTGCCGTTCGCCGGCCACCCGACGCTCGGTACCTGCCACGCCTGGCTGACGGCTGGCGGCACGCCCCGGCAGGCCGGGACCATCGTGCAGGAATGCGCCGCCGGCTTGGTGCCCCTGCGCCACGCCGCGGGCAGGCTCGCGTTCGCGGCGCCGCCGCTGTTGCGGTCCGGGCCGGTCGACGAGGACCTCGTCGCGCGTCTCGCCGACCTGCTCGGGATAGCCCGGACCGACATCGTGGACGCGGAGTGGGCCGACAACGGACCCGGCTGGGTGGCGGTGCTGCTGGGCAGCGCCGAGGCGGTGCTGGCGCTGCGGCCGGGCGAGGTCGACCTGAGCATCGGCGTGGCCGGCCCGTATCCGCCCGGCTCACCGCAGGCCATCGAGGTACGGGCGTTCTCGTCCCGTGGCGACGGCATGAGGGAGGATCCGGTCACCGGCAGCCTGAACGCGTCGCTGGCCGGGTGGCTGCTGCGCACCGGCCGGCTCACCGCGCCGTACGTGGCCAGCCAGGGCACCGCGCTGGGCCGCCGGGGCCGGGTGCACGTGGCCCAGGAGGATGACGGCACGATCTGGGTCGGCGGCGGGACGGTCACCTGCGTGACCGGCCAGGTCGACCTCTAGCTGCCGGTGCTCCAGCCGCCCGGAAAATAACTGGTCGCCCGGCCGCGAAGCTGCCAACATACTGGCCGCATGAGGGGTCCTACCGGCAGTGACGAGATCCGCGACACCTTCCTGCGATTTTTCACCGAAAGGCAGCACACGCGGATCGAGTCCGCCTCGATCATCCCGGCCAACGACCCCACGCTGCTGTACATCAACGCGGGCATGGCCCCGCTCAAGCCCTACTTCCTGGGCGAGGCCCTGCCGCCCGCCCCGGACCTGTGCAACGTCCAGCCGTGCGTGCGCACGATCGACATCTCCGACGTCGGTGACCGGCACCACCTGACGTTCTTCGAGATGCTGGGTAGCTGGTCCATCGACCACTACTTCAAGGACCGCGCGGTCGAACTCGCCTTCGAGCTGCTCACGACCGGTTTCGGGTTCAGCCTGGCCGGCCTGTACGTGACCGTGTTCGGCGGCGACGAAACGCTCGGCGTGCCGCCCGACGAGGTGTCGGCCGCGGCCTGGGAGCGGGTCGGCGTGCCCCGGGACCACATCGTCCACCTCGGTGCCGAGGACAACTTCTGGTCCGCGGGCGACACCGGTCCCTGCGGGCCGTGCACCGAGGTCTTCTACGACACCGGGCCGGAACACGGCCCGGCCTACCGGCCCGGCGGGGAGTTCGACAGCGCGGGCCGGTACATCGAGATCTGGAACGCCGGCGTGTTCATGGAGTTCAACCGGCTCGCCAGCGGCACGCTCGAGCCGCTGCGGTTCACCAGCGTGGACACCGGATCGGGCCTGGAGCGCATGGCCATGGTCCTGCAGGGCCGCGACTCGGCCTACGAGACCGACCTCTTCACCCCGGTCGTAGCGGCCGTGGAGGCGGCCCTGGCCGGGGCCGGCGCGGGCCAGCGGGACGTCAGGATCGTCGCCGACCATGTCCGGGCGTCGACGTTCATGCTCAGCGAGGGGGTCGCCCCCTCGAACGAGGGCCGCGGCTACATCCCGCGGCGGCTGCTGCGCAAGGTCATCGCGATCACGACCCAGGCCGGGGTGGCCGACTTCGACCTGCGCGACGTGGCCAACGTGGTCATCGACCACATGCAGGGCAATTACCCGCAACTGCGAGCACGCCGCGACCAGGTCCTGGACCTGCTGGCGCGAGAGCAGCGCGAATTCGGCCGAGTGGTCCGCCGCGGGCTTGACCGGCTGAACGAGCTGAGCACCGGGGCGGGATTCCAGATCAGCGGCGATGCCGCGTTCACGCTCTTCGCTACGCACGGCATGCCGGCGGATCTGATCAGGGACTTCGCGGCCGAACGCGGCGGATCGGTGGATGAGCAGCGGTTCGCGGAACTGTTCGCCGAGCACCGCGAGCTGTCCCGCGGTCCCGGAACCGGCCTGACTCCCGGGACCGGCCTGGGCCACAGTCCGGACGCGCCCGGCGGGCCGCATCTCGACGTCATCGCCGGCCTGGACCTGCCGCCAACCAGGTTCCTGGGTCACCAGCAGCTCACCGCGACCGCTCAGGTCCGGGCCCTGGCCGGGCTGGACGGCCTGGCCGACGTGCTGACCGCGGGCGAGAGCGGCCTGGCCGTCTTCGGCCAGACCCCGTTCTACGCCGAAGGCGGCGGGCAGGTCGGTGACACAGGCCAGATCACCGCGCCGGGACTGTCGGGCCGGATCACGGACACCCAGAGCACCGAGGGCCGTCACGTTCACCTGGTCCATGTCACCGAGGGCGTGCTGCGCCAGGGCGGCACCGTCCAACTGGCGGTGGACGCGGCGCGGCGGCGCGCGATCATGCGCAACCACTCCGCGACCCACCTGCTGCACGCGGCGCTGCGCCAGGTCCTGGGCGATCACGTCCGGCAGGCCGGGTCGCTGGTCGCCCCCGACCGGCTGCGCTTCGACTTCCTGCACCCGCTGGCGCTGTCGGAAGACGAGACCGAACAGGTCGAGCGGCTGGTCAACGCCGAGGTACTGCAAAACGAGGACCGCACTACGGCGGTCAGGCCGTACGCCGAGGCGATCAGGGACGGGGCGATCGCGTTCTTCGGTGACAAGTACGGCGACGACGTACGGGTTGTCTCGTTCGGGGACTTCTCCACCGAGCTGTGCGGCGGCACGCACGTGGGCCACACGTCCGAGGTCGGCCTGTTCCGGATCGTCAGCGAGGGCAGCATCGGCTCGGGCGTGCGCCGGATCGAGGCGCTCACCGGCGAGCCCGCGGTGGCGCGCACGCTGGACCGCGACCGTATGCTGCGCGGCCTGGCCACCCGGCTGAAGGTCTCCGTGGACCAGTTGCCGCAGCGCGTCGAGGCCCTGGCCGTGCGGGGCGCCAGGCCGTCCCGGGCGGACCCGGGCCGGCTGTCGGCGCCTTCCGTGGCCGACGAGGTGCGGACCGGCGCGGCCGGTCGCCGCTACCTCGTGGTCAGCGACCCGGACCTCGACGTGTCCGGCCTGCCCGCCCAGTCCCGGCGGCTCGCGGCCGAACTCGACGCGATCGTCGTCCTGCTGCTGCCATCGGAAGCTGGCTCGCTGCGGGTCGGCGTCAGCGTGCCCGACGCCCTGACCGGCCAGTTCCCGGCCACGGCGGTGCTGGACCGGGTGCTGGCGGTGACCGGCGGGCGCGGCGGCGGCAGCGCGGCCTTCGCCCAGGGCGGCGGCGCGCCGGCCGGCGACCTGCCCGCGACGATCGCCCGCATCCACGAGGCCCTAGGCCTGGACGCGCCAGCCTGAGTTAGGTGCCGTCAGGCCTGTCGGCGCTCCGAACGGCGATGAATGTGAGTCTGGTGTCCGTATATGAGCACCAGACTTCCATCCATCGGGGTTGAGACGGCGGAAAGACGTTGGGCCGGCCCGGGGTCCGGGCCGACCCGAACGGTGGTGATCAGGCCAGGTCGAAGCGGTCCAGATTCATGACCTTGACCCATGCCGCGACGAAGTCCTTCACGAACTTCTCCCTCGCGTCGTCGCTGGCGTAGACCTCCGCGACCGCGCGCAGCTCGGAGTTCGACCCGAAGATCAGGTCGGCCCGGCTGGCGGTCCACCGGGCCGCGCCCGTGGCGTCACGGCTCTCGAAGGTGTTCCCGTCCTCGGACGTCGTCTCCCACGTCGTGCCCACGTCGAGCAGGTTGACGAAGAAGTCGTTGGTCAGCGTGCCAGGAGCCGAGGTGAACACGCCGAGCGGCGACTGCTTGTAGTTCGCGCCCAGGACACGCAGCCCGCCGACGAGGACCGTCAGCTCGGGCGCGCTCAGGGTCAGCAGGTTGGCCCGGTCGAGCAGCAGGTACTCGGCCGGAAGCCGGCTGGCCTTCCCGGCGTAGTTGCGGAATCCGTCCGCCTTCGGCTCGAGCTCGACGAACGACTCCACGTCGGTCTGGTCCTGCGCCGCGTCAGCGCGGCCCGGCGAGAACGGGACCTCGACGTGGACCGCGGAGTCCCTGGCCGCCTTCTCGACCGCCGCCCCGCCGGCGAGCACGATCAGGTCCGCGAGCGAGATCTGCCTGCCGCCGGCCTGGGCGTTGAACGCCTGCTGGATCCCCTCCAGGGTGCGCAGCACGGTCGCGAGCTGGTCGGGCTCGTTGACCTCCCACCCGCTCTGCGGCTCGAGGCGGATGCGCGCGCCGTTGGCGCCGCCCCGCTTGTCGCTGCCGCGGAAGGACGAGGCCGACGCCCACGCGACGGACACGAGCTGGGACACCGACAGGCCCGAGGCGAGGACCTGCTCCTTGAGGGAGGCGATGTCCGCGGCGTCGGCGAGTTCGTGCGTCACCGCGGGGATCGGGTCCTGCCACAGCAGTTCCTCGCCCGGCACCTCGGGGCCGAGGTAACGCGCGATCGGGCCCATGTCGCGGTGCGTCAGCTTGAACCACGCCCGCGCGAACGCGTCCGCGAACTCGCCGGGGTTCGCGAGGAAGCGCCGGGTGATCTGCTCGTAGACCGGGTCCAGGCGCAGCGAGAGGTCGGTCGTGAGCATCGTCGGCGGGCGGCTCTGCGACGGGTCGTGAGCGTCCGGGACGGTGCCCGCGCCTGCGCCGTCCTTCGGCTGCCACTGGTACGCGCCCGCCGGGCTCTTGGTCAGCTCCCACTCGTAGCCGTAGAGGGTCTCGAGGAAGCTGTTGTCCCACCTGACCGGCGTGGACGTCCACGTCACCTCGAGGCCGCTGGTGATCGTGTCGCCGCCCTTGCCGGTGCGGAACGTGCTCTTCCAGCCGAGGCCCTGCTGCTCGATCGGGGCCGCCTCGGGGTCGGGGCCGACGTTGTCGTCCGGGCCCGCGCCGTG
>DATAVV010000337.1:0-2199 GCA_036267555.1 Streptosporangiaceae bacterium | reverse complement strand
GCGGCGCCGTCCATCGACACCGCCATGCACGGCCTGGTCGACGCGGCGCACGTGGACCACCTGCACCCCGATTCCGGGATCGCGCTGGCGACCGCCGCCGACGGCGAGCGGCTGACCGCCGAGTGCTTCGGCGGCCGCGTGCTGTGGGTGCCGTGGCGGCGGCCCGGCTTCCAGCTTGGCCTGGACATCGCGGAGATCCAGCGCGCCCACCCGGACGCGATCGGCGTGATCCTGGGCGGTCACGGCATCACCGCCTGGGGGGCCACCAGCGACGAGTGCGCTGCGCGCTCGCTGGAGATCATCGCGACCGCGCAGCGTTTCCTGGACACGCGGGGGCGGCCCGATCCGTTCGGGCCGGTCATCGACGCCTACCGGCCGCTGCCCGACACCGAGCGCCGGGCCCGCGCCGCGGCCCTGGCCCCGGTCATCCGCGGGCTGGCCAGCACCGACCGGCCGCAGGTCGGGCACTTCACCGACACCCCGGCCGTGCTCGAATTCCTGGCCGGCACCGAGCATCCCTGGCTCGCCGCCCTCGGCACCTCGTGCCCCGACCATTTCCTGCGCACCAAGGTGCGCCCGATGGTGCTCGACCTGCCGCCGTCCGCCCCGCTGCCCGAGGTTCTCGACCGGCTGCGCGCGCTGCACGTCGCCTACCGCGAGGACTACCGCGCGTACTACGAGCGCCATGCCACGCCGGATTCGCCGGCCATGCGCGGCGCCGACCCGGCGATCGTGCTCTTGCCCGGGGTCGGCATGTTCAGCTTCGGCGCGGACAAGCAGACCGCCCGGGTCGCGGGCGAGTTCTACCTGAATGCGATCAACGTGATGCGCGGCGCTCAGGCGGTGTCCAGCTACGCGCCGATCGGCGAGGCCGAGAAGTTCCGGATCGAGTACTGGTCGCTGGAAGAGGCCAAGCTCCAGCGGCGGCCGAAGCCGAAGCCGCTGGCCACGCGGGTGGCCCTGGTCACCGGGGGCGGGTCGGGGATCGGCCGCGCCACCGCGCAGCGACTGGCCGCCGAGGGCGCCTGCGTGGTGGTGGCCGACCGGGACGGCCCGGCCGCCGCGAAGGTGGCCGGGCAACTCGGCTCAAGGGACGTCGCGGTGGACGTCTGCGTCGACGTGACCGACGAGGAGCAGATCGCCGCGGCGGTCCGGGCGGCGGTGCTGGCCTTCGGCGGTCTCGACCTCGTCGTCAACAACGCCGGGATGTCCATCTCCAAGCCGCTGCTGGAGACCACCGCGCAGGACTGGGACCGGCAGCACAACGTGATGGCCCGGGGTTCGTTCCTGGTCTCCCGTGAGGCGGCCCGGGTGATGGCCGAGCAGGGCCTGGGCGGCGACATCGTCTACATCTGCAGCAAGAACTCGGTGTTCGCGGGCCCGGACAACATCGGGTACGGCGCCGCCAAGGCCGATCAGGCGCATCAGGTCCGGCTGCTCGCGGCCGAACTGGGCGGCCTGGGCATCCGGGTGAACGGGATCAACCCCGACGCGGTCGTCCGGGATTCCGGCATCTTCGCCGGGGGGTGGGGAGCCAAGCGGGCCGCCGTCTACGGGGTGCCCGAGGAGGAACTCGGCGCGTACTACGCCCGGCGGACGCTGCTCAAGCAGGAGGTCCTGCCCGAGCACGTGGCCGCCGCGGTCGCGGCGCTGACCGCCGGGGACCTGCCGCTGACGACCGGCCTGCACATACCGGTCGACGGAGGGGTGGCCGCCGCGTTCCTCCGCTGACCAGGGCCGGCCCGAACAACCGCGCAGGGAGGCAAGAGCGATGGAAACAACCCGCGCTGGCGCACCGTCGCTGCGTGAGGAGGACATCAGGCTGCTCGCGCTGCTGGCGCAGGGCCTGCCGCTCGACACCGTGGCCCGGCGAATGCGGACCTCCGAACGGACCGTCCGCCGCCGGACCAAGGACATCTGTGACCGTCTCGGCGTCGGGGCCCCGATCGAGGCCGTGGTCTGGGCGGCCAAGCGCGGGATCCTCTGAGGCGCAGGCGGCATCGTGACCAGGCAGGTGACGGCGGCAGCGGTCGACCTTGGCGCCTCGGGCGGCCGGGTCATGGTCGGCCGGGTCGGCGCCGACCTGCTGGAACTGCGGGAGGCGCACCGGTTCGGCAACACCCCGGTGTCCGTGCTCGGCACCCTGCACTGGGACATCCTGCGGCTGTACGCCGACGTCCTGGACGGGATCAGGGCCGC
>DATAVV010000336.1:0-31103 GCA_036267555.1 Streptosporangiaceae bacterium | reverse complement strand
CCGGCAGTACGAGGACTTCGGCCTGCTCACCGCCGACCCCACGGTCGGGGAGGACATCACCGACCTGTTCAACCACCTCACCGGTTACAGCCGGAAGGCCGAGTACCGGCGGCTGCTCGTCGCGCCGGAGGGCATCCGGTCCGGCCTGGTCGAGCAGATCAACGCCCAGGCCGAGATGGCCAGGGCCGGGCGGCCGGCCCGGATCCAGATGAAGTGCAACGCGATCATCGACGAGGTGATCATCGACTCGCTGTACCGCGCCTCGCGGGCCGGGGTGCCGATCGACCTGTGGATCCGCGGGATCTGCGGTGTGCGCCCCGGGATGCCCGGCTTGTCGGAAAACATCCGGGTGCGCAGCGTGCTCGGCCGGTTCCTCGAGCACTCGCGGGTATACGCGTTCGGCACCGGCGCGGAGGAGTCCGAGGGCGAGGTCTGGCTGGGCAGCGCGGACCTCATGCACCGGAACCTGGACCGGCGGGTGGAACTGCTGGTACGGGTGACCGGCCGGGCGCACCGGGCCGAACTGCGCGGCCTGATCGACTTGGCCATGAACGACACCACGGCGTCGTGGTGGCTGGACTCCGAGGGGTCCTGGACCCGGCATCACCTGGACGCGTCCGGCGCCCCCCTCAACGACATACAGGAGTACCTGATCCGGACCCGGCAGGGCCGCGGCAGCGATGGATGAGGCCGCGGCAGACGACGAGATACGGGCCGCGGGCGCGGTGGTCTGGCGGCCATCGGCCCACGGCCGGGAGATAGCTCTCATCCACCGCTCCCGCTACGACGACTGGACCTTTCCCAAAGGCAAGCTCGAACCCGGGGAGCACGTGCTCCTGGCCGCCGTGCGGGAGGTGGCCGAGGAGACCGGGCTGCACGTCACGCTGGGCCGGCCGCTGCCGACCGAGGTCTACGACCGGGACGGGCGGCCCAAGCGGGTGCGCTACTGGGCCGGGCGCCCGGGGACCGGCGGCGACGCCGCGTTCCAGCCCAACGAGGAGGCGGACGGCCTGGAATGGCTGACGGTGCCCGCGGCCGGCGACCGGCTCACCTACCCGCGGGACGCCGCCGTGCTGGAGGACTTCGCCGCCGGGACCGCCGACACCGTGCCGCTGGTCTTCCTGCGGCACGCCTCCGCCGGCAGCAAGGCCCACTGGTCCGGCAACGACCTGGACCGCCCGCTGGACACCCGCGGCGCGGCCGACGCCGACCGGCTGGCCGGGCTCCTCGCCTGCTTCGGCTCGTTCCGCGTGATCACCTCGGCCGCCGAGCGCTGCGTCGCGACCGTCCGCCCCTACGCCGCGGCCTCCGGGGCGCCGGTGGAGATCGAGCCCGCGTTCACCGTCCGGACCGGCGACGGTCAGCCGCGGCCGGCCGGCGCGGTGGCCGAGATCGTCGCCTCGGGCCGGCCCACCGTCATCTGCGCCCACGGGGAGAACCTCCCGGCCCTGCTCGCCGCCGGCTGCGCCGCCCTGGGCGCCCTCCCGCTCGAGGGCCCGAAGCTTCCCAAGTCCGCCTTCCGGGTCCTCCACGCCGCCAACGGCGCCCTGATAGCCACCGAACTGCATTCCCCGGCAGCCTAGGTTTCCCGTTCGCCTCCGGTCACCTGCCCGCCCGTGCGCCCGGCCTGAGCCGTCGCGGGGCCAGTGATCATGGCGATGAATGTGAGTTTGGGGCGCATCGGTGAGCCCCACCGCCACATTCATCGGCGTCGGTCAGGCCGTGGACGTGGACGCTAAGTCAGACCTTGCCGGAGGCGAGCGAGAAGTCGAGTTCAGGGGGGAGTGCGCCCTCGAAGCTCAGGAACCAGCGCTTGACTTCCAGGCCGTTTCCGCCGTTGCCGCCGCTGTAGCCGCCCAGGCCGTCCGCGGCCACGACGCGGTGGCACGGGACGATGACCGGAATCGGGTTCGATCCCATGATCCGGCCGATGGCCCGGGCGGGCAGGGACGCGATGCGGCCGTCGATGTGGGCGCGCCGGGCCAGCGTGCCGTAGCTGACCGTCTCGCCGTAGCCGACCGTGTCCAGCAGCACGCCGAGTACCTGTCGCTGCAGCCGCGACATCCCGCTCCAGTCGACGGGCACCTCGAACTGGCGCCGCTGCCCGGTGAAGTACTCCGCGACTTGGCGCAGGGCGGCGGAGCACTGCTGCGCCGCCGGGCCGCCCGCCGCCTCCAGCGGCCGCGGGCCGCCAGGCGGGTAGCCCCACCGGATCTGGCTCACCCCGGCCTGGCCGCAGCCGACCGACAGGCGCCCGACCGGCGCGGAGAGCGTCCCCCACGCGAGATCCGTCATGAAAGTATTATCTCTCCGCATTGGCCCGCCGCCCGCCGCATTATTGTGCCGAGCGGGTTTCCGGCGACGGGTAGCCTGTCGCGGTGACTTCACCGGGCTTGCCCGCGTCTGCGGCGGGTACGTGGCCGCTTGGCGACCTGACCGTCAACCGGATCGGCCTCGGCGCGATGCGCCTGACCGGCAGCGTCCCCTTCGAGAAGGGGACTGCGAGCGACCGGTCCCGGTCGATCGCGGTGCTGCGGCGGGCGGTCGAGCTTGGCGTGAACCACATCGACACGGCGGCGTTCTACTTTTCCGCGCTGCGCTCGGCCAATGAACTCATCAATACGGCGCTCGCGCCGTACCCCGGCGACCTCGTGATCATCACGAAGGTAGGGCCAGGTCGCGACCCGTGGGGGGAATGGTATTCGGCGCGCCCGGATCAGCTGCGCGGCCAGGTAGAGGAGAACCTGCGGCAGCTCGGCCGGGATCATCTTGACGTCGTGAACCTGCGTCGCATGCGGCAGCCATCGATCGCGGAGCATTTCGGGGCGCTCGCGGAACTGCGTGACGCGGGGCTGATCCGGCACCTGGGCCTTTCCGACGTCACCGCGGAGCACATCGACGAGGCGCTCGCGATCGCGCCGGTGGTGTGCGTGCAGAACAAGTACAACGTCAACGACCGCACGCACGACCCGGTGCTGCGGGCGTGCACCGAGCGGGGCATCGCGTTCGTGCCGTTCTTCACCGTCGCGGGGGACCGCCGCCAGACGGGCGGCGCCGGGACGGAGTCACCGGGACGGCGCGAGGTAGCGCGCCGCCACGGCGCGACGTCCGCACAGGTGCGCCTGGCCTGGGCTTTGCATCAGGCCCGGAATGTCCTGGTCATCCCCGGTACCGGCAGCCCCGCGCACCTTGAGGAGAACGTCGCCGCCGGGGCACTCCGCCTCACCGGCGAGGACCTGGCCGCACTCGACGGCGGATAGGACTCTCGGCCAGCCGCTCTGGCTCGCCGGCCTGCTCCCGCGAGCGCGTCGCAGAGCCCCGTTTTCCGCGCTCCGGCACTACAAGAGTGCCGCGCGCCCCGGCTGGGGCGCCGACCGGGGAAATGTCGGATGCCCGCAGTAGAACTGGTGGTATCTGCGGATACATGAGGAAAGGGGCGCCTATATGGGAGGTAACCTGGCAGCGGCGATCGAGGCCGAGGTGGCCCAGCTAGCGCGGCGGTTAACTGACCCGGGGGAGCGCGAGTGCCTGCGCTGCTACCTGATCCGGATGATCAGCGAGTTCGGCTGTGACGGCACGCACCGGTGGACGACGCGCTGGCGTGACCTGCGGTCACCGCGAGCCCGCGGCCTGGTCCAGCGGATGCAGCGGCGCGGCGGCTGCTGCTGCGACTGCGAAGTGATCTTCAACGTGTTCCCCGACTACCCCGAGACCCGAGTGGTCCTGCCGTGCGCCGGGGTTTCGCGGGCTGGATCGGCGGTGCCGTGCGACCTCAGGCCGCTGCGCAGGAGCGCATGACCGGCGTCCGCTGATCGCGGGAGGCGGCGGGCTGACTCAGGTCCCGTCCTTCTCGGCCAGGCGCAGCAGTGCGCCCGCGATCGGCAGCGAGGTCACGCCCACCTGCCACGGGCGGGCGCCGTGCCGGGCCAGGGCCTCGCCCACGGTCTCGGAGCTGACCGCTTCGGGCGGCTGCCAGGCGAGCCGTCGCACCGCGTCGGGAGGCAGCAGGTTCTCCGCCGGCACGTGATGCTCGTCGGCCAGCGCGGCCACGGCCGTGCGCACGGCGGTGAGCCGGGACGCGGCTTCGGGGTCGCGCTCCGGCCACCGGTGCGCCGGCGGTGGCCCGTCGCTGTGCCGGGCCGACACGGCGGGCAGCGCGTTCTCCGGCTGGGCCCGGGCGCGCTGCACGGCCCGCAGCCACTCCGCCGCGTGCCGCCGGGCCCCGCGCCCGGAAAAGCCGGCGATGCCGGTGAGGTCGCCGGACTCGCTCGGCGCCGATCTGGCCGCCTCGATGATCGCCGCGTCGGGCAGCACCCGGGTCGGGGACAGGTCGCGCCGCTGGGCTATCTTGTCGCGCTCCAGCCAGAGTTCGCGCACGACCGCGAGACCGCGTCGGCTGCGGACCCGGTGGATGCCCGAGGTGCGGCGCCACGGGTCCGGGCGCGGCGGGGGCGGCTCGGCGCTGAGCGCCGCCGCGAACTCCTGCCGGGCCCACTCGGCCTTGCCCTGGTCCGCAAGCTGCTGCGCCAGGGCATCGCGCAGTTCGACCAGCACCTCGACGTCGAGGGCGGCGTAGCGCAGCCACTCCTCGGGCAGCGGCCGGGTGGACCAGTCCGCCGCGGAGTGGCTCTTCTCCAGGCTCAGCCCGAGCACGGATTCGACCAGGGTGCCGAGGCCGACGCGGGGGTACCCGAGCAGCCGGCCGGCCAGTTCGGTGTCGAACAGCACCCGCGGCCGGTAACCCAGTTCGGCCAGGCAGGGCAGATCCTGGGACGCGGCGTGGATGACCGCTTCCACGTCGGCCAGCGCGGCGCCCAGGCCGGAAAGGTCGGGACAGGCGACGGGGTCGATGAGCACCGTGCCGGCGCCGGCGCGGCGGAGTTGGACCAGGAAGGCCCGGTGGCCGTAGCGGAAGCCCGAGGCACGCTCGGCGTCGACGGCGACCGGACCGTGCCCCGCGCTGAGCCTGCGGACCGCGTCGTCCAGCGCGTCGGCGGTCACGATCAGCGGAGGCAGGCCGTCGCGCGGTTCGAGCAGCGGCACCGCCTGGGTTTCGGCCTCTGGCTCGCCGGGCGGCTCGGCGTCCGGCGAGGTGCGCTCCGGACCGTCCTCGAGCCCGCTCGCGGCGCCGGTCATGGCCGCCGCCGGGAACGCGGCGACCGCAGCGGGCTGACCCCGGCGGGCAGCGGCGGCAGGCCGGACGCGGCGCAGAGCGCGTCGCACCAGGCGGCCAGGTGCCCGTCCAGATCGGGCGGAGCGTGATGCGCGGCCACGGGCACCGCCGCGCCCGGGGTGGCCGGAGACCAGGACGCGCGAAGTTCGAACCCGGTCGAGACCGGCTGGTCCTCTTTGGCCCCGAAGCCCTCGGTCACCACGCGGGTGACGGTCCCGCTGACCTGCCGGTACCCGGCCGCCCTGGCGTCCAGTGCCTCGATCAGCCAGCTCCAGCCGACCTGGCCGATCAGCGGGTCCGCCGCGATCTCGGGTTCGAGGTCGGCGCGGACATAGGCGATCATCCGGAATGGCCCGGCCCAGCCGTCCTGGCCCGCCGGGTCATAGAGCAGCACGAAACTGCCCCAGCCGATCTCGGTGTCCGGGTCAAACTCGGACGCGGCCCGGCTGGGGCGCGGGTGGCCGAGTTCGGGCTCGTGCACGGTGGCCCCGACCGCGGCGGCGTACGGGGCGAGCCTGCGCGGCGGCGGCTGATCCTCGAAGGCGATCTCGGCCCGGGCCTGCTGCTGCCCGCGCAGGGCAGCCTGAAGATCATCGACCGCCGAGCGGAACGTGACGGTGGCGGTGTCCATTTCGGCTCGATCCGACGACCCGGCAGCAGGCCTCATGGTCTGAGCATGCGAGATGGGCGCGAAATTGTCATGCCACGCGCCTGCCGGGTTCGCGCACTGGCGCCACATCGATGCCGATGACGGGGAATCCGATCACGAGCGCGGTGCCACACTCAGCGCAGAACCACTCGAAGCAGCACCCGTCCGGCGCGTCCGGGCATTCTCCGGCGACCGGGTGGTGCTGCTCGAAGAGCTGGTCCGCACCGCAATCCGGACAGTACAGGACCATCTCGACCATTGGGACCTCCTCACCGCCAGTTCCAGCATGATGCTGGCACGCCCGGTGGCCAGTGCCGTGGATCTGACACGGCGTGTCACAACGCCGTTTCCCGTCAAACACCGCCGTGGGCCGCGAACTCGCCCTGTGAGATGATCACCACTGTGAGTCCGAAGCTTGAAGAGTCGGTTTTCCTCAACGCCTGCCGCAGGCTCCCAGTGCCTTATACGCCGGTCTGGTTCATGCGCCAGGCGGGCAGGTCGCTACCGGAGTACCGGGCCGCGCGCGCCGGGATCCCGATGGTCGAGGCATGCACCAAGCCCGACCTCATCACCGAGCTCACGCTGCAGCCGGTGCACAGGTACCCGGTGGACGCGGCGATCCTGTTCAGCGACATCGTGGTCCCGCTGCGCGCGGTCGGCGTCGGCATCGACATCCGCGCCGGCATCGGCCCGGTCGTCGAGGAGCCGATCCGTTCCGAGCGTGACCTGCAGCGGCTGCGGATCCTGGAACCCGGCGACGTCCACTACGTGGCCGAGGCGGTCAAGGCCCTGGTCGCCGAGCTTGGCGGCACGCCGCTGATCGGCTTCGCGGGCGGCCCGTTCACGCTGGCCTCTTACCTGGTCGACGGCGGGCCCTCGAAGAGCTTCGACAAGACCAAGTCGCTGATGTACGGCGACCCCACGCTGTGGAACGCGCTATTGAGCAGGCTGACCGACATCACGATCACGTTCCTGCAGGTCCAGGTCGAAGCGGGTGCCGCGGCGGTGCAACTCTTCGACTCCTGGGCCGGATCGGTCAGCCCGGAGGACTACCGCCGCTCGGTGCTGCCGCACAGCAAGCGGATCTTCGACGCGCTGGCCGGATCCGGGGTGCCCCGGCTGCACTTCGGGGTCAGCACGGGCGAACTGCTCGGCATGATGGGCGAAGCCGGCGCCGACGTGGTCGGCGTGGACTGGCGGGTGCCGCTGGACGAGGCGGTGCGCCGGGTCGATCCGGGCAAGGCTCTGCAGGGCAACCTCGACCCGGCCGTCCTGCTGGCGCCGTGGGAGGTCATCGAGCAGCGGACGCTGCCGGTCCTGAGCGCGGGCCGCACCGCCGAGGGGCACGTGTTCAACCTCGGCCACGGCGTGCTCCCGCAGACCAACCCCGACGTGCTCGCCCGCCTGGCCGAACTGGTCCACACCGCGTCGGCCCGCGAGCCGGAGTAGCGACACCGGCGCTGGCCGCGCAGCAGATCGTCCAGGTCAGCGGGAGCCTGGCGAGGCCGGGCTCCGTCAGCCGGCCGGGGTGGGGCGGGAGCCGCGCCGCAGCCCCAGCAGGCGGCGCAGGCGGCGCCGGGCGCGATATCCGGCGGCGGCGAGCACCGCCGCGACGACGGCGAACGGGAGCACCGCCCCGAGCACGGTGAGGAACCCCGAGACCACGACCCGCAGGCCGCGCCAGCCCGCGCCAAGCCCGGCCAGGAAGCCGTGCCGCGGGCCCGTCTTCTTAACCGGCACGACGTGCCGGCGCGGCTGGGGGCCGAGCAGCGTCACCGAGACCGTCGCGTACGCGGTCTCCCGGGACAGCGCCCGCGCCTGGGCCTGCAGGGCCTCGAGCGAGGACTCCTGGGTGTTGATCTGCTCCTGCACGGTGAGCAGGTCGTTGATCGATCCGGCCCGCCGCAGCAGCGCCTGCAGTTGCGTGATCGCGGCCTGGCCCGACGTGACCTGGCTGGTCACGTCGGCCACCTGCCCGGTGACGTCCTGGGCCTGCTGGCTCAGCGAGGTCTCGGTGCCGATGGCCCCGCCCGCCAGCTTGCCGAGCGTGGCCGGGTAGGCGCCGACCGGGATCTTCAGC
This sequence comes from Streptosporangiaceae bacterium, assembly GCA_036267555.1. Taxonomy (GTDB): domain Bacteria; phylum Actinomycetota; class Actinomycetes; order Streptosporangiales; family Streptosporangiaceae; genus JASHPR01. Next base: position 23,201 of record DATAVV010000336.1, on the reverse strand, counting down.
TGCAGGCTGACCGTCGGGCGCGTGTGGCCGCCCGGGCTGGCCGACGTCTGCTCGCTGGAGACGTAGCCGCCCTGGGCGGTCACGATCGCGGTCGCCCGGGTCGCGGCCGCCATGACGTTCTTGGCCTGGACCGTGAGGCTGGCGGTGTAGATCACGCTCTGGTTGGCCAGGGCCAGCCGGGCGGCACCGGGAGCCGATTCGCCGCTCCCGGCGCCGCCGGAAGCGTTGCTGCCGGAAGCGTTGCTGCCGGAAGCGTTGCTGCCGGCCGCGTTGCTCCCTGACGCGGCCGGCCCGCGCTCGGTGCCGGGCGCGGCAGCGGCCGGGTAGCCGCCGCCGTGCACGGCGGGGCCGCTGGCGGTGCTGGGCGAGGTGGCGCCCCGGGAGCAGCCGGCCAGCAGCAGGGCCGCGCCGGAAACCAGCGCGGCGCACGTGAGCGCGGTCATGCGCAGCGGCCCGCGGGAGGCCGCACGGGTGGTGTTCATGCCGCTGGGACGCAACGGGCCGGGCCGCCGGTTCCGCCCGCGCGGCCACGGTCGGGTAACGGGTTCGTCAACGCGCAGGCGATAATCGGCCCGGAAGGAGCGTCATGATCCATCCGAAGATCGAGTTGCACGTGCACCTGGAGGGCACCGTCCGCGCCGGGACGCTGCTGCAGATCGCCCGGCGCAACGGCGTCGCGCTGCCCGCCGACACGGTGGAAGGGCTGGCCGCCCTGTACGAGTTCCGCGACTTCCTGCACTTCCTCGAGGTGTGGCGGCTGACCACCAGCGCGCTGCGGACCGAGGCGGACTTCCGGCAGGTGGCCGTGGCCTACGCGGCCGAGGCCGCGGCGCACGGCGCGGTCTACCTGGAGGGGATCTTCACCCCGGCCGAGGCGGTCCGCCGGGGCGCGAGCTGGGACGAGTCGTTCACCGGGTTCTGCGACGGAGCGCAGCAGGCCTTCGAGGCGCACGGCGTGCGCATGCGGCTCACCGCCGACATCCCGCGCAACTGGCCGCTGGAGGACGCGATGCTGACCGCGCGCTACGCGGTCAAGTACCGCGACCGCGGCGTCGTCGCGATCGGGCTCGGCGGCCCGGAGGCGGGGCACCCGCCCGAGCCGTTCGCGCCCGTGTTCGCGCTGGCCCGCGACGGCGGGATCGGCTCGGTGCCGCACGCGGGCGAGGCGGCCGGGCCCGCGTCGATCGCCGGCGCGCTGGAAGCGCTGGGCGCGGACCGGATCCGGCACGGCATCCGCGCGGTCGAGGATCCGGGCCTGGTGCGCGAACTGGCCGCCCGCGGCACGGTGCTGGACGTGTGCCCGATCTCGAACCTGCGTACCGGGGTCGTCGCGTCGCTGGCGGATCACCCCCTGCCGGAACTGGTCGCCGCGGGCGTGCGCTGCTCGGTGTCGACCGACGACCCGGCGATGTTCGGCACCGACCTGGCCGCCGACTACGCCGCCGCGCGGCAGCTTGGCGTTTCCGCGCAGGCCTGTTACCAGGCTGGCCTGCTCGGCGCGCTGTGCGACGAGCCCACGCGCGACGCACTGGCGCGGGCGGGCGACGCGTGCGACTGGGGAGAGAGCGAGAGCGGCTAGCCGGGTGACTCTCGCGGTGCCCGAATGAGATTCGGGCGCGGCGTTTTGCGGATAGCCGCGGCTGCGCCATATCACCGTTAGCGGAAAGCCACGCTCGGTGACCGCCGCCGAAACGTGTCACAGAAACCGGCGGAGAAAATCGGTCGCCGCCCCAAGAAAATGAGAAAGACCAGGTCAGGAACGTGAGCCTGGATCCCGTCTGGCGTCCTGGCCCCGGGCCCGGCGGGAATTCCGAACCAGACAACACGCAGGTAATGCGAAAAATGTCAATTGACAGGCGCTAAAAGGTCGGCCCGGCGTAGACTGCGGTTCCTCGCTTATCCGCTAGGTGTGGAGATACCGGAGCCAAAGGCAAACGATGACCGCGCCCCCCGCTCGCGTCACCGTCCAGGTAGCCGTGCAGTCGTCGCGCCGGCTCCTCCGTGACACCCTCTCTGCGTGCCTCGCCGTCCGCCCGGACATCACGGTCGTCGGCAAGGTGGCAGAGCCTGACGCGATCTTCGAGCTGTGCGAACTGCGCCACCCCGACGTGGTCATCCTGGACGCGGGCGCGAGGCTGAGCGAGGTCTCGCAACTCGTGGCCTCGCTGACGCGGCGCTTCACCGACCTGAACGTGATCGTGACCTACCGGGACGCGTCCGAGGAAGACCTGGCCGCCGCGTGCCGGGCCGGCGTCTCCTCGCTCGTCCCGGAGTCGAAGGGCCTGCCCGCCGTGCTCGCGCTGCTGCGCCGCAGCCGCGGCCGGCACGCCAAGGACAACCTGGGCGGCCTGACCGACCGGGAACTCGAGCTCGTCGTGCTCACCGGTTCGGGGCACAGCGTGGCCGAGATCGCGGAACTGCTCGGGCTCAGCCCGCTCACGGTGGAGAACCTCAAGCGCCGCGTCTACGCCAAGCTGGACGTGAGCAGCAGCGTGCACGCGGTGGCCAAGGCGGCCTCGCTCGGCATGCTGGAGCCGTCGACCCAGCCGGCCCGGCCCAGGCGGCCGCTGGCCGAGCGCAGGCGCCCGTCGGCCGAGGGCGACTCGGTGGTGCTGACGGTCGTGGCCGGCCAGTACTGTTCCGCCCTCGACCAGGTCGTCGCGGCCCTGGTGTCGGGCCCGCTGCCGTTCGTGCTGGTCAAGAAGCCCGAGCCGGTGGCCGACACGCACTGGGCGCGCTGGCATCGCGGCCCGATCGTGGCCGTTCTCGTCGACCCCGCGCCGCCGGACTGGGACATGGTGGCCGAACTCGGCGTGCCGGCCATCCTCGTGCACAGCAAGCCGCTCGATCCGCCGGAACTCGCCGAGGCCCTGGCCTGCGGGGCCAGTTCGCTGGTCTCAGCGGACCGGATAGAGGACCACTTCCTGTCCGTGCTGCGCATGGTCGGCCAGGGATACCTGGTGGTCGACTCGATGCCGATGCGCCCGCTGATCGGCGCCGTCCGGGCGCGCTGGGATGAACGGTCACCGGGCCGGCTCGAACTGCCCGAGCTGACCGCGCGGGAGAGCGACATCCTGCGCTCGCTGGCCAAGGGTCATTCGATCCGGCAGACCGCGCGGTCGCTGGGCATCGCCCCGAAGACCGTGGAGAACGTGCAGACGCGGCTGTTCCGCAAGCTGGGCGTGCGCAACAGGTCGGGCGCGCTGGCCGTCGCGGACGCGTTCGGCCTGCTGCCCGGGGTGGCGCCGGCCGGGACAGCGCCGGCCGGGACGGCGCCGGCCGTGGTGGCGCCGGCCGTGGCCGCGACCCCTAAGGGTTTCCCGTCCCCCGAGGGTTATCCGTCCCTACCCGGGAGTGACTGGCGCGCCTAGGGTGCCGCGAGGGCTTTAAATTTCGCCCCCCCAACCTGCCGCAGACCCCTGTCCCGGCCTCGGCATGCCCTGTCCCGGTTACTGGAGGCCACGATGGTCCCCCCTGCAGGTTCACAGCACCGCGTCACGGTCAAGCGCCGCGGCAGCAAGCGGTACGCGGTGCCGGCCGAGAACTCTTCCCGCCCGGACCGGGAGGATGCGCTGCGCAACGCCGACACCCCCTCCGCCGACCCTGCTCACGACGGCCACACGCCCGTTAGGGCAAAGTAAAGGGTGTGAGTTTCCCTTCCCCGTCCGCTCCGCGGCCCTCGGTCGCGATCGTGGGCGGCGGCATCTCCGGCCTCGCGGCCGCATTCTTCCTGCGTGACCGGGGGCTGGACGTCACCGTGCTGGAAGGCTCGCCGCGACTGGGCGGCAAGCTCGCGGTGTCCGAGGTCGCCGGGGTGGCGGTCGACGAGGGCGCCGAGGCGCTGCTGGCGCGGCGCCCCGAAGGCACGGACCTGATCGGCGCGCTCGGGCTGAGCGGGCGGCTGGTGTCGCCCGGCACCACGGCGGCCGGGATCTGGAGCCGCGGCCGCCTGTGCCCGCTGCCCAGACGGCAGTTCCTGGGCGTGCCCGCCGACCTGGACGCGGTGCAGGACTCGGGGATCCTGTCCGCGCCGGGCCTGGCCCGGGCCCGCGAGGACCTCACCCGGCCGCCGACCCCCAGGGACGGCGACGTGGCGGTGGCCAGCTACGTGGCGGAGAGGTTCGGCTCCGAACTCGTGGACCGGCTGGTGGACCCGCTGCTCGGCGGGGTCTACGCGGGCCGGTCCGACCAGTTGTCCTTCGAGGCCACGCTGGGCCCGCTGGCCCAGGCCGCGCGGCAGCACCGCTCGCTCGCCGAAGCGGCCGCTTCGCTGCTGCCCGCTGCGGGGACGACGCCCCCCGCGCCCGTGTTCGCCACGCTGTCCGGCGGGCTCGGCACGCTGCCAGGGGCCGTCGCGGCCGGGTCGGGCGCCACGGTGCGGACCGGCGCGATGACCCGTGAGCTGGCACCCACCCCGGGAGGATGGCGGCTCACCTTCGGGTCGGCGCACGCGGCGCAGCGGCTCGACGCCGACGCGGTCGTCCTGGCCGTGCCGGCCAGGCCCGCCAGCCGGCTGCTCGCGGGCCTGGCCGGCGCCGGGCCCGCGTCCGCCGCGCTCGGCGAGATCAGCTACGCGAGCATGGCCATCGTGACCCTGGCCTACCGCCGCGACGCGTTCGGCCGCCCGCCGGAGGGCAGCGGCTATCTGGTCCCGGCCGTCGACGGGCGGGCGGTCAAGGCCGTCACGTTCAGCACGGTCAAATGGCCGCACCTGCGATCCGGCGATGCGGGCCTGGAGATCGTCCGCTGCTCGGTGGGCCGGATCGGCGAGGAGGCGGTGCTGCAGCGCGACGACGCCGACCTGGCCCGCCTGGCCGCCGCTGACCTGGCCGCCGCCACCGGGGTGCGCGGCGGGCCGGCCGGCGTCCGGGTCAGCCGGTGGGGCGGCGGCCTGCCGCAGTACGCGGTGGGCCACCAGGAGCGGGTCGCGCGGATCCGCGCCGCGGTCGCCACGCAGCCCGGACTGGCGGTCTGCGGGGCCGCCTACGATGGACTCGGGATCCCGGCCTGCATCGCCTCGGCGCGGCAGGCCGCGGACCAGGTGCTGGCCCACCTCGAATCGCGTGAGGCGCTCGCGGTGGGAAATACCCGAGATGGGACAATGGGGGCATGACTGCGAGCGATACCGGACAGCGGCTCAAGGCGCGGGACCTGAACGAGCTGATCCGCTACACGATGTGGTCAGTATTCCGGCTCAACGGCCCCGGGGCCCTGGACGCGGCGAGCGAAGCCAGCCGGTCCGGGCGGCCCGGCCTGGCGGCCGAGGTCAGCGAGCTGACCCAGCAGGCGGCCGGCAAGGGCGTGGTCACCCGCGGCTGTTACGACCTGCAGGGCCTGCGCGCCGACGCCGACTACATGTTCTGGTGGGTCGCCCCGTCCTCCGATGACCTGCAGGAGATGTACGCGCGATTCCGCCGCACCGGCCTGGGCCGGGCCAGCGAGCCGGTCTGGTCGGCGATGGCCCTGCACCGGCCGGCGGAGTTCAACAAGGGTCACGTGCCCGCGTTCCTGGCCGAGGAGGAGCCGCGCCAGTACGTGAGCGTCTACCCGTTCGTCCGCTCCTACGAGTGGTACCTGCTCGAGCCGGAGGAGCGCCGGACCATGCTGGCCGAGCACGGGCTGATGGCCCGCGAGTACCCGGACGTCCGGGCGAACACGGTGGCGTGCTTCTCGCTGAACGACTACGAGTGGCTGCTGGCCTTCGAGGCCGACGAACTGCACCGGATCGTGGACCTCATGCGGCACCTGCGCGGCGCGCAGGCCCGGCTGCACACCCGGGTCGAGATCCCGTTCTACACGGGCAAGCGCAAGCCCGTGGACGAGTTGCTCGCCGCCCTGCCGTGACCGCCCGGTGATCGCTCGGTGACGGCCCGGTGACCGCGGGCCGCCGGGTGCTGTTCGGCCGCGAGCGGTTCACCGCCGAGCTGGACTGGACCGAGCTGGCGCGGCTGCTGCCCGGCTGGGACGTGGTCGTCAGCACCCCGGAGAAGATCGCCGATCACCTGGACGGCGTGGCCGCCGTGTGCCCGTTCGGCGCTGTGGTCGACCGGGCCGTGCTGGACGCGGGCACGTTCGGGCTCGTGCATCAGTACGGGGTCGGCCTGGAGAAGGTCGACGTGGCGCGCGCGACCGAGCTTGGCGTCTGGGTGGCGCGGGTCCCGGGCGACGCCGGGGGCAACGCCGCGAGCGTCGCCGAGATCGCGCTGCTGCACCTGCTCGCCCTCGTCCGCCGGCTGGACGCGGCCCGGGCCGCGCTCGCCGGCCGCCGCTGGGAACAGCGCCCCACCGGCGGCTCGCTGCTCGGCACCACCGTCCTGATCGTCGGCCTCGGCGCCATCGGTACCGCGGTCGCGCGCCGGCTGGCGCCGTTCGGCACCCGGCTGCTCGCGATCCGCGCGCACCCCGAGCGCGGCGCCCCGGACGGGGTCGAGCGCGTCGAAGGGCCGGACCGCCTGCCTGACCTGCTGGCCGAGGCCGACGCCGTGGTCTGCTGCGCGATGTTCGACGGCAGCAACGCCGGCATGTTCGACGCGGCGGCGTTCGCGGCGATGCGGCCCGGGGCCCTGTTCGTCAACGTGGCCCGCGGCGGCCTGGTCGACGAGGACGCCCTGCTTGCGGCGGTGCAGTCCGGCCAGGTCAGCGGGGCCGGGCTCGACGTGCACGCGCGCGAGCCCGCCGACCCCGACTCGGCTCTGCTGCGCCACCCCGCGGTCCTCGCGACCCCGCACATCGGCGGGCTGACCACGGAAATGTTCCGCCGCACCGGCGAGTTGTTCGCCGCGAACCTGCGGCGCTGGGCCGACGGCGGCACCCCGCGGTGGGCGGTGAACGCCCCGGGCTTCTGCCGCTGGCCCTAACCGGGGACGGACCGGCCCCGGCTAGCGGCCGGGGCGGGGCACCGTGACGGGCCCTGGCGCCGCGTTATGGCTCATCCTGGGTTAGCCGCGGCGGCGCAGCGGGAGGGTACGCGGGCCGCGGATCTGGCCCGCCGACCAGGTCACGGCGGCCGGGTCGGCCAGGCTGAACTCACCGATCCGCTCAAGCCAGACCTCGAGGGCGACGCGGAGTTCCATGCGGGCCAGATGGGAGCCCACGCAGCGGTGAATGCCTAGGCCGAACGCGGCGTGCCGGTTGACCTCGCGATCGATGACGATCTCGCCCGCACGGTCGAACTGCGCCGGGTCGCGGTTGGCCGCCGGGAACGACAGCAGGATCCAGTCTTCGGCCTTCATGTCGACGCCGTGCCAGCGCATGTCCTGCTTCACCAGCCGCGCCATGGTGACCGGCGCGTAGGCGCGCAGGAACTCCTCCATCGCGGTCGGCAGCAGCGCGGGCTCGGCCACGAGCCGCCTGCGGTCATCCGGGGTCCTGGCCAGGTGCCACAGCGAGGCGCCGATCGCGCTCCACGTGGTGTCGATGCCCGCGATCAGCAGCAGGGCCATCGTGCCGACGACGTGCTGCGGTTCGAGCTTGCGGCCGTACAGTTCGGCGTTGATCAGGTAGCTGGTGAGATCCTCGCGCGGGTGGTCGATATGGTCGTGGACCTGCGCCAGAAGGTACTCGAACAGCCGCCCCACCCGCTCGATGCGCTCGTCCGGGGGCAGGTTGATGCCCTCGAGCAGGTTCTCGACGAACTCGCGGAACCGCGGCCCGTCCTCCGGCGGGAAGCCGAGCATGTCGGCGATCACCCGCATCGGGATGTGCTGCGCGTAGTCGCGGGCCGCGTCGACGACGTCGTCGTCCCCGAACGCGTCGATGAGCGAGTGGCAGAAGGCCCGCGTGGCTGCCTCCTGCTTGGTCACCGCGTTCTTGGTGAACGCGGGGAGCAGCAGTTTGCGCGCATCGTGATGGAACGGCGGGTCGGAGGAGATCGGCGGCGAACCGCCGATCGGCGCGACGTCGAGGGGCGGCCGGAAATTGCTCATGATGATCGACCGCGACGAGAAGTGCTCGGTGTCGTACGCGATGGCCGAGACGTCCTCGTAGCGCACCGGCAGCCAGCCGCCGCCGAACCGGCCGGTGTGCGCGATCGGGCAGCGCTCCCGCAGGTCATCCTGGATCGGGTAGGGGTCGGCGGACCACTCGGGCTCGAGGTGCGAGAAATCGTTTGCCCAGTCGGAGACCGGGCCGGTGACGATCTCGTTGCGGGTGCCGATTCGCTCCTCACGCTCATCCCGGAAGTCGCGCGCGAACCTGTCGTCAACGGTCATGTCAGCTCCTCGAGGATCTCGATCGCGCGCTCGGGGCAGTTCGACACGGCCAGACGGGCCTCGCGCTCCTGGCCGGGCGGCACGACGCCGTCGCCCAGGACCTGCCCGTAGCCCTCGTCGTCATCGCCGAACAGGTCAGGGGCCAGGTCGTAACAGCGGCCATGTCCCTGACAGGACTCGGGGTTAATCTGAATCTTCACGGCGTCGTTCCCGTCTTTGCCCTCTGTGCGGCCTGTTTCGTCTGTGCCAGGAGGGCCGGGGCCAGGGCGCTCACCACGCGGGCGAGCAGCGCGGCCCATTCCTCTTCGCCCACCGCATGCAGGTCCGGCGTGATCAGCGCGCTGCCCATCGCCAGCAGCAGGCAGAAGTGAGCGAGAGCGCACGGCGACAGCGCCGGGTCGAGTTCGCCGTCGGCCTGGGCGAACCGCACAAGCTCGGCCAGCATGCTGCCCCGCTCACCGATGTAATCGCGCATCGGCCGGGCCACGTCCTCGTCCCGTCGCGCCGCGACCAGCGCTTCCACGATCAGATAGCCGCGCGCGTCGCGGCGGCGGGGGAGCCACCGGCCGATCAGCAGCAGAACGTCGGTGACCGACCGGTCAGGATCGGCGGCGAACGCCTCCGCGAGCAGCCGCCGCCCGTGGGTCTGGAGCGCCCCCACGAGCAGTTGCGCCTTCGAGGCGAAGTGCGCGTACAACGCCCCGTTACTCACCCCGGCGGCCGCCGCGATGTCCGCCACGCGCGTCCCGTCGTACCCGCGCTCAGCGAACACGTCGGCCGCCGCGCGCAGCAGGCGCTCACGAGTCTCAGCAGCAGTAACGCCCGGGATGCGCCCCATGTACGAATTAAACAAACATTCATATGTTTCGTCAAGCGCTGAGGCGTGCGCGACGCCCGGTGAACCAGGCGGCGGCGCGGTGCCAGACTCGGCGACGAGGTTGATGCCGCAAGGCAGCGGGCAGGCCGTCGTCGCGCCGCACTACGAGGGCGGCCAGCGCGACGGTCGAACGGAGTCCGGTGGCCGCGCCGAGGGCGCCTGCCCCCGGCTTCCCGCTCACTTGATCACGGCGCCCGTCAACTGTCATCGCGGTTCCCTTCCATCTCCGGCCAGCCAGGAATGCCAGTCGCATCATGTGGTGTTGGCATTAATGAACTATGCGAGGAGATATGCCCATGACGACCCAGCAGGCGGAACGCCGGAACCTGGCAGCGTTACCAAGGGGGCGCGGGCGAGGACCCGGCGGCCAGCCGACGGGGTTACCGCTGCCCGCCGGCCGATGCCCGGTGCCAGGCTGCGGTGATGAGATCGACCGAACTCGGCTGATGTGCCGCCGCGACTGGTACCAGGTCCCTAAGCGGCTCCGTGACCAGGTTTGGCGGACCTGGCGCTCAGGGCGCGAAGCGCACAGCCGCGATCACCAAGAGGCAGTGCTCAAGGCGATCGCCACCGCCCGTATCGCCCGGATGGCACGCTGGAGGCGTCCGTTCGCCAGGCTTCGGTTGCTGATCAACCCGGGTACCGCCTCCGCTTGGTAAAAGGGAGCGAGGGTCCGGCGAAGACGCTGGACGGCGCCATCAGAATCGCCCATAACGGTGATCCGGCCGTCGTCCCGGCCCCCAAGAGGAGCAGTCGGCTAGATCACCTGGGCGGGCACCGGAGCGGTAGCAGGGGCCGGGGCGGGGCGGATGAGCGCGGGTGCGTGCCGCCACACCAGGAAGGCGGCCGCGCCGAGCGGAATGGGCGGCAGGAAGGTGACGGCCCGCCACAACAGCACGGCGGCGGTGACCTGCGCGCCGATCCGGTGGTCGGCGCCGGCGGCCAGGACGCCCACCAGGCCAAGCTCGGTGATCCCGAGACCGCCGGGCGTAATGGGCAGCACGGTCAGCAGCCGGACGAACGCGAACGCCGCCAGGGAGGTCTGCCAGGACACCTGGGCCTGCGACAGGCCGGTGCCGCGCAGGCACGCCAGCAGCACCAGCCACAAGACGAGATTGGCCGCGGCCGTGGTAACGGTGATCCGCCAGCCGCGCGCGGCTATGAGCCCGGCCGCCCGGCCGCGGAAGCTGGTCAGCGATTCGGCGACGCGGGAGGGCGCCGGCCGGCGGGCCAGCCGCCAGGCGAAGGCGGCGGCTCGCTGCAGCACCTGGCCCGCGCGGAACGCGAACCGCTCGCTGTGCATCAGCAGCCCGAGCCCGGCCGCTGCGGCGGCGAGCAGGGCCAGGCCCGCGGCCGCCGCGCCGACCAGGACCGCATCAGGCCTGCCGACGGTCAGCAAGGCCAGCAGCGCGAGGACCGGCAGGCCCAGGCGGGCAAAAACGTTCCAGATCCCCGACACCAGGGTGTACAGCACGTATTCTTCCGTGCCCACGCCCCAGCCGGACAGCATCGCCCAGCTGACCCCCATGGCGAGGGCGCCTCCGGCGGGCAAGGTGTTGGCCACGGCATTCGAGCTGAGATTGAGCACCGCTGCTTCGCGCAGCCGCAGCGACGGCAGCACCGCGCAGATTCCGAACCAGTACGAGACCAGGCTGGCGGTGGCCGCGACGCCGATGAGCACGACGTAGAGCCAGGTCATCGCCTGCAGGCTCTCCCACACGCTGTGGTAGGACGCGATCCGGGGGAGGGCCAGGCCGAAGGTGGCCGCGATAACGACGACCGACACGGCCGTGCGGAGGACCTTCCGGCCGACCCGGGGCCCGGCCCCGGCCGTCGCCGACGGCTGCCCTTGGCCCCCGTGCCGCCCGCCGGCTCCCGCCGCTGCGGACCGCTCCGGGGTGACCGACGCCGAGCTTGGTGCCGGTTGCGCCTCGCGGCGCTGGTCGTTTCGCAAGAAAACTCCGGATCGGGGCGCCGCTCGCGTTATCGCGCGGGTGCAGCTGCCAAGGTCCGGGGCAGCGGTCTCACAGTACGCCCCCGGACGATTTCGTGTAAATGGGCAGATCAGGTGGGTTCCCTCGGGTCTGGGCGCCCAACGGTGCCGCGGTAACCGGACCGACCTGGCAGCACTTCCGGGGACCCGACGGCAACGTCTACGAGCTCGTCAGCAGCCGAGCGCCGCGAGCCGCGGCCAGGAATCCATGATCGACAGGACCGCCCGGTATCTCGCGCCGGTCCGCGCCGGTGGCCCGGTGCCGGTCTGGGCGGCGAGGGCCAGCGGGGTAGCGAGGCGCCTGAGTGCTTCGCGGGCGAGCATGGCGGGCCAGGCCTGGCGTTCGGCGGCGGTCCATGGCCGGTGCCCGGCCGCGGCAAGGCTCGCGCTGATGCCTGCGGGCTCCAGTCGGCGCCGGCCGTGGACGTGGTACCAGTACACGGCCGTGGCCACGGCGAACAGGACGGGCTGGAAGAACGGGGTGAAGTCGATGATGGCGACTACGTCGCTGCCGTGCATGAGCACGTTATCGGGGGCGATATCGCCGTGCACGAGCTGACGGGGTAGCTGGCGCATCTGCGGCAGGGCCAGCTCGACCTGGCCGAGCGCGGCCGAGATCATGTCGTGTTGACCGGCGCTGCCGGGCGGGCCGTGGCTGCGCAGCAGGCCTGGGAGCGCGGTTACCAGGTATTCGGCTGACGCTACGCGATCCCATACCGTTCTCTCGGCATGCAGCTCGGCCGGGACCGGGACCTGTCCCAGCGCGGCATGGAAGGCGCCCAGGTGGCGCATCGTCGCGGTGGTCTGCGCCTTGGTCGGCTGGAGGCATATCCGGCCGGGCAGGAACTCCTGGACGGTGTGCCCGGACTCGCTGGCCAGCGAGCCGGCCGTGGTCCGCAGGGGCTGGGCCTGCCGGATGCCGGCCGCGCTGAGCGCCCCGGCGGCCAGTTCGTACAGCTCTGCCTTGGCCGTGTCATAGGCCGGCTTGACGACGAACGTCCCGCGCGCGGTCGTCAGCCGCCTGACATCCGGATGGCCGCCAGCCAGCGGCGTCACGCCGAGCGGCGGGCCGAGGCCGAATTCTTCCGCGATCCGGGCACCGTCCAGCATCAGGCGGAGCCTGTCAGTACTTTCGGGGATTCTGCTGAGCGGCGCGGATCAAGAGGCGCGCCCGGGCGAACAAGGCGGCCGACACTCCGAGGATCAGCCCGAAAACCAGGAGCGCGGCGGTTGCGGTCCCGTCGGGGGTGCCACGATGGCCAGCACGACCAGGACGGCCATGACCGGGGCGACGCCGGTTATCAACGAGGGCACCGGCTCCATGAGCAGCCAGCCCGCCGCGCGCGTTCGCCGGCTGGTCCCCCGGCACCGGAGCGTTCGCGTGGGCGGGCGTCGGGGGCGGCTTGCCACCCGGCTGGGGTGCGGGCACCGCGGGCCCGTCCGGCAGGTCCAGCACGAGCCCGCCCGGAGGCGGACCTCCGGCGACCCACAACGCGGCGTTGCCGCGGGTGAAGTAACGGTCGGCCCACGCCTTCAGGCCGGGCGCCTGGACCGCGTTGATTCCGTACTCCGGATAAGAAGGGAGCCCGTAGGTATCCGCGCCGTAGCGTTCGATGAACAGCGGACCGGTCATCCCTGGCCGCCGGCCGCCGGCCTCGCCGTCCACTCCGAGCGGGTACAGTGCCAGGTGCTCGACCAGGTGCGTGATGCCGCCCCGGGCCAGGCTCTCGTCCGCCCGCCCGACGCGGAACACCAGTCCGGCCAGCATCTCGTCGCCGGACTCCGTCCAGAAGACGGGCACCCCGTCCACGCGTGACCGCTCGAACTCCACCGATCCTGCCCTCCACGGACGCCAGACCCGTCGGCGTACTAACCGGCGCAAAACGGCGCCAAGGCGGCCGAGGTTAGTAAACCATGCTGTAACGCTGGGCGACGCGGTGTCAGCTTCCTGTGCTGCTGCTCCTGGGATAACTTCAATGGCGCGTAGACGAATGACGGTCCCAGCTGCGACAGCGGAGCCGCCCGCCGGACTTGAGGAGCGAGACGATGGCCGGTGACGCTCAGCCCAGGGCCATGATCATGGAGCATTGGCGGGCCTCCGAGCAGGGGGACAGCGAGGCCGAGCACGCCATCTACGCGGCGGACGCAATCCTGGATTACCCGCAGTCGGGGGAACGGTTCCGTGGTCGCGCGGCCATTGCGGCGCAACGCGGTGGCCATCCGGCGAAGCGGCACTTCACCGTGCAGCGGATCAGCGGCCACGGGGACCTGTGGGTGAGCGAGTGCGTGATCACCTACGACGGCGTGCCCACCGACTCGGTGAGCATCATGGAGTTCTCCGGCGGCCTCGTCGCCCATGAGACCCAGTACTTTGCCGACCCCTTCGACGCGCCCCAGTGGCGGGCAGCGCTGTCAGAGCCGATGCCTGATCGTTCAGGCTGAAAGGACGAGGCTGCCGCGATCAGCACCGTCAGGCCACCACGCTTTCCGTCCGCCGGCTCATCACCCGGGGCTCGGGGTGGGGGACCGAGCGGGCGAGGCGGGCGAGCGCGAGGCTGGTGACGAGCACGGCCAGGCCGGCGGCGATTGCGCCTGCCACGCCGGTGCGGGGTGCCTCCCCGAGCAGGCCGATGCCGACGGCCACGCTGGCCACCGGGGTGATCGCGGCGATGATCGGCAGCGTGACCATGGGCCGGCCAGCCTGGTAGGCGGTCTGGGTGAGCAGCACGTTACCCGCCCCGCACGCGACCAGGGCGTAGACGGTCCAGGAGGCGGGCAGCGCGGCCAGGCCGTGGCTCGCCACGCGGGAGAACGCCATGGTCACCACCGCCGAGCAGGAATCCGCCAGCCCCGCCGCCACGGCCAGCAGGACCGCGCGGCGCCGCCCCGCGGCACGCAGGCCCGCGGCGGCGACGGCCAGCGCGCCGGCCCCCGTAACGGCGGCGCCCAGACCCGCCGCCATGACGTAGTCCGGGTGGCCAGCCGCGTGAGGGTGGGCAGGCGAGGCCAGCGCCAGGAACACCGCGACGGCCGCGACGACGGTCAGAGCCGCGGCCCACGAGGCCCGGCCCAGCGGGCGTCCCGACCAGACGCGGACGATGACCACCGCGACGACTAGCTCGGCGGACACCAGCATCTGCACGGTCGCGAGCGCCCCCGATCTCAGCGCAGCCGCGTGCGCCGCGAATCCGCCGACCTGCACGGCGATTCCCAGCAGCCACAAGGGCTGGCGTGCCAGCAGGAACAACAGCCGGGGCCGTCCCGCCGCCGCCTGAGGTGCCGCGGCCGCCTGCCGCTGCTGCACCGCCGCCCCGGTCCCGTACAGGACGGCGGCGGTCAGCGCGGTCACGATCATGATGATCACGTACACCACGCTAGACGCGATGCATCGTGTCAGGCCATCCGGGAGGTCTCCCATTCCGTAGGGGGGTTAACCCCCCTCAACTCAGGACGGAGGCGTCCCAGACCGGAGCAGCCGGATGGCCGTGCCTGCCCCGATCCCGCGCGTATGGGGATCTCGCGATCGAAAGGCTGAAAGTCCACAAGTCATCGTTGGTGAACGGGAGCTTCATCGGGGTACCAAATCAACCTGTTCGGCCTTGCCCGGGCGAACCAGTGCTGAGCGACCTGGCACGCACATGCTGCCTGGCAGGCGCATACTGGTAGTGATGAAAACAGCCCGCGCCGCGTCCCGGCGCTACTTGCCCACTAGCCCCTTCGGCCCCCCACCCGCCGCTCCGCCTGTCGAGCAGTTCGCCGTGCGGGATCAGGTTACCCACGACAGGTACGGCCTCGGCCGGGTGATCGAGGTCGAGGTTGACGCCACCCTGGTCGTGGATTTCGGTTCGTGCCGTAGGCGGATCATGACGCCCTACGCCAAGCTGACCAAACTCTGACGGCTCGACGGTCGCACGACCCCCGACATCCGCCGATCCGCGCGACCGCGGCGATCTTGGCGATCAGTGGTCCCGATTCGCTCACCCGCCGCCGCGCTCTTCAAGCGCGCGCAGGCCCTCGGTGAACGGCCCTCCAGCCAGGCGAGGTGGTTGGCCTCGGAGAGCGTCGTCGCCCCGCCGGACCGCGACGGTGGCCGACGGCAGCGCGGCGATCGATGCATACGCGGACGTTCCTTCGGTCGCTCCCCGGCCGGCCCGGTCGTCCTCGCCGGGCAGCGGCTGGGGATAGGTCGCGACACCTCGGTCCACGTCGACATCGAGCCCCGGCGTCGTCCCATCTGCCCTCGAAACGGGGCAGGTTGTAGTCGCTGGTGTCGGTGACGGCCAGGAACGGGAGGCGGCCCCACCCCGGCGGCACCAAGAACGTCGACACCCGCGTTGCATGCCCTCGGCCGGGCGCGATTCGCCTGCCGTCAGCTCGTCATGCTGGCAAACGAGGTCGAGTGCATTGAGGAAGGCGGCACCGAGCCCACCATCGCCCTTCTCCGCCGCCTCGCCGCTGCTCTCGCCGCCGACGTGGGCCTTACCCCCGGCCACGACCTAGGCTCGGTCGGCTTCGAGACCCACGCCGCCTGACCGGCAGGCTCGACGGCAACACCTGGCAACCGCGGAGGGGCTGTCCTTCGCGGCCTGCCTGGTACTGAGACTGGGCTCGCAGAGCCCGGTACGTTCCGCGGACGCTCAGATCTGGCCGGGATGCTCCTGATGCGGGTGATGATGTAGATCCTGCAAGACTGGGGCTGATTTGCGGAGACGACCGCTCGTCTGACCGGCTGCGGATTGCTGCCCTGCACCGCGGCCTGACCGGGGGCTGCCAGATGGAACCTGCCGTGACGATGGCGGCATCGCCGGTATCCGCGCCCGGGCACGAGTCGGCGGAAATGCGGGCGCGCCGCCTGGCCGCGGCGCGCCGGCGGGCGACCGCCCTGCTTGCCGGGGTGACGGTTGTGTTCGTGGCCGTGACGGTGGCCGGCGCCCGCGGGACCGGGCTTGGCTACGTGCAGGCCGGTGCCGAGGCGGCCATGGTCGGAGGTGTTGCGGACTGGTTCGCGGTGACGGCTTTGTTCCGCCGGCCCCTGGGCCTGCCGATCCCGCACACCGCGCTGATCGTCGAGCGCAAGGACCAGTTCGCGGCCACTCTCGGCCAGTTCGTGCAGGAGAACTTCCTGAACGCCGATGTTGTCGCGGAGCGGATACGCTCCGCCCGCTTCGTTCCCCGCCTGGCGGCCTGGCTGGCCGACGACGCCAACGCGGCCGGCTTCGCTGGTCACGCCGCGGATCTGGCGGTCACGCTGGCCGAGGCTCTGCGGGATGAGGATGCGCAGCGGATACTCACCGCCGAACTGACCCGGGCGATAGAGGCCATCGAGGTGGCGCCGCTGGCTGGGCGGGCCCTGCGGGTTATCACCGCGGGAGGCCACCACGCCGGGCTGTTTACCGCCATCGTGTCCGGTGCCGATCGCTATCTCGCCGATCATTACACCGAGCTTCGTGACCTGTTCGAGGCCGAGTCACCCCGCTGGGTGCCGGACACCGTTTACCGGCGGGTGTTCGACCGCCTGCACGCCCGCCTGCGCCAGCGGCTGGCGGCGATGGCAGCCGATCCGGGCGACGAGGCCCGGCGTCAGTTCGACGCGTGGATCGCTAGCCTCCCTGACCGCCTCGAGACATCTCCCGAGCTGCGCGAGCGCGGAGAGCGCCTCAAGCGCGACGTCCTGGCCAGCGCCGAGTTGCGGGACTGGTCCTCGTCGCTGTGGAGTCATGCCAAGGACATGCTGCGGACCCAGGCCGCCGACCCGGACTCTGAGCTGCGCAGCGGGCTGGCCAGCGCGCTGACGGCAGCCGGCCGCCGCCTCGGATCAGACCGGCGCCTCCAGGAGAGCCTCCTGCGTATCGTCGATTCAGGCGCCAGGGCACTTGCCGACCAGTTCCACGACGAGCTCGCTGGCCTGGTCACGGGGACCATCCAGCGGTGGGACGCGGCCCAGACGTCAAGCCAGCTTGAACTGCTGCTAGGACGCGATCTTCAGTACATCCGCATCAACGGCACCGTGGTAGGCGCGGGCGTCGGCCTGGCGCTGCACGCCATCGCCGTCGGCCTGGCCTAGATCACGCCCGCGGCCGGGCGCTGGCGGAGTGCGGCGGAGTTACCTTTCGTAGCCGAGTTCGTCGACGGCGAATCCCAGGCGGCTGAGTACCTGGGCGCGTTCAGAGTCGGTGAATGCCGCGTTACGGCTGGAAAGGCGGCTGGCGGTGAACGTGCTCGCCGTGTCGGCGTCGGGCAGCCCGAGCCGGGCGAATAGCCCGCGGCGGCTTTCGGGCCAGCCGGCCGCGAGGGCCTCGGCCTTCACCTCGACGTAGCGCTCGTCTTCCAGCAGCGCCGGGCGCTGCGCGAGCCACCGCTGATAGATCGGCTGCAGCCAGCCCAGCACGCCGTCGAGAGTGGACGGCGCCCAGGACTGATCCTGATGCGAGGCGGCGACGTGCACCGGGTGGCGCATGATGACCACGGCCGTCGCCGACGGGAACAACTCCAGCAGGAAGGGGACCGACAGCAGGTTGAACGGGGGCTAACGTTCCGGACGACAAGCGCGTGATCCTCGGCCTGGTATCGAGCAAGCGCGTGGAGGTGGAGGCCGCCGACGTGCTCATCGGGCGGATCAACGAGGCGGCGCGCTACGTCGATCTCGAGCGCCTCGGGCTGTCCACCCAGTGCGGGTTCTCCTCGGTCTCGATCGGGGCGAACCTCATCAGCCAGGACACCCAGCAGCGCAAGCTCGAACTGGTCGGGGAGGTCGCCCGCCAGGTCTGGTGACCGGAGGGGCCCGGCGCGCCCGGGCCGCGTTACGTCATCGGACCGCGATGGTGGTAACCGTCCCGTGGCTGCCCTTGAATTTCAGGGAGCCGTCTGCGGAGTCAACGTAAAGAACGCCTCCGCTGGCCGGGGTGGCCGGCGCTGATTGCGGTGTGAAGGCGAGCAGTCCGTCAAGGTTCATCTGGTTATGGCTGTCAGGCGACGGTATGACATTTTCGACGCCGACCAGGTCGTTGTTTTCCAGGTCCAGGGATGCCACGCCGTTTGCTTCGGGGGCAATGGAGACGGTCGGGGTAGTCGTCCCCGTCGTTATGGCGAGGCCGGTGCGCTCGGTGCCGGTGGCGTCGAGATAGTTCAGCTTCAGGAATGTGCCAGCACCGCCGCGGGCCAGGAGCTCAAGGTTCCCGCTGGTGAGGGACGTGATGAAGGCGAGATTGTCAACCGACTGGCCGTTGCCGGCGAGTTGGTTGACCAGATAAGCAGTGGATATTCCGCCATCGGTCTGAAAATGGGTAGTCATCGGATCATCGCCCTTTTCCGGTCGTATGGAGACCTATCGGGAATTAACCAGGTATCCTGTCACGCTATTTGCCAGGATCCCTTTGACCGAAGAGTATCAGTAAGACGTCGTAATTCTTTATCTCCGTCGGCTTGGACCCAGACTGCCAAAGTCGGCCCGGCCTGGCGGAAATTGAGGTGGCCTCGGCGCACCATTTGGGTAGAGTCGGGCGGTGCCCGATTTGCAGCGGCTGCGTGCCGACCATGCCCCGGCGGTCCTGGCCTTCGAGCTGGCGAACCGCGCCTACTTCGCCGCCTCGATCTCCGACCGCGGCGACGAGTTCTTCGACCAGTTCACCGACCGGCACAACGCCTTGCTGGCTGAGCAGGAGGCCGGCACCTGCGCCTTCTATGTGCTCGTCGCCGAGGATGGCTCGGTCCTGGGCCGGTTCAACCTGTACCGCTTCGAGGGCGGCGCCGCGGACCTCGGCTACCGGGTCGCGCAGCACGTCGCCGGCCGCGGCGTGGCGACCGCGGCCGTCCGGGAGCTGTGCCGGCTGGCGGCGGCGCGGCACGGGCTGCGCACAATCAGGGCGGCCACCTCCCACCAGAATGTCGCGTCCCAGAAGGTGCTGGCCAAGGCCGGCTTCGTCCCGGCCGGCCCGGCCGGCCCGGCCGACATCGGCGGTAAGTCAGGCACCTGGTATCAGCGCGACCTGGCTGCCGGCTGACCCTGGCCCGGGCCGGCTGTTCACTGCCGTGTCACTAACTGGGGCCTATCGCGTTCAGGCGATGCACCTTATGTTCGGTGTGGCCAGTGTTTAGGACCTTTTGCTCCACCCGCCAGGAGGTCGGTATGCCCCGGACCGGCATGCGCCGCGTCTCACTCGCCGTCGCCACAGCCATGCTCGCCACCATGAGCGGGCTGTCGGGCGTCGGCACAGCCCACGCCGCCAGCAGCGACGTCTCCCTGGTCACCCTCCCGGACCAGGGTGAAAACGCGATCTACAGCTTCGTCAACTCGGCCACCAGCTCGATCGATGTGACGATCTACGAGCTGAAGGACACCACCCTGGAGAACGATCTGGTCAGTCGCGAGAAGGCGGGTGTCAACGTCCGGGTGATCATGGACCAGGCGCAGAAGTCGTACGACACTGCCGCCTACAACGTCCTGACGGCCGGCGGGGTGGGGGTGGTCTGGTCGTCCACGTCCTTCACCTACACCCATCAAAAGACGATCACCGTCAACAACGACGAGTCGTACATCAGCACCGGCAACTTCGACACCACCTACTACGCCACCTCCCGCGACTTCGGGGTCTTCGACACCGACGCCAGCGACGTGGCGGCGATCGTGGCGGTCTTCAACGCCGACTACGCGCATACCTCGATCACCCCGTCCGACGGGGATGACCTGGTGTGGTCGCCCACCGACTCGCAGAGCCACCTGCTGGCGCTGATCAACGGGGCAAGCCACAGTCTCGACATCGAGCAGGAGGAGTTCAGCGACACCACGCTGGTCAACGCGATCGTGGCCGACGAGAAGCGAGGCGTGACCGTCCGGGTCGTCATCGAGGACCCGTCGGATTACACCTCGGAGCTCAACGAGATCACCGCGGCCGGCGGCAAATACACCGGGTACTCATCCTCGACCGGCTTCTACATCCACGCCAAGACGGTCATCGCCGACTACGGCACATCGACGGCCAAGGCGTTCGCCGGCTCGGAGAACTTCTCCAGCAACTCGCTGAACGACAACCGGGAACTCGGACTGATCACCACCGATTCCGGCGTGGTGAGCGGCCTGGAGTCGGCGTTCAACGCGGACTTCACCGGGTCGAGCACCGGCAAGGTGGCCATCTTCAGCCCCGGCACCCAGGCCACCCCGGTCGGCGCCGCGGTCAACCTGCAGATCCAGGGCGAGGACACCGCGACCGGCTCCCTGTCCTACGCGGCTGCCGGCCTGCCCGCGGGCCTGTCGATCAGCTCTTCGACCGGCGTGATCTCCGGCACCCCGACCAAGGCCGGAACGTCCAGCGTGACCGTGACCGGCACCGACTCCACCGGCCCGACCGGGTCGGCGACCTTCACCTGGAACGTCGGCTCGACCGGTAACACGGTGACGGTGACCAGCCCGGGCAGCCAGACCGGCACCGTCGGCACCGCGGCCAGCCTGCAGATCGCGGCGACCGACTCGGCGTCCGGCCAGACCCTGGCCTACAGCGCCGCCGGCCTGCCCGCGGGCCTGTCGATCGGCTCTTCGACCGGCCTGATCTCCGGCAGCCCGACCACCGCGGGCACCTCCAGCGTGACCGTGACCGCCACCGACACCACCGGCGCCAGCGGCAGCGCCACCTTCACCTGGACGGTCAACTCCGGCTCGGCCGGCGGCTGCGGCGCCCAGCAGCTCATCCAGAACGGCGGGTTCCAGTCCGGCAGCCTCTCCCCGTGGTCCGCGTCGTCGGGCGTGCTGACCAGCGCGTCGACGTCACACCCCTCTTATCCCACGTCCGACCCGTACCTCGCCTGGCTGGACGGCTACAGCGGCAAGCACAGCGACACGCTGTCCCAGGCCGTCACGATCCCGGCCACCTGCACGACGGCCACGCTGTCGTTCTGGCTCTACATCGATTCCAATGCCGCCACCGCCAGCGCCTCCGACACGTTCACCACGCAGGTCCTGAACTCCAGCGGCACGGTGCTGGCCACGCTCAGCACCCTGTCCAACCAGAACGCGGGCACCGGGTACGTGGAGCATTCGTTCTCACTGGCCTCGTATATCGGCCAGACGATCACGATCAAGTTCACCGGCACCGAGACCCTCGGCGGCGGTGACGACACCAGTTTCTTCGAGGATGACAACGCGCTGAACGTCGACTGAGCGCCCGTCACCGCCGTCTCCTGCTCCGGCCCCGGGAGTATCCCGGGGCCGGACGGAGAGTGAACGGAGGAGACTCGTGCGGCCAAGGACCGCCGCTGCGTGGGTCCCGGCCGAAGGGAATTGCTGATGTCACGCGTGCTCATCACCGGCTCCACTGAGGGCCTGGGACTGATGGCGGCCAGGCTGCTGGCCGGCGACGGGCACTCGGTCACCCTGCCGCACGGCACACCCCGCCGCCCGCGATCTCAAGACCCAGGACCGGCTGCTCAGATATTGCGCCGCGCTGACCGGCGTGACCCTGTAACCCCCGGGATATCCCGCCGGCTAAGAACTGGCTCCGTCCCGGAACGGGAGCCGCGACGTAGCGGATCAGTCCCGGAGTTCGCGGAGAATGCGGGCGAGGTCGGCACGGTCTGCCGGGGTGAGCCGGTCGAAGGCCCGCTCGGCCTCGGTCCCGCGGGCCGCGCGGATCGCCTCCAGGACGCTGGTCCCGTGCTCGGTCACCTCGACCAGGGTGGCCCGCCGGTCGTCGGGGTCGGCCCGCCGTCCGGCCAGGCCCCGGGCTTCGAGGGCGTCGACGACCTCGGTGGCCGAGCGGGCCGCGATGTGCAGGTGATCAGAAAGCTCCGACAGGCGCATCACCCCGCGGCGCATCAGCACGCGCAGGGCCCGCAACTGGGCCGGGGTGATGTCCCAGGGAGCCAGCGTCTCCTGGGAGGTGTGCCGCAGCTGGCGTGCGACGGACCAGAATGCCTCCGACAGCGTCTCGTCACCGCTGCCGTCGCCCCGGCCCGTGGTGCCGCCATCCTGGGTCACCGGAATAGCCTATCAACGATTGCTGTTGTAACCTCAAGTTGAGGTTACCTCAGCAATAGACTTCCTCCCGGGCCGCGGATCCGAGCGCCGGCCCGCCCGACAGAATCGAGCAACTCTTTGGCGTCACCATCCACAAATCGAGACATCAGCAGCGGTGGCCGGACTCGCGGCCCGAAGACGGTCACGGCCGCGGAGAAGGCGCAGGCCCGCGAGGTGTCCCTGCGCCGCATCGGCCGGCTGTTCACCCCGTACCGATGGCAGCTCGCCATCGTCACCGCCATCATCGCCGCGTCCTCTGTCGTCGGAGTGGCCTCGCCGTTCCTGCTTCGCGCGGTTATCGACGTCGCCCTCCCGGACAGGAACGTGCGGCTGCTGGCCTTGCTGGTGGCGGGCATGATCGGGATCGCCGCCGTCACCACCGCCTTCGGGGTGATCCAGACCTGGATCAGCACCAAGGTCGGCCAGCAGATCATGCACGGGCTGCGCACCAGCGTCTTCGGCCACCTGCAGCGGCAGTCGATGGCCTTCTTCACCCGCACCCGCACCGGCGAGGTCCAGTCGCGTATCACCAACGACATCGGCGGCATGGAGTCGGTCGTGACCTCGACCGCGACCTCCATCGCGTCCAACCTGACGACCGCGGTAGCCACCGCCGTCGCCATGATTGCCCTGTCGTGGCGGCTCTCCCTCATCTCGCTGGTCGTCATGCCGCCGGCGATCTACCTGAGCCGCAAGGTGGCCCGCATGCGCCGGGCCATTACCACCGAGCAGCAGCGGGAACTGGCCAACCTCAACGTCACCATCGAGGAAGGGCTGTCGATCAACGGCATCCAGCTGGCCAAGACGATGGGCACCGGCCCGTCCCTGGTGCAGCGGTTCACTGCCTCCTCGGCCCGCCTCATCGACCTGGAGTTGCGTTCCCAGCTCGCCGGGCGCTGGCGGATGGCCTCAATGAGCATCATCTTCGCCGCGATCCCGGCGATCATCTACCTGGCCGCCGGGCTGCCGATCACGGCCGGCGCGATGACCATCGGCACCCTGGTCGCCTTCACCACCCTGCAAAACGGCCTCTTCCGGCCGCTGACCGGCCTGCTCAACACCGGCGTCTCCGTGATCAGCTCGCTGGCGCTGTTCGCGCGGATCTTCGAATACCTC